>NZ_JAMYMZ010000001.1:0-339420 GCF_040318825.1 Mesorhizobium sp. M1006
ACAAACGTCCGAGCCACTTAAGGCGAGGAGGTCGCGTCGACCTTAATCAAGACGCTTCGGTGCGAGTGGATCCACGGCTTCATCGCCGACTTCTTCAACACTATCCACCCTTAGTGGCAATTCGTTTAAGTTACTTGGCGTCAGATTTTCACCGCTACCAGCCAAGCGTCGACACGGAGCTTCCATCCCTCGATCATGTCCGCGAACGCGTCCTCTGTAAGTTCGGACAGATAGGATGCTCCTGCCGGGCTCCAAGGCCGTGAACGCATAGGTAATCGACGCCTCCGTGCCTCCGTTAGTGGTCGGTCGGCAGGCCACCTCGACAAATCCGAAACGCGAATCCGCGTAACGCGAACATAGCGGATGCGATACGCCAGCCGTCCACCCACAGGGTCTCTCCGATCGGCGTGAACAGCGGGAAGCCGCGGTCGATCGGCCCCGAAAGCACGATGCTGTGGCTGCGCTCAAGATGGCTCGTCATCCGCCCTCGCCGCCGGTTTCCGCCAGACCGTGGCTGTCCGCTGCGGCAAGCTCCATTTCGTAGATGCGCTTCAATTGGCCGATTGTTTCCAGGGTCGCCGCGGAGAACGGTGTCCGGCCTTCGAAAGCATGCAGCAGGATGCCCTCGATGAGGTCACCCAGGCTCATGTCGCGATGCTCAGCCAAGGCCTTGAGCACCTTCACCAATCGTTTTTCCAGGCGCACCCCGGTCTGCACGCGTTCTATGGTCATAGATCTTTGTACCATGGTACATTGGTACACCCAATGGTCAGAGATGGGGCGGTTTCGGCATATCGCCGGGGGTTACCAGCGACCCCTATTGCTCTGCCTGGGCAGCAATCCCATCTGCGCGCGGCGTATCAGGCCTTTTCCTGCCCGGAAAAACCGATTAGACAGCCCAAAACACATGCGGACAGATTCCGCCCGCAATCGAAGGAAAAGCCCTTGTCCACCACGTTCGACAAAGTCGCCAAGATCATCGCCGACACCAGCGAGATCGACATCGAGACGATCACGCCCGAAAGCCACACCATCGACGATCTCGGCATCGACAGCCTCGACTTCCTCGACATCGTCTTTGCCATCGACAAGGAATTCGGCATCAAGGTGCCGTTGGAAAAGTGGACGCAGGAAGTCAATGACGGCAAGGCTTCGACCGACGACTATTTCGTCATGAAGAACCTGTGCGCCAAGATCGACGCGCTCGTCGCCGCCAAGAACGCCACGTGAACACAGCGCCTGACGCGCCCGACCCACAACAGCCTCCCATGAACCCCCACGACGTCGTCATATCAGGCATCGGCCTTGTCTCGTCACTGGGCGAGGGTCCGGATGCGCATTGGCAAAAGCTCCTCCAGCCACGGCTTGAGCCGGTTCTGGAGGCCTCGCGCTTCTCGCCCTATACGGTCCATCCTCTGCCCGAGATCGACTGGAACCTGCAGATCGCCAAGCGTGGCGACCAGCGGCAGATGGAAACCTGGCAGAGGCTCGGCACCTATGCGGCCGGCCTTGCGCTCGACGATGCCGGCATCAAGGGTAATGACGAACTCTGCGCGACCATGGACATGGTGGTGGCCGCCGGCGGCGGCGAGCGCGACGAGGCGGTCGATGCGGCCATTCTCGCGGCATCGGAAAGCCGCAATGACCGCGACGTGCTGCTCAACGAGAAGCTGACCACCGAATTGCGTCCGACGCTGTTTCTGGCACAGCTTTCCAACCTGCTCGCCGGCAACATCTCGATCGTCCACAAGGTGACGGGGTCGTCGCGCACCTTCATGGGCGAGGAAGGTGCCGGCGTTGCCGCTGTCGAGACCGCGGCCGCGCGCATCCGCTCCGGCCAGTCGACGCATATACTGGTCGGCGGCGCTTTCCAGACCGAACATTCCGACATGCTGCTCGGCTATGAACTGGCCGGCTACCTGCATCGCGGTCCGTGGCGGCCGGTCTGGCAGAGGCAAGGTGCCGAAGGCGGCGGCGTGGTGACCGGATCCGGCGGCGCGTTTCTCGTCCTGGAGCAGCGCGAGCATGCGGAAAGCCGTGGCCGGAAGATCTATGCGGAACTCGGCCCGGTCCTGTCCGGTCGCGCCAGGCGCCGGCGGGACGAACTCGACGGCGAGATCGCCGTGCTGTTGAAGCAAGCCGCATTGCCGAATGGCGAGCTGCTCGCGATCTCCGGCGCTTCGGGCGCCCATGCCGCGACCGCCGCCGAGAAATCGGCGCTCGACGCCAATCCGGCGATCGCCGCACGCGGCTTTTCGACGCTGACTGGCCACATGAAGGAAGCGCAGTTCCCCTTTGCCGTGGCGCTGGCGGCGCTGGCTGTCGACCGCAAGGCCGCCTATCCTGTCTTCGACGCCACAGTCGAAAAACCGTTTGCCGGTGTCCCGAAGACCGTCCTTGCAACGGCGATCGGCTATCACCAATTCGAGGGCATGGCGCTGATCAAAGCCGCCTAGAGCATCGGACCGAAAAGTGTGGCGCGGTTTCGGGCGATCCGACGCTCCAAGAGAAACAGGTTTTTGGACAACAAATGGCCAATCTGAACGACCACATGGGCAGGCCCATCGTCGCCGTCACCGGCATCGGCGTGGTGACGTCGCTCGGTGTTGGCAAAACCGACAATTGGGCGGCACTTACCTCAGGCAAGTCCGGCATCCATCCGATCACCCGCTTCCCGGTCGATCATCTCAACACCCGCATCTCCGGCATGGTCGATTTCCTGCCGTCGAGTTCCAAGGGCGCCAGTCTCCTCACCTATGAGCTTGCCGAAACCGCCGCCCAGGAAGCGATGTCGGAGGCCGGCCTCGATGCCGGCGATTTCGGCGGACCGCTGTTCCTCGCTTCGCCGCCGGTCGAGCTCGACTGGAGCGAGCGCTTTTCGCTCTACAATTTCGACGCGCCCAATAATTCAGACAGGCACGACACCGGTGCCGAGAGGCTGCTGCGGGTAGCGCGCGGCCTCAGGGAACTCGACATCTTCGAGACCACCCAGTTCGGCTCGATTGCCGACCGGCTTGCCGACCGTTTCGGCACACGCGGCCTGCCGATCACGCTGTCGACAGCCTGCGCTTCGGGCGCCACCGCGATCCAGCTCGGCGTCGAGGCGATCCGCCGCGGCGAATGCGACAGGGCGCTGTCGATCGGCGCCGACGGCTCGGCGACCGCCGAGGCGCTGATCCGCTTCTCGCTTCTGTCGGCGCTCTCCACCCATAACGACATCCCCGAAAAGGCCTCAAAACCCTTCTCCAAGGATCGCGACGGCTTCGTGCTGGCCGAAGGTTCGGGCGCCCTTGTGCTGGAATCGCTGGAGGCAGCACTTGCCCGCGGCGCCACCGTTCTCGGCATATTGCGCGGCTGCGGCGAAAAGGCCGACGACTTCCATCGCACCCGCTCCAAGCCGGACGGTTCGCCGGCGATCGCGGCGGTGCGCGCCGCTCTTGCCGATGCCGGCCTGAGCGAGGACGGGATCGATTATGTCAACGCCCATGGCACCTCGACGCCCGAAAACGACAAGATGGAGCATTTGTCGCTGTCGACGGTATTCGGCGAGCGGATCTCGTCAATGCCGGTCTCGTCGAACAAGTCGATGATCGGCCATACCCTATCGGCTGCCGGTGCTGTCGAGGCCGCATTTTCGCTGATGACGATGCGCGAAAGCATCATTCCGCCGACCATCAACTACGACAATCCCGACCCGGCAATCGTGCTCGACGTGGTGCCGAACACCAAGCGCAACGCCGAGGTCGGCACCGTCCTGTCGAACTCCTTCGGCTTTGGCGGCCAGAACACCTGCCTTGTCATGGCGCGGGAACCGGTCTAAGCGACCTTTTTCAGCCAGACTGAACCGACAGGCACCATGCGCGCATTGCAACTTATCGAGGACCGCCGCCTTGAAACGGTGGACCTGCCGCCCCCGCCGCAACCTGCGCTCGGCGAGGTGACGCTGCGCATCAAGGCCGTGGCGCTGAACCACATCGACGTCTGGGGCTGGCGCGGCATGGCTTTTGCCAAGCGCAAGCTGCCGCTGGTCGTCGGCGCCGAGGCTTCCGGCGAGGTCGAGGCGGTCGGCCCCGGCGTTTCCAGCCTTGTGCCCGGGCAATTGGTGTCGATCTATGGCGCCCGCACCTGCGGTCTTTGCCGCGCCTGCCGCGAAGGCCGCGACAATCTCTGCGAGCATGTTTCGGGCGTGCACGGCTTCCATCTCGACGGCTTTGCGCAGGAAAAGATCAACCTGCCGGCGCGCCTTCTGGTCCCAGCTCCGCCCGGCGTGAGCGAAATCGGCGCGGCGGTGGCGCCTGTCACCTTCGGCACGGTCGAGCACATGCTGTTCGACAATGCCCGGCTGCAACCCGGCGAGACGATACTGGTCCATGCCGGCGGCTCCGGCATCGGCTCCGCCGCTATTCAGCTGGCCAAGAAGATGGGCTGCACGGTCATCACCACCGTCGGCTCGAACGACAAGATCGACAAGGCCAAGGCGCTCGGCGCCGACCACGTAATCAATTATCGCGACGACCGCTTCGAAGGCATCGTGCGCAAGCTGACCAAGAAGAAGGGCGTCGACGTGGTGTTCGAGCATGTCGGGACCGACACCTTTGCCGCCTCGATGCTGTGCCTGAAGCGCGGCGGCCGGCTGGTCACCTGCGGCTCGACCTCCGGCGTGTCGACACAGATCAATTTGATGCAGTTGTTCCAGCAGCAGTTGAAGCTGCTCGGCTCGTTCGGCTGCCGCATGGAAAATATGGCCGACGCCATGCAGAAGATGGCCGCGGGCCTGGTCGCGCCGGTGATCGACACCGAGGTCGGCTTCGACGGCATCGATGCGGCGCTGAAGCGCATGGAAGGCCGCGACGTCTTCGGCAAGATCATCCTGCGCGTCGGCTGAAATGATCGGCAACGCCTTCAGGAAGATCCGCAGGGACCTGGGATTCCGCTATGGCAGGCGGCTTCGCCAGTTCAACTACTGGCTGGTCGCGCGGGTCGCTATGATCATCATCTCCGCGCTGCGCCTGCTGCCGCCCGACAGCGCGCTCAATTTCGCCGACCGCGCTGCCCGCCGCATCGGCCCCTGGGTAGCGCGCCATCAGGTCGCCGTCGACAATCTGCGCAAGGCCTATCCGGAAAAGAGCGATGCCGAGATCGAGGCGATCGCTTCCGACATGTGGGGCAACATGGCCCGCCTGGCCGCCGAATACATCTTTCTCGATGCTTTGTTCGACTACGATCCCGCTGCGACGAAGCCAGTCCGTGTCGAGGTCAAGGGCGTGGAGCATTTCGTGCGCATTGCCGGCGAGGACAAGCCGCATATCGTCTTCACCGGGCATCTCGGGAATTTCGAGCTGCTGCCAGTGGCGGCGGCGACCTTCGGCATGAACATCACGGCGCTGTTTCGCCCGCCCAACAACCCTTATCTCGCCGATTACATCCTCTCGACCCGCCGCTCGAGCATGGGATCGCTGCTGCCGTCTTCGACCGGTGCCTCGTTTGCGCTTGCGGCCATCCTGGAGAAAGGCGGCAATATCGGCGTGCTGGTCGACCAAAAATTCACCGGCGGGCTCGAGACGACATTCTTCGGCCGCCCCTGCGAGAGCAACCGGGTTCTCGGCACCCTGGCGCGGCACTACGATTGCGATGTCTACCCGGCGCGCTGCGTACGCCTGCCGAACAACCGTTTCCGGCTCGAGATCGAGGACAAGCTCACCTTGCCGCGCACCGCCGGCGGCAGTGTCGACGTCCGCGCCACCACCCAGCTTCTCAACGACGTGGTCGAGCGCTGGGTGCGCGAAGACCCCGGCCAGTGGATGTGGTTCCACAAGCGCTGGGAGATCAGCGGCCGCAAAAAGCGTCGGCCAGCGACAATGCGCGACAAACCCGCCTGAGCGCACCATCTTTTTTGGGTGCAAGCCTTATTTTGTTCTTGCTTTGTGCCGGCAGCTATGCTACTAATTTCGGTATGGTGCTATTTGGCCCCAACGAACCCGCCGCTCCGGCGGGTTTTTTATTGCGGGCCGAGGAGCAGGCCCTAATTCGTCACGAGAATCCGCGTATTGCCGAAGCCGGCTTCGCGCACCATCGAATAGAACGCGGCGGCGTTGCTGGGGTGGAGGCGCACACAGCCATGCGATGCCGGGCGCCCCAATTGCCGGATCGCGCCGGTGCCGTGGATGGCATAGCCGCCGCGGAAGAACACCGAATAGGGCATTGGCGACATGTCGTATTTGCGCGAATACCACATCCGGGCCGTCCGCTGTGGCCGGTAACTGCCGCGCGGCGTGATGTAGCCCTTGCGGGCGGTGGAAACGCTCCACCGATAATACGAAAGCCCGTATCTTACCGTCATCGTCTGTGAGGATATGTCGATGTTCGCGACCAGGCTGGCCGCCCGGCTCTCGAACGACGAACCGAACAGCATCGCCATCAATGCCGCTGCCATGAGAACAGTGTTTTTCATGCAATCAAACCCCTTTGATGCCCCTTGCCTGCCTGCCGTCACGCTGTTCTCCAGCGTTTTGATGGCAAGCCAGCGAGCTAACACCTACTCCCTGACGATTTCACCAATCCAAAGCAGCGAATTTGAACGATTTCCCGCAATAGTTGCCGTAACGACACGCAATCGCCTGGCAATTCGCCATCGGGCTTGCAAAACCCCCTCATCCGCTGCTCAATTCGCCGAATGAACGAACCGAACGAACGGCTCCTCAAGGCTATCGATGACCGGGCCGATGATCTGGTTGCACTGACTGCGGATCTGATCCGCTTTCCGACCATCAATCCGCCCGGCGAAGCCTATCGGCCATGTGCCGAATATATCGGCGCGCGGCTGAAGAAGCGTGGTTTTGAGATCGAATTCATCCGTGCCGAGGGCACGCCTGGCGACACTGACCGTTACCCGCGCGTCAACGTCGTCGCCCGCTTCGATGGCCGGGCGCCGGGTGCTTGCGTGCACTTCAATTCGCACATCGACGTCGTCGAGCCCGGCGACGGCTGGAGCCTCGATCCGTTCGCCGGCATCGTCAGGGATGGCAAGGTCTATGGCCGCGGCGCATGCGACATGAAAGGCGGGCTTGCCGCCTCGATCATCGCCGCTGAAGCCTTCATGGAGGTGTTTCCCGATTTTCCCGGCGCCATCGAGATTTCGGGGACGGTCGACGAGGAGTCCGGCGGCTTTGGCGGCGTCGCGCATCTGGCCAAGCTCGGCTATTTCTCCAGGCCGAAGGTCGACCACGTCATCATTCCCGAGCCGCTCAACAAGGATCGCATCTGCCTTGGCCATCGCGGCGTCTGGTGGGCGGAGATCGAGACCAAGGGCGAGATCGCGCACGGCTCGATGCCGTTCCTCGGCGACAATGCGGTGCGCCATATGGGCGCCGTGCTGCGGGCCTTCGAGGATGAATTGTTTCCGGCGCTCGACAGCAAGATGACGCGCATGCCGGTCGTGCCCGAAGGCGCAAAACGCTCGACCATGAACATCAACTCGATCCATGGCGGCCAGACGGAGGATTTCCGGCCCGGCCTGCCCTCGCCCAACGTGCCCGATTCCTGCCGGCTGACCATCGACCGCCGCTTCCTGCTCGAAGAGGATCTCGCTGCGGTCAAGAGCGAGGTGACCGATATCCTCGAACGGCTGAAGCGCGAGCGCAAAAAGTTCGATTACGAAATCCGCGATCTGATGGAGGTGCTGCCGCTGATGACCGAGCGCGACGCGCCGGTGGTTAAGGCGGTCGCGCAAGGCATCATGGAGATATTCGACCGCGAACCGGATTACGTGATTTCGCCCGGCACCTACGACCAGAAGCACATCGCCCGTATCGGCCACATCTATGACTGCATCGCCTATGGCCCGGGCATCCTCGATCTCGCCCATCGGCCCGATGAATGGGTCGGCATTGCCGACATGCTGGACTCGGCAAAGGTGATGGCGATCGGCCTCGGCGTGCTGCTGAGGGGCGCCGGCCCGCCATGATCCGGCCATGGGCGGAAAAACATTCCTCCCGGCGTCGGCACACGGTACGAAACGCAATTTACTCGGGGGCGAATTCACGCTTCTATCCGCCCGGGTTTGAGCACGTGTTTTAGACATGGGGAGTTGCACGATGAAATTGTGGAAAACCATTCTGGCCGCCGCGGCGCTGGCGTTGGCCGCCGGGACCTCAGCGATGGCCGCGCGCACCGACCTGGTCATCGGCATTACGCTCGAACCCCCGCATCTCGACCCGACCGCGGGTGCCGCCGCGGCAATCGACGAGGTACTCTATGCCAATGTCTTCGAGGGCCTGACCCGCATCGGCCCGAACGGCGAGGTGCTGCCCGATCTCGCGCAAAGCTGGAGCATTTCCGACGACGGCAAGGTCTACACTTTCAAGCTGCATACAGGCGTGAAATTCCATGACGGCACCGACTTCAACGCCGACGACGTGAAATTCTCGCTCGACCGTGCCCGCGCCGACAATTCCGTCAACGCGCAAAAGGCCCTGTTTGCCGCCATCGACAAGGTCGAGGTCGTCGATCCCGCGACGGTGAAGGTCACGCTGAAGAACCCGCAAGGCTCGTTCCTCTACAATATGGGCTGGGGCGACGCGGTGATCGTGGCGCCTGAGACAGCCGACACCAACAAGGAAAAACCGATCGGCACCGGCCCGTTCAAGTTCCAGAACTGGGCCAAGGGCTCATCGATCACGCTGGTCAAGTCGGACAATTACTGGGGCGCCCCGGTGTTCCTCGACAAGGCCGAGTTCCGCATCATTCCGGATGCCGCCGCCGCCGTTCCGGCGCTGCTTTCCGGCGACGTTCAGGCCTTTCCGTTCTTCGACCCCGACAGCGTCGCCCAGGTCAAGGACGATCCGCGCTTCAAGGTGGTGATCGGCTCGACCGAGGGTGAAACCATCCTGTCGATCAACAACAAGAAGCCGCCCTTCGACAAGCTGCAGGTCAGGCAGGCGATTTCCTTTGCGCTCGATCGCAAGGCGATCATCGACGGCGCCTCGGCCGGCCTCGGCGTGCCGATCGGCTCGCACATGTCGCCCGCCAGCAAGGCCTATGTCGACTTGACCGGCCTCTATCCGCACAATGTGGAGAAGGCCAAGGAATTGCTGAAGGAAGCCGGCCTGGAGAATGGCTTCAAGGCGACGCTGAAGCTGCCGCCGCCCTCCTATGCGCGGCTTGGTGGCGAGATCATCGCCTCCGAGCTTCGCGAAATCGGCATCGATCTCGAGATTATCCCGGTCGAATGGGCGCAATGGCTGGACCAGGTCTTCACCAAGAAGGATTACGACCTGACCATCGTTTCCCACACCGAGCCCAATGACATCGATATCTATTCGCGCAAGGACTATTACTTCAACTATGACAATCCGGCCTTCGATAAGATCATCGACGAATTGAACCTTACCTCCGACGAGGCCAAGCGCACGACGCTGCTCGGCGAGGCGCAGAAGGTCCTGGCCGATGACGCCGTGGTCGGCTTCCTCTACGAATTGCCGAAGGTCGGCGTCTGGGACGCCAAACTGCAGGGCCTGTGGGAAAATGCCCCGATCCAGGCCAACGACCTGACCAAGGTGAAGTGGACGGATTGAGCGGGTCGCTGACAGAAGGGCGAAAGTTGCACTCCGTCCCACCCCCCTCTGCCCTGCCGGGCATCTCCCCCTCAAGGGGGGAGATTGAGCCCTCACCGCCGCTTTCGCTAACCACTAGCGTTGCAGGGACAGTGCCGGCGTGGAAACTGCCAATCTCCCCCCTTGAGGGGGAGATGTCCGGCAGGACAGAGGGGGGTGGGCGGGAACGCAAGCTTCGCCCAGTGCTTGCACCGGTCTCCTCATGACCGCCTACCTCCTCAAGCGCCTCGCCATCGCCGTCGTCACGCTGGTTCTGGCCTCGATGGTGGTCTTTGCCGTGCTGGAGATCATTCCCGGCGACCCGGCGCGGCTGATGCTTGGCCTGAACGCCAGCGCCGACCAGATCGAATTGCTGCGCAACCAGATGGGTCTCAACGCTCCCGTCGTGCTGCGCTATCTGCATTGGGCCGGCGGCTTGCTGAGCCTCGATTTCGGCCGTTCCTATACCTATTCGGTGCCGGTCATCGATCTGGTCCGTGAGCGTCTCGTCGTCTCGCTGCCGCTGGCGCTGATGGCGCTGGCGCTGTCCACAGTCATTGCCATCCCGGTCGGGCTGTTTTCCGCCAGCCGGCGCGGCCGGGCCGGCGACACGGTTGCGATGGGCGCCGCCCAGCTTGGCGTCGCCGTGCCCAATTTCTGGTTTGCGCTGATGCTGATCTATCTGTTCGCCGTCTGGCTGCGGCTGGTGCCGGGCGGCGGTTTTCCCGGCTGGGGCGCCGGCGTCTGGCCGGCGCTGAAGTCGCTGCTCCTGCCGGCGGTCGCCCTCGCTCTGCCGCAGGCGGCGATCCTCGCCCGGGTCACCCGCTCGGCGCTGATTGAAGTGCTGAATGAGGATTACATCCGCACCGCCCGCGCCAAGGGCCTGCCCTATCGTCTTGTCTTGTGGCGGCATGCGCTGCGCAACGCCTTGATCCCGGTGGTCACCATTCTAGGCCTGCAATTCGCCTTCCTGCTTGCCGGCACCATCATCATCGAGAACGTCTTCTATTTGCCCGGCCTCGGCCGGCTGGTGTTCCAGGCAATCAACCAGCGTGACCTGATCGTGGTCGAGAGCGTCGTCATGCTGCTGGTTGCCGCCGTCATCATCGTCAATTTCGTTGTCGATCTCTCCTATGCGGTGGTCGATCCGCGCCTGAGAGGCAGGCAATGACGCTGCACATCGACATCCCCGACGAGAACCTTGCCGGCATCCTGGCCAAGGCGTTTCGAAACCGTTCGTTCCTCGCCGGCTTCGTCGTCACCGCACTGGTGGCTGCGGTCGCGATCCTCTCCTTCGAGTGGACGCCTTACGACGTCACCAGGCTGGTCATTTCCGACAAGACCCAGGCGCCGTCGCTGGCGCACTGGTTCGGCACCGACCATTTCGGTCGCGACATCCTGTCGATGATCATGGTTGGCGCCCGCAACTCGATTGCCGTGGCGCTGGTGGCGGTCGGCATCGGCATGGGCGTCGGCGTGTCGCTCGGCGCCTTTGCCGCGGCGCGTGGCGGCATCGCCGACGACGTGCTGATGCGGCTGAACGACCTGGTCTTCGCCTTTCCGGCGCTGCTTTCGGCAATCATGATCACCGCCATCTTCGGGCCCGGCGCGTTCAACGCCATCATTGCCATCGGCATCTTCAACATCCCGGTGTTCGCGCGCGTCGCCCGCGCCGGCGCCCTGGCGATCTGGCCGCGCGAATTCATCCTCGCCGCCCGCGCCGCCGGCAAAAGCAGGACGCTGATCAGCATCGAACATGTGCTGCCCAACATCGCCACGCTGCTGCTGGTGCAAGGCACCATCCAGTTCGCGCTGGGCATACTGGCCGAAGCCGGGCTTTCCTATGTCGGGCTGGGTACGCAGCCGCCGATGCCGAGCTGGGGCCGCATGCTGTTCGACGCCCAGACCCGCATGGTGGTGGCGCCGTGGATGGCGATCTTTCCCGGGATGGCGATCGTCGTCACCGTGCTTGGCCTGAACCTGCTTGGCGACGGCATTGCCGACATTCTCGATCCGAAGTCGCGGCGGCAGCGATGAGCCTGCTCGAAATCGAGAAGCTGTCGCTGGCCATCGGCGGCACGCCCATCCTCAGGGACATCGAGCTGTCCGTGGCGCCCGGCGAAGTGATGGGGCTGGTCGGCGAATCCGGCTCCGGCAAGTCGATGACTGCGCTCACCGTGATGCAGCTCTTGCCCTGGGCGGCACGCGCCACGGGACGCGTTACCTTCGACGGCATCGACATCCTGGCGGCGAGCGAGGACCAGATGTGCGCGCTGCGCGGCGACGACATCGGCATGGTGTTCCAGGAGCCGATGACGGCGCTCAACCCGGTCAAGACCATCGGCGAGCAGGTCGCCGAGGGTATTCGCTGGCACACCAGGGCGCGCCGCGCTGACGCCGAGCAACGGGCGCGAAAAATGCTCGACCGGGTCGGCTTGCCGGCAGCGCAGTTCCCGCTGTCGCGTTATCCGCATGAGCTGTCCGGCGGCCAGCGCCAGCGCGTCGTCATCGCCATCGCCTGTGCGCTGAAGCCCAAGCTGCTGATCGCCGACGAGCCGACGACCGCGCTCGACGTGGAGCTGCAGGCGCAGATCCTCGACCTGCTGCGCGACCTGGTTGCGGAAAACCGCATGGGGCTGCTGCTTATCTCGCACGACCTCGCCGTGGTGACCGAGATGGCGGATCGCATCACCATCCTGCGCCATGGCGAGGTGATGGAAGCCGGCGACACGGCGCGCATTCTGTCCGGACAGCTTCATCCCTATACGCGCCAGCTGGCGCAGGCCTCGATGCATGTGCCCGCGCGCGCCAGAACGCATGAGGTCGGCCAAGGCAAGCCCCTGCTCGAGGTAATGAGCGTGACGCGCGACTATCCGGCACGGCGCATTTCGCTTTTCAAGCGAGGGGCTCCCATCCGCGCCGTCGACGATGTTTCCTTCTCGATGGCGCCCGGCCAGTCGGTGGCGCTGGTCGGGCGCTCCGGTTGCGGCAAGTCGACGCTTGCCCGCATGGTCCTGGCGCTGGACAGGCCGACATCAGGTACGATCCGCTTCCGCGGCGATACCCTCACCGGCAAGAGCGAGGCGGAGCTGAAACCGGCACGGCGCGACATGCAGGTCGTGTTCCAGGACCCCTATGGCTCGTTCGACCCACGCCAGAAGGTCGAGAGACTGGTGGCCGAGCCGCTGCATGTGCTGGAGAAGAAGCCGTCGCCCGCCGCGCGGCGCGAGATGGTGGCGTATGCGCTGCACGAGGTCGGCCTCTCACCAGGCGACATGGACAAGTATCCGCATGAGTTTTCGGGCGGCCAGCGCCAGCGCCTTTCGATCGCCCGCGCCATCATCACCCGGCCGAAACTGGTCGTCGCCGACGAGCCGGTCTCGGCGCTCGATGTCTCGATCCGCGCCCAGATCCTCGATCTGTTCGCCGACCTCAACCAGAAGCTCGGCATCGCCTATCTGTTCATCACCCATGATCTGACCGTCGCCCGCGCCATCACCGACGAGGTGATGGTCATGCATGACGGCAAGATCGTCGAGCGCGGCAGGACGAGCGAAGTACTCGACCACCCGCAGTCCGAGGCGGCCAAGGCGCTGGTCACTGCTGCTCCAGACCTGCACCGGGCGATTGCAAAACGGCTGCACGAACAGGGGTAAGCAGCCGGTTCGCAAAGCGAGTTCATCGTGCCGGTGGCACAATGAAAGGCCAGCGAACGCCGGGACGCTGCGGAGCAGCGGGGACCCGGCTGTGTCGCTTCGTGGCACGGCTTAACCTTATTCGTTTGGCGCACGGGCGGGAGAATGGCCATTGACAGCAAACGGTTATGAAAGGCGCGACGGGCCGGAGCCTGATCGGGTTCCTCCGCTGGGCCTGGGCGGCTCCGCTGCTCTGTTCGGCGCGGGTGCTCTGCTGCTGTTCCTGACAACGCGGGTAGCCGTCCCGGCATTCGTCTCCGCCACCGGGGCAGAGCCTGTGGTGATGTGGTTCCTGGCCGCAAGCATCGTCCTTTTTGGCCCCCTGCTTCTCACGGCTGCCCTGCTGTTGTATCGGGAACGGCGTTCAGGAAGGCCGGGGTGGTTGGGCGCGCGGCTATGGCTTCGCCCGATGAATGGCGGCGACTGGCTCTGGGCTGTTGGAGGGCTGGCGGCCGTCGGCGTGTTGACCGGCGGCATCGGCGCCGCGCTCCGGATGCTGCAAGACGGGATGAATTTTAATCCCTCGTTCATGGCTTTCGAGCCGCTCGGTCCCGGCCGATACTGGATTCTCGGCGCGTGGCTTCCGTTTTTTGTGCTGAACATCGTTGGGGAAGAGTTTGTCTGGCGGGGTTTCGCGCTACCGCGGCAAGAGATTGCCTTCGGCAGGCGGGCTTGGCTGGTCAACGGGATCCCGTGGTTGCTGTTCCACGCTGCCTTCCCCTGGCAAGTCCTGTTGACCCTTGTGCCGATCACATTGCTGCTGCCCTATGTCGTCCAGCGGCGTCGCAGCACATGGGCCGGGATGGTTATCCACGCCGGGTTCGGAGCGATGGGCTTCCTGGTCCTGGCGTTCGGGCTTGCATGAATGCCGCACGAAGTGAAGGGCTTGACGCCGAGCGGAGCAAAGCTGCCTGACCAAGGAAACGACGAATCTGAGAATGATGAACCCGACAAACCCGAGTGGGGCAAGTAACCCAAGGGATGCTAAGTATGGAGACGGGCAATACTTTACAGATATTGTACCAAAGACGAAAACTGGAGAGTTTCTATCACAGAAACTCGTTATTAATTCACGTCAGGCCGGATGGTCCTGTCACTACGGGGACGACGGCGACGTTGGCGGGTGTGTGGAGAGGCTTTGATTTTGGTGGGCGTGTTGACCTGTCGCCCGATCCTGTGGGGAGCGAAAGATGGTGACGATACTGAAGTGGATTGCCATCGCTGTACTTGGGCTGCTGGCATTGATGCATGCGGCACTGACTGCTTCACTGATCTGGCACATGTTCCGCTACGATGTACCCGGAGCTTGGATAGGGGAGCCCGAATTAGTCAGGCAATACCTGATTCCGCTGGCTTCCATTTTTGGTCTCTTGATACTGATGCGATACGCCAAGCCGACCGAAAGAAAGGCGTGCATCGCAGTTCTCGCTGCCGTTACTGTGTCCTTTGCGCTGTTTCTATTGTTGCATTTAACCGGTCGATTGACGATCAAATAGAGGGGACACTTGGGGCCCGCGCAGCGATTTTTGGCTGTTCTGCATGCTGATTTTTGCCTCTGATAGTGCTTCGCGCGGGTAGAATTTTGCGTTCGCGGCCTGTAAATTTTGTCATCGAATCCGGTTTGCGCGCACGAAATTTGGGCTCTCGCGGACAGTGGATTTTGCTCTTTCTCCGCTGCTTTTTTGTGTCGCTGTTTTGCTGCCCTGAGTGAACTTCCGTGCAGTCCTCAGTACACGGATCAAGTGGAGGGGGAACGGCAAGATAAAAGGACTGACGGCAGGTTGGGGTGGAAGTGGTTGAAGCGATTGGATCGGGGTAACGTCCACGCGGCTTGGATGAAAAGCGGTGACATCCATTAGCCGGCCTCTCGTCAAGGGCGCGCGGAACTTTTTTGGCGGCGTCAGCCGCCAATTTGCATCTTTTTTTCTTTCCCTTAGCGGCAGGTTTTGAACCGCACCCGTTTCTTCGCGCTTGGCTGCGAGAACGATCGCGCCACGACAAGGCCGACCGGCTGACGTCGAGCGACAATCTTGGCAACAACACGCTCGACGAGACGTTCATCTGTGCCGCCAACGACAATCTGACCTCGCGCACGCGCGTTGCAGGCACCTATGTTTACCCGGCGGCGACAGCGCCGCGTCCGCACGCGCCAACAGCGATCGGCGTCAAGACGCTCGCCTATGACGCCAACGGCAACATGACCTCCGACGGCACCAGGACGCTCGCCTGGGACGAGGCCAACCGCCTGAAGACGGTGACCCAGGCCGCCAGCACCGTCTCGCTGTTCTACGGTCCAGACGGGGCGCGAGCCAAAAAGACCTCATCCGTCGCCACCACGCTCTATCCCGACGCCTCCGTCGAGATCAATCCGGCGACACCCGGAGCAGAGACCTACACCCGCTATCCCCATCCCGACATCAAGGTGGTGGGCACGGTAAAAACCTTCCTGCACCGCGATCATTTAGCGTCTGTGCGCATGGTCACCGATGCAACAGGCGCCGTAGCCGAAGCCACTAACTACGCGACCTACGGAGAACGCCTCAACACCGGCTTCCAGACGCAGAAGAGCTACATCGGCGAACGCTTCGATCCCGAGACCGGACTGCTCTACCTCAATGCCAGATATATGGACCCGCTGCTGGGGCGGTTCATCTCACCGGATAATTGGGACCCGACGCTGGCGGGGGTTGGGACAAACCGGTATGCCTATGCCGGAAATGATCCGGTGAACCAGAGTGATGCGAATGGGCACTCCTATGGATCACAAGATCCTGGCGGCACGCCTGACAACATTAATGGAAAGGAAAGCACGAAGGAAAACGAACGCCAGAAAGCTGAAAAAGAAATAAGAGATAAGCTAAACGCTAATCCCGATGACAAAATTGGTCTACTCAATATCTATCCAGCTAACAGTAAGAAAGGCTTCAATTTGTAGCAACTTATGGTTCAAAGTTTGGCACCAAACATGTCAGTGGACAATTTAACACGACGACCACTTTTGATGATAATGTAATTGCGCCCGGTAAATACAATTTATCTGCCAGACCGCATATTACTCAAAAGACTGGATTTGCTGGAATAAAGCAGATGATTGGCTCCTTGTTAAGTGGTAATTCTAGCATGAACGTGAATAAGCATGAGGGGCAATACGAAATTGATAACACTGGTGATCCTGGCTGGACGTTGGAAGCTGATGGAACGTTAGTATCTGGGCGGACCATTCATCCGGGGAGGAGCCCCACGACTGGTGAAGGAGGGATGTCACTGGGTTGTTTGGTGGCAAACACTAAAGACTATAACTCGCTTATGAATGTAATCGGCCCGAACAAGGTGAGTAGTGCGAGTTTACAGGTAAATGATTTCCCAATTGGTCCGTGATGAGTTGACATCATGCATTTTAAAATAGCATTGCAAATTGCCGGATTTGTTGCAATTTGGTTTTTCGGAGGATCGACCCAGATGCAGGCCGGCGGTACTGTGCCATCAACTCCTGAGATACTGAACTGTTCCATTGGAATCTTTGCCGATAATTGGCCCTTCACTTGGCGAGGAGTTGAAGAGCAATGTATATCACGCGTAACCTCGCAAACTGCGAAGGAGTTTATAGACTGGGATACGAAAGCTGAAGAATTTAATGAGGATACTGGTGCACTTTACCTTTTTATATGGGCAAGATTGATTGATAAGAATCTTGCGACTCCATTGCAATTGGACGAGAGAACTAAAGATTTTGATCAAATAACTCGATCGCTTACGGACTCTTATGTTGGCATTTACGACGGTATTGAAAAGTTGCAGGAAGAATTGAAAATGTCTTTGGCCCAAACAGGGGGTGGGTATGCGAATTCGCTCTATGCGATAAGGCTTTTAGGTTTAGCCCCAATTGAGCACGCGCGGCCCACCATCTTGTTCCTGAAGAGTCTGGTTGATCTTGACACCAACACCATTAAGGTCACGGGACAATACGGGGAAGAGATTGTAGAAATGCAAGAGTTGTTGGATTATCGAGCCAGTGCACAAGGTCGTTAGTTGCCATTCACAGATCCTAATTATGACGCGGGTCATTACTTAGTGGCCGCTATTGTGCGGCAGGAATTGGAGAGAATTTCGCAATTTCGGTGCACTTTTATCGCGTTCGTCCGGCTATCATTGCACGTAGATTGACCACATGGCCCGCCTCGCATGCATAGCGGCGGCCGGCAATTACAATGTGGCCAGCTCACCACCTCCACCAACCCTGCCGCAACTCAAGGCAACAAGTATGACGGCTTTGGCAAGCTCGCCCGCCAGGACGTCACGCTGGGAACGCTGACCCACACCACGACCAGCGTGCGCGATGCCTCTGGCCAGACGCTGCGCACCCAGTATTTGCCGGTGCAGCTCGACTCGGCACGGCGGCCGCCCCGCTGCAATACACAGTGAACTCATGAGCGCCCAGAATGGCCTTGCCGAGAGCAGGAAGGGCTCTCACATTAATCTTGAATTACCATGACTCAGAAGTCAGCCGATGCCTCAGCCTTCCTGCTTCACCACATCGGCCGGGCTGATATCGAGCAGGTCGAGCGTGCGGCGCAACAGCTGCATTTCGCTCCCGGCGAGTTGCGAATCGGCCTTGGCGATTTCGGCCATGTGGCGGGCGAGCAGCTTGCGCCGTTCGACGTCGAGGTCGCGAAACTGCGCGATTGCCTGCGAGCTGTTGGTCTCGTAGCCGAAATCGTTGAGGTATTCGATGACACTGTCGACGCTGGTTTCGGGTATGCCGAAGGCGTCCCGGCAGATACGCCTGAAGGCGGTCATCTCGCTTTCGCTGACCGAACCGTCGGCCAGGATCATGCGGAACAGCATGAGCAGCTCCGCCGACAGCACAGGATCGTCCGCGACCTTGCGCACGCCGGGGTCGCCGTCGAAGATCGAGCGTATCTGGTCCAGCAATCCCATCGCCATCAGCCCCTTCCGATTCGTCGGGAAGGTAGCGCGGAATCGGCTTGGCGCAAACGGGGTGCGATGGTGGAAAAGCCGCCTGCGTGCACTCATTGGTGTGTGACCGCGCGACTGATAGTATGCCGTTGTACGAATCATGTTGAGGAGGGACCGAACATGAATCTCAGTGCGCCTACCCAGCTTATTTTCATTATATCCCTTGTTATCGCCATTATCGGCGTTCTCGCCGCGCTTGGCGTCCTTGCGTTCATCCCTTTGGCTGCTGTGTGGATTGTCGTCATCGCTTACATCGTGCTGGCCGCCGGCTGCCTGATGCGCGGCGCCTAAACACGTCCAGACAATTCAGAATCTCAGGCAACTCGGAGCGCCCGGCCAAAAGCCGGGCGCTTTTGATTCCGACGAATGGTCTGTTAAAGTCGCGTGGCGGAAGGAAAGCGCATGCCCGACAGCGAAGACGGCAGCCGCCACGAAAGCCCAGGCCTCGATCGGTTCGAGATGGTGCGGCGCGCGCCGAGCCATCGGCTTCAGGGCGTCGTCACCGACATGTGCGGCTTTCGCGAAACCATGCCAGGCCATTTCCGCGCCGTCGAATATGCCTCGCTGACCGTGCCGCTGGTCATCAGCTTTGCCGAACCCTTTGCCATTGGGCTCGGCCAGGACCCGGGCGACAATGACCGCTTCACCAGTTTTGCCTCCGGCCTTTATGCCGGGCCGGTAGTGATCGAATCCTGCGGCGGCACCTGCTGTGTGCAGATCAATTTCACCCCGCTCGGCGCTCGTCGCTTCTTCGGCCGGCCGATGAGCGAACTGACCGACCGCATGGTCGGCCTGGATGACGTGCTCGGCGTCGAAGGCATCGCGCTTCGCGAAAGGCTCGGCAATGCGCCGGATTGGAGCACACGCTTTGCCATCGCCGAAGCCTTCGTCGGTGATCGGTTGGCAACCGCGGACCGCACTCAGGCCGAAATGGTCTGGGTCTATGAGACGATCGTCTCGACGCGTGGGCGGATCCGCATCTCGACGCTGGCCGAAAAGCTTGGCTGGAGCCGCAAGCATCTTACCGGAAAATTTTCGGACGCTATCGGCACCGGCCCAAAAACGCTCTCGCGCATCGTCCGCTTCAATCATGCGCTTGGCCTGTCGAGACAGGCCAACAGCGCTTGGGCCGACATCGCCGCCGACTGCGGCTATGCCGACCAGGCGCATCTGGTACGCGAGTTTCGCGACCTGGCAGGCGTCGCGCCGACGGCGCTTGCCGCGAGGTAACATTTCTTCAAGACGCGCAACCGGCCGTCGCGCAGACTGGGTTGATCGACCAACCCGCTGAAGGAGATCAGCCATGCCGAACACCCCCGAACCACCGCTGCTTTATCCGGCGCTGCGCTACAGGAATGCCGGCAAGATGATCGACTGGCTGTGCGAGGCCTTCGGCTTCAGCGTTCGCGCCCGCTATGGCGAAGGCGACGTGGTGCACCACGCCGAACTCGCTTTCGGCTCTTCGATCGTCATGCTCGGCACGGCGCGCGACGACGCCTATGGCAAGATGGTCGGCGCGCCGGGTTCGGGTGGCGGCAAGTCGATCTACGTTGCGGTCGCTGACGCAGACGCGGCATACGCGCGAGCAAAGACCGCCGGCGCCGAGATTCTGGAAGAACTCACCGACCGCGACTATGGCAGCCGCGAATTCATCTGCCGCGATCCGGAAGGCAACGTCTGGTCGTTCGGCACCTACTGGCCGAAGGCTGACGAGAAAGCATGATCCCGAAAAGTGGAGACCGGTTTTCGGACAAGATCATGCTCAGGCAAAGTATCTAACGCGCCAGCCCAAAAATCGTGTCGCAGTCGAGGTGGGTTTCCAGTTCGGCTGCGATCTCGTCCAGTGCCCGTTCGACCTCGGCGCGGTAGTCGATGCCGCCGCCCTTGACGCCGAGGCTTTCGAGGAATTTCGCCCGGAAGGCGTCGGCGGAAAACAGCCCGTGCATATAGGTGCCCAGCACCTTGCCGTCGGCCGAGATAGCGCCGTCATCGATGCCGTTGATAACGGCGGACGGCCGCAGCGTGTCCGGACCGGTGGTGCGGCCGAGATGGATCTCGTAGCCCTCGAGCGGCAGATCGAATTGCACCGAGCGCGCGCTGACATTGCGCACCGTCTTTTCCGGCTCCATCACCGTTTCGACGTCGAGCAGGCCAAGCCCTTGCGTTTCTGTAACGCTGCCCTCGATGCCGTCGGGATCGCGCACGATATGACCAAGCATCTGGAAGCCGCCGCAAATGCCGACGATATGACCACCGCGTTTCCTATGCGCGGCAAGGTCGCGGTCCCAGCCGTTCTCGCGAAATTTCAGGAGATCGCCGATCGTCGACTTCGAGCCGGGAATGACCACCAGACCCGCATCTTCGGGCAAGCGCTCACCAGGCGGCACGAACACCACCTCAACCTGCGGTTCGGCCTTGAGCGGGTCGAGATCGTCGAAATTGGCGATGCGCGAGAGCACCGGCACGGCGATCTTCAGCGCTCGCTTCTCGCCGAACGCCAGTCGCTCGAGCACGACGGAATCTTCCGATGGCAGCCGCGCCGCCGCCTTCAGCCACGGCACGACGCCAAAACAGCGCCAGCCGGTGAATTTTTCGATCGCCTCGATGCCGTCTTCGAACAGCGAGACATCGCCGCGGAACTTGTTGATGAGGTAGCCGACGATCATGCGCCGGTCCTCCTCCGGCAGGATCAGATGGGTGCCGGCGACCGAGGCGATAACGCCGCCGCGATCGATATCGCCGACCAGGATCACCGGCACGCCGGCGCGCGTCGCAAAGCCCATATTGGCAATGTCGCGGCTCCTGAGATTGATCTCGGCCGGCGACCCGGCGCCCTCGACAATGACCAGATCGGCGCCCTCGCCGACCTTTGCCCAGGAGTCCAGCACCGCATCCATCAGCCGGCCCTTCAGCGCCTGGTAGTCGCGCGCCCGCGCCTCGCCGAACACCTTGCCCTGCACGACGACTTGAGCGCCGACATCGGTCTGCGGCTTGAGCAGCACCGGGTTCATGTGGACGGTCGGCGCTGCGCCGCAGGCGATCGCCTGCAGCCATTGGGCGCGGCCGATCTCGCCGCCGCCTGAATCGCCTGGAATATCGGCGACAGCGGCGTTGTTCGACATGTTCTGCGGCTTGAACGGCCGCACTTTCAAGCCGCGCTTCTTCGCCGCGCGGCACAGACCGGCGACGAGCACCGTCTTGCCGACATCCGAACCCGTGCCCTGCAGCATGATCGCCTTGGCCATATCAGTCCCTGCCCTGCGCAACGGTTGCGGTGATCGTCGACTTGGCCGCCAGTGGCCCGCCACGCCAGAGATAGAGCGCCAGCAGCGGCTCCTTGCCGGTGCGCATGGCGTGGTTGATGTCAGAGGCATGGTGGATCACTTCGCCCGCCGCTCGAAGGCGAAAACCGCCGTCGCCCATGCGCCATTCGGTGCCGCCGGTCAGCGGGATGTAGATCTCCTCCGCGACATGGTGGTGATCGGGGTAGACAATGTCGGGCCCAAGGATCAGCAGGCCGCCCGCGACCTCGTCATTGACGAAATGGCCGCGTGTGCCGAACACCTCCAGCCAGCCGTAATTGTCGATGAAAACCGTGCCGAAATCCGCCTCGCCATAGGTCTGGCCCCAGTGCAGATCGCCGCGACGCTCCGCAACCAGCCGCGCCAGCGACTTGGCCGCAGCGGGAGCGAGTTCGACGATCCGGCCGAGTTGGACGAGACAAGGCAGTGCATGCGGTTCGAGCGGCCGGCCCGGCATGTCCCAGTCGATTCGGGCCATGGCGTCGCGCACCAGCGCATCATCGAACGTCTGGAGATAGGCATGGAAGCATCCAAGCAGTTCGTCGAAAGTTGTCGTCACACTTTGCTCCAAAGCGCATTCGCACACAGCCGCTGCCCAGATGGTTGGATGGAGACGATCGGGTTGCGCGGCGGCATCATTGGTCTAGATTGGACGGCGCGCAAAGCCAAAAACGATCAGGCCAGCAGGCCGGAAACATCAGGGAGCACGTCATGGACGCCGCTGTCGATGCGAGCACCAGCCAGTTCGAACTCAACGAGGACCAGCGCGCCATCCAGGAGATGGCGCAAGCCTTCGCCGCCGACCGTGTGGCGCCGAACGCACTCGACTGGGATCGCAACAAGTATTTCCCCGCCGATGTGATCCGCGAGACAGGTCCGCTCGGCCTTGGCGGCATCTATGTCCGCGACGACGTCGGCGGCTCGGGGCTCGGCCGGCTCGACGCCGTGCTGATCTTCGAGGCGCTTTCGCGGGCCGATCCGGCGTTTTCCGCCTTCATCTCGATCCACAACATGGCGGCATCGATGATCGACCGCTTCGGCAGCGACGAGCAGCGCCGGCGTTTCCTGCCGAAGCTGACCTCGATGGAATGGCTGGCAAGCTACTGCCTGACCGAGCCCGGCTCGGGCTCCGATGCCGCGGCGCTGAAGACGCGTGCGGTCAAAAGCGGCGGCGACTATGTGCTGAACGGCGCCAAGCAGTTTATCTCCGGTGCCGGCGACAGCGACCTCTATGTCGTCATGGCGCGCACCGGCGCCGACGGGCCGAAAGGCATTTCCACCTTCGTCGTGCCGAACGATGCGCCCGGCCTTTCCTTCGGCGCCAACGAGCACAAGATGGGCTGGCACATGCAGTCGACGCGCCAGGTCGTCTTCGAGGACTGCAAGGTGCCGGCCGAAAACCTGCTGTCGGTCGAGGGCGCCGGCTTCGGCATCGCCATGGCCGGGTTGGACGGCGGCCGGTTGAACATCGCCGCCTGCTCGCTCGGCGGCGCGCAATCGGCACTCGACAAGGCGCTCGCCTACACCGCCGAGCGCAAGGCTTTCGGCTCGAGGATCAACCAGTTCCAGGCGCTGCAGTTCAAGCTTGCCGACATGGAGACCGAACTGCAGGCAGCGCGCGTCTTCCTCTATACCGCCGCCTCGAAGCTCGACCGCAACGCGCCGGAGGCCTCGAAATGGTCGGCGATGGCCAAGCGCTTCGTTACCGACGCCGGCTTCAATGTCGCCAACGACGCCCTGCAGCTGCACGGCGGCTATGGTTATCTGCACGATTACGGCATCGAGAAGCTGGTGCGCGACCTGCGTGTCCACCAGATACTCGAAGGCACCAACGAGATCATGCGCGTCATCATCGCTCGCGCGCTGATCGGACGGTAAGGCAGTAGGCAGTAGGCAGTAGGCAGTAGGCAGTAGGCAGTAGGCAGTAGGCAGAAAGATGACCGGCAAGATCAATTCGTACAAGGATCTTATCGTATGGCAGCAGGCGATGGATCTGGCCGTCACCACCTACTCCCTGACCAAGGCATGGCCAAAAGAGGAATTGTATGGGTTGACCAGCCAAATCCGCCGCTCAGCAACCTCTATTCCTGCAAACATCGCGGAAGGTTACGGCCGAGACAACAGAGGCTCCTATCAGCAATTTCTCAGGATTGCCCAGGGATCGCTGAAGGAGTTCGAGACACACCTCCAGATCGCCGAACGCATTGGCCTTGCTACGTATGATCAAGCTTATCACGTGCTTTTAGCGACCGAGGGCATCGGGAAAATGCTTCGCCAACTTATTAGCAAACTTGCGCCCGAATAGGTCGCTTACTGCCTACTGCCTACCCAAACCACGGAGCGCCATTATGACCACCATCGCCTTCATCGGCCTCGGCAATATGGGCAATCCGATGGCCTCCAACCTGGTCAAGGCCGGGTACGCCGTGCACGGCTTCGACCTGGTGCCGGAGAATCTCGTCATCGCCAGGGAACACGGCGTCGTCATCATGGCCAACGCCGTTGCGGCGGTGAAAGACGCCGATGCGGTCATCACCATGCTGCCAGCCGGTAAGCATGTTCTGTCGGTTTACGCAGACATAGTATCCAGGGCAAAAAAAGGCGCGCTGTTCATCGATTCCTCTACCATCGATGTCGAGTCGGCTCGAAAGGCCCATGCCATCGCCGCCAAGCACGGGTTGCTGTCGATCGACGCGCCGGTCTCCGGCGGCACGGGCGGTGCGGCGGCCGGCACGCTGACCTTCATGGCCGGCGGTTCGAAGGATGCCTTCGCCAAGGCCGAACCAATGCTCAAGCCGATGGCAGGCCGCATCGTTCATTGCGGCGACGACGGCGCCGGACAGGCGGCGAAGATCTGCAACAACATGATTTTGGGCATTTCGATGATCGGCGTTGCCGAGGCCTTCGTGCTGGCAGAAAAGCTCGGCCTGTCGCACCAGGCGCTGTTCGACGTCGCCTCGACCTCGTCCGGCCAGTGCTGGTCGCTGACCACCTATTGCCCGGTGCCCGGCCCGGTGCCGACATCGCCCGCCAACAATGGCTATAAGCCTGGCTTCGCGGCGGCACTGATGCTGAAGGACCTGAAACTGTCGCAGGAGGCCGCACAGAGCGTCGGTGCAGCAACGCCGCTCGGCGCCGAGGCAGCCCAGCTTTATGCGCTGTTCAACGCACAAGGGAATGCCGGCGCGGATTTTTCCGGCATCATTAATTTCCTCCGTGGTGACCCGGCGTAAGCTCCAGGTTCACAGGTTTTCGATCTGCCCAATGCGGAAAGCCGGCAAATTTAGGTTTGCTTAAGCTCTTGCTAACCCTGCAGTAACGATATGCGTTTAAAACGGATTGCGAGGCGGACATCCGCCCGGCGCTCCGGATCAGGTCTCGCGTACCGGAGCCCGTAAGTTTCGCCGTAAGTTTCGCAAGTGTATTGTTGGCGAAGCGCCATGCGTATCTGGCAAAGCCGCGTTCCGATGGAGCGCGGTTTTTGCGTTTCGCATTCTTCAAGGACAATGAGGCGATCGCCCTGGCGTGTCTCCAGATGATCGTCGGCGTCGTGGCTGCTGTCCTGAGCTACGTCGACCCACAGGTGGTCGCGCCCCAATCCCCCAGCGCGTCGGTGCCATGGCTCATCGGTCAGCTACGCTACTTGCGTGCGAGCACGACGTGGGCCTCTTGGGGGAACATCAGCTCCCCTTCAGTTGAATAGATTGCCAGCGAAAAATCTAGATCACCGGTGATCGCTGCGATGACTGCTTCCCGATGCCCGGCATCAATTCTGCTGACCAGCCCGGCCTGCGGAGTCGCTGCCAGCTGTAGTCGCACATATTCCCTAGACGAGGGAAATCGGATGTTTTGTGTCGTCGTGTGGATGGTCACCTGACGAAATCCCGCCTCGGCCACCAATCGGTAAAGCTCGTCCGCATCGGCGAGTGAATGCTCAGACCTTTTCGTTGCCGAAGCGCCTGGACCGAGGTGTCGATCCAAGGCATCCGCCAGCGCGTTCGCCGCAGGAGTGTGCTCAATAGCGCTGAAAACGTTTAAAGCCAGTCGGCCGTCAGGCACCAGAACCCGGAACATCTCACGGAGCGCACTAGATCGATCCGGAAAAAACTGCAGTCCGAGCTGGCAAAGAACCAGATCGAAGGCGGAGTCAGGGAACGGCATTTCGAGCGCGCTTCCCTCGTGCCAGTCGATACGCGCTCCAGCGCCTCTCGGGAGCGACCGAGCAACGGCGAGCATGCCCGTATTGATGTCGAGGCCGACGACCTGCCCACTTCCCATACGCTCGGCCGCCGAGCGTGCCACCACGCCGGTGCCGCAAGCTACGTCCAAAATCCGCTCACCAGATTGAGGCGCAGCACGATCCATCAGGTCCGCAGCCCACAGGGCTGTGATTGCCGGGACCAGGTAGCGCTCGTAGAGGTCCGCGGCGCTGCCTTCCAGCTGCCACTGCTCCTGCTGGGCCATAGTGTCCCTCCCGCACAACGATCTCGGGCAACGGGCCCGATCGGCGCTTCAGCAGCCATCATAAAGCGCGTGTCTGTCGACTAGCAACCGGGCAATGGAAACCGGCAGGGTGCTATTCTTCGCGTTCCGTATCACAACGGTCTTTGCACCATCCGCCCCAAGTAGAATCAAACTCGCATTCTACTGTGCACTCCACGCGCGGCATCTCGCCAATATTTACGAGGCCGACATCCACGAGTTTGTAGCGAGCGATCGCCTTTGGATATTTCCTGAAAACACCCTCAATTTCCGCCACGAAGTCCTTGTGCTCTTCTGGAGCCGGCCTTTTGAAAGGTGTTTTGGCGTCCTGCGCAAGAGATACAGTGATGACCGATTGCATAACCAAGGCTAGGATCAAAGAAATGGTGCGCATCAACTGTCTCCAATACGCCTTACGTGGAGAGATGTTTTGATGGTGGATGGCCGCAACTCCGGAACGGGGGGAAGGCCGTATCGAGGGTAGTCTGCGTCAAACATGGCCCACCATCGCCCGTGTAATCGTTGCACGGGCAGTTGCCGTGCGCCTCTATGTGCGCGTTGCAAGGGTTCCCGAACCCAAACCCATCATCAGGTAAAGTTACTCCCGCCCGCGCCAGTAGGGCCGCGGCTTCTTTCCGCGCGCTGATGATCAAGAACGCGGCCTTTTCCAGGGCTTCCGATTGTTCGCGCGTGAGACCCTCCCGAGACAGATATTTAAACATGTGTCACTCCCTCAGATTTGGATTCGCCAAATGCCTCAATTGGGAAAGCAAGCATGCTTCAATTTGCACACCGCTCGACTTGTTCGCTCTTCAACGTGGCGCTATTCGTTGCGACGTGGCGCTAAGGACAGCTAGTCGCCCATTTTGGTCTCCTTGAACGAATGATCCCTTGCTGAAGTTGATCAGGCGAAGTTGACAGGACCGGACTTACGGATGGCTTACGGAAGTCACGCTGATCGGCGGCAGGTGACAAGACGGGCGCCGTTCGCACGCTTGCCGCGCTCGGCATGGACGAGTTTTGCCAGCCGGGGAGTGAGGTAGGCTTGGCGCGCCAAAGCTGAATAGTCGGCAGTGCCTGGATGGGGCGCGTTTCCACCCGCAGCCGAATTCGAACTGACTTTGTCCACGTCCTCGATCATCTGCTCGGCGATCGACGCAGCGATCGCCGAGCGTCCGACTGCAGGACGCCCGGCGATAGTTCTACCTTACCCCTTGCGCAAATCCGCTTGCGCCAGATCGAGCGCCGTGGCGATGCGGTCGCAGGCCATGTCGATCGTCTCGCGCGTCCAGATCAGCGGCGGCGACAGGATCATCGTGTCGCCGGTAGCGCGCAGCATCATGCCCTGGACAATCGCGTGGTCGCGAACCATCACCGCCGCGCTGCCGGCAGGCAGGAAGCGCTCCTTGGTCACCTTGTCCTTGACGATCTCGATCGCCCCCATCAGCCCGAACGAGCGCACCTCGCCGACCAGATCGTGCCCACCGAGACGTTCCTGCAGCGCCCTGGCGAAGTAAGGCCCGGTGTCGTTCCTCACGCGCTCGACCAGGCCTTCGCGCTCGATGATCTCGAGGTTCTTCAGCGCCACCGCGCAGGCCACCGGATGCCCGGCATAGGTGTAGCCGTGATAGAATTCGCCGCCCTTCTCGACCAGCGTCGCCGCGATGCGGTCGCCGACCAGCAGCGCCGACAGCGGCTGATAGCCAGAGGTCAGCGCCTTGGCCGTGGTGATGGTGTCGGGCTCGACATCGAAGGCTTGTGCGGCGAACCACTCGCCAGTGCGGCCATATCCGGTGATGACCTCGTCCAGCATCAGCAGGACATCGTATTTGCGGCAGATGCGCTGCACCTCCGGCCAATAGCTCATCGGCGGGATCTTCACCCCGCCTGCCCCCATCACCGGCTCGCCGATGAAGGCGGCCACCTTGTCGGCGCCGGCTTCGAGGATGGCGTCCTCGACCGCTTTTGCCGCGCGCAGGCCGAAATCATGGTCGCTTTCGCCGGGCAGTGCGAGCTCATAGGCATAGGGCATCATCACATGGACGATGTTGGGCACGGCGCCTCCGAGCTGCTTGTGCATCAAATCCATGCCGCCGAGCGAGGCGCCGGCGATGGTCGAGCCGTGATAGCCCATCTTGCGTGAGATGATGCGGTTCTTCTCGGGCCTGCCTTCCAGCACCCAATAGTGACGGACCAGGCGCAGCGCCGTGTCGTTGGCCTCCGAACCGGACGAGCCGTAGAACACCTGGTTGATGTGCCTTGGCGCGATCTCCGCCAGCTTTCTCGACAGCAGAACCGGCGTCGGCGTCGAGCATTTGAAGAAAGAGTTGTAGTAGGGCAACTCCTTCATCTGGGCGTAGGCGGCGTCGGCAAGCTCGTCGCGGCCATAGCCGACATTGACGCACCACAGCCCAGCCATGCCGTCGAGGATTTCCGTCCCTTCGGCATCATAGATGAACGGCCCGTTGGCGTGGGTGATGATGCGCGAGCCGGTCTCGCGCATCTCTTTGTGGTCGGTGAACGGATGAAGGTGATGCGCGGCATCGATCTGCTGAAGCTGCTTCAGCGAATAATTCTGGTAGGTCATGTCTGGTCTTTCCTCTTGAACCAATCCGGCAGCTTTCGCGCCGGGGCGGATTCGTCAGAGGACAGCGGGCGGCGAATAGCCGATGCGAGCGCAGAGCCGCAACAGCTCGGCGCGTAGCGTGCGCGACGACGGCGTCACCGCCACCCCAAATGCGCAACCCGATTTCGCCAGCCGAGCCATGCATGTACCTTAGGCTGCCTCGAGCCCTCAGTTCAAGCCGTGCCGGTCAAGCGACGCCGGTCAATTGGTGCCAGTCAATTGGTGCCAGTCAGGGCCCGCTGCAGGAAGACGTACTTCATCGCCGCCTGTGCGGCCTGCGGCCGCCGGTCGCCGCGTCCACCATGGCCGCCTTCGGTCTCCTCGAAGAACAGCGTCTTGCCGTGGCCGGCCGCCTGCAGCCGTGCCGCCATCTTGCGGGCATGGCCGGGATGGACGCGATCGTCGGCGGTCGAGGTCGTCAGCAACACCGGCGGATAGGCTGCATCCGTGTCTACATGCTGGTAGGGCGAATAGGCGGCGAGCCAGGCTGCCTCTTCCGACTTCGCCGGATCGCCATACTCGGCCATCCATGACGCGCCGGGCGGCAGCTCGGTGTAACGCAGCATGTCGAGCAACGGCACGTCGATGATCACTGCACCGAACAATTCCGGGTGCTGGGTCAGCGAGACGCCGGTCAGCAAGCCACCATTCGATCCGCCCTGGATGCCCAGTGTGGCGGGCGTAGCGATGCCGCGTTTGATCAGATCTTGCGCGACGGCAGCGAAATCGTCGAAGGCATTCTGGCGATTGGCCTTGAGCGCTGCCTGGTGCCAGTTCGGGCCGAACTCGCCGCCGCCGCGGATGTTGGCCTGCACATAGGCATTGCCCTTCTCCAGCCACAGCCTGCCGCGCACGCCGGCATAGCCGGGCAGCAGCGGCACTTCGAAGCCGCCATAGCCGTAAAGCAATGTCGGCACGGGTCCATGCAAGTCGCGCTTCCTGACGACGAAGTACGGGATCATCGTGCCATCCTTCGAGCGTGCCTCGAACTGTTCGGAGAGCAGGGACGACGCGTCGAAACGCGCCGGCTGCGACTTCACCGTTGCCAGCCCCGCAGCGTTGTCGTCCGACCAGATGATCGAGCTCGGCGTCAGGAAATCGGTGAAGGAGAAGGAGACGCTGGAACCGAAATGCTCGGCATGGCTGATGCCGACATTGCCGTTTTCGGGCAACGCCACGGGCTTGAACTCCCAGTCGCTGTCGCTGCGCTTGCCGGCGACGACCTTGCCGCGCACATTGTCCATCAAATTGATGAACAGCCGGTCCTGCGTGCGGGCAATACCGGCGATCGAGACACGGTGCGCCGGCTCGAGCACGGTATCGAGGGATCTGAATAGCCCGGTTTCGATCCAGCGCTCGAAATCGAGTGAATAGAGTCCGTCGGGCTTACACAGAGTGCCGCCCGGCGCAGTCCACGGGGTACGCACGCCGAAGACGAGCTGGCCCTTGAACAGCGCTGTATCGGTGACGTCGTCCGGCAACGGGATGCGCCTGTTCTCGCCGGAAGGCAGCCGCAGGAAACTGTGCGAGGCGAAGAAGTCGATGGTTCGGGCGAGGAAGACATGACGCTTGTCGCCGTCGAATTCGACGGACCCGCCGGCGGCAAGATCCTGCTTCAGCGCCTCGAAGATCGGCATCGCCGCTTCCAGTGGCGTGCCGCGCCGCCAAAGCTTGACCACGCGCGGATAACCGGACTGGGTCTTGTCGTCCTCCTCGAAGGCGGCGGAAACGATAACCGTGTCCTCGTCCAGCCAGCTAAAGCTCGATTTCGAGGCGGGAGCGCGAAAGCCGCCATCGACGAACGATCTGCTTTCGATATCGAATTCGCGCATCTCGCTGGCATCGCCGCCATCCGGCGACAGGTTGAGCAGGCAGCGGCTGAAGTCGGGGTAGAGCCGGCTGGCGCCGCTGAACACCCATTTCACCCCCTCTTTCGCCGCCAGACTGTCGAAGTCGATGATCGTCTGCCATTCCGGCTTGTCGGTCTTGTAGGAGGCGACGGTGGTGCGCCGCCAGAGGCCGAGTACGTTCGTCCGGTCCTGCCAGAAATTATAGACGTAGCCGTTGATAGCGGCCCCGACGGCGATGTTATCCTCGGCTGTCATCAGGTCGAGCGCCGTCTCGAACGACATCTGATAGGACGGATCACCCTGCAGCTCCCCGACCGTAACTGCATTTTGGTGATGCACCCAGTCGAGCGCCTGCTTGCCCCTCCTGTCCTCAAGCCAGAGAAACGGGTCTTCGGCCGCCGAACCCGGCTGGCCCTTGGTATTCGATTTGCTCATGAGGTCTCCGGTTGAGTCGGGTGGCGACATGCCCAAGATCGACATGGGGCCGCTTACATTCAAGTCATTCGTCAGAAACGGCGGCTTTCTGGCATTCACACCATCCGTCTTCGAATGACCGTTACAACTGCCAGCGCCAGGCAAATGGCACCGAGCGTCATTGGCAGGCCGCCGGCGCCAACAACATCCATGGCGCTGCCCGCCAGCGGCGGCACGGCGATGCCGCCGACGCCCCACATCAGCGAGAAGGCGGCGTTGCCGGCGACCAGTGCCGAGCCGGTGAACCGCTCGCCGAGTTCAATGATCGACATCGTGTAAATGCCGTAGGAAACCGCGCCCCAGATGAAGACGCACGGCCAGATCAGCGGCGTCTTGATGAGAACCGGCAACAGAACGCATCCGAGCACCGTCATCGAAACACAGATGAACCGCACCAGCCGCGCTGTCAGTCGTTCCGCCAGCAGGCCGAGCGGCACCTGCATAGCGATGTTGCCGGCGATCATCACCGACAGCAGCGCCGACATGCGCGCTTCCGCAATGCCATAATGTGTTCCGTAGACCGGCAGCAAGGCGAGCACCGCCTGTTCGAAACCGGCGGCCACGACGACGGCCGATAACAACAGCCAAGCCTGCGGCACGAACCCCAGGACCGAAACCCGGTGCCCGCTCTCGTCGACCTTGGGCAGCCGTGCCAGCACCGAGGCGAGGCAGGCGCCGCAAAACAGGAATGCGGCAATGCCGACGACGAACGGTGGCCACCCCTCGGTGCCGACGGCAAGCAGGCACAGCGGCCCCGCCGCAAAGCCCGCCGAAATGATGGTCGAATAGATGCCCATGACGCGGCCGCGGCGTGTCGGCGGCGCCAGTGCGATCACCCAGACTTCGCTCAGCACGTAGAGCGGGTTGGTGACGGCGCCGATCAAAAAGCGCAGAGGAAACCACAGATAGACATTTTGCGTCCAGCCGATCAGCGCCAGCACCAGCGCGGAAAGTGCCGCGCAAGTAAGCGCGGTGCGCCCTGCCCCGAAACGCCCCGCCAGCGCCGGAACCAGCGGCGACGAGACGATGAAGCCGATCGGCGTCATTGCCGCCGACAGGCCGATCATGGCCGGCGAGACGCCCTGGCGCTGCAGGATGAAGCTCAACAGCGGATAGCTCAGCCCTTGCGCGATGGCGAACACCGAGACGGTGGCGATCACGCCGGTGATCGCCGCCCATTGCACTGTCTCGCCGCTGTCCTGTTCCGCCCGGTCCATGATGCAGGACTAGCGTTTCGCTTTCATCGCGGTAAGCACCGGCAACGAAAACCGCTTGCGCCAGCCGGAAGAGAATAAGAGCCTGACGATCCCTCCGGCTGCCCTTTAGGCATGTCGCTTCCCTCGTCCTAGTGGTCGCCGCCTCCGCAATGGCTGGCCGGCCGGCAGTCCATTATGCCGCCGCATTGCCGCAGCGTACGAGGACTATCATGACCGCCGCCATTCAGCCCGCCGAACCTGCATTGGCAAACGACCGCGCCCGTCGCGGCGGCCGCGCGGGAAAGCGTGCCGGCGGATCGGCGGCGTTCGAGCAGCCGCCGTTTCGGCAGTTGAAGAACCCGCTGGCGCCGACCCGGCTGGTTTCCGACGACGAGCTGGAATCTATCCACCTCGCCTCTCTGCGCGTGCTGCGGGAAATCGGCGTCGACGTGCTGCATGACGAAGCCCGGCGCATCATGAAGGCGCATGGCGCCGATGTACGCGAAGGCGGCGAGCGGGTGCGCTTCGACAGTGACATGATCCTGGAACTGGTTGCGCACTGCCCGCCGGAATTCACCATCCACGCCCGCAACCCGGCGCACAACGTGCGCTTCGGCGGCGATAATCTGATCATCTCGATGATGGCGTCGGCGCCCAATTGCTCCGACGTCGACCGCGGCCGCCGGCCGGGCAACCAGCAGGACTACCGCAACTTCCTCAAGCTTGCGCAGATGCACAACATATTGAACTGCACGGGCGGCTATCCGGTCGAGCCGATCGACATCCATCCGTCCGTCCGCCACCTTGAATGCATACGTGACCTCGCCACGCTGACCGACAAGATGTTCCACATCTATTCGCTCGGCAAGGAGCGCAACGTCGACGGCATCGAGATCACCAGGATCGCACGTGGCATCAGCCATGAGCAGTTGCTTGCGGAGCCGTCGGTATTCACCATCATCAACACCAATTCGCCGCTCAAGCTCGACGTGCCGATGATGGAAGGCATCATCCAGATGTCGAGCAAGGGCCAGGTGGTCATCGTGACGCCGTTCACCCTGTCCGGCGCTATGGCGCCGGTGACGATTGCCGGCGCGCTGGTGCAACAGAATGCCGAGGCGCTGTCCGGCATCGCCTTCGCGCAGATGGTGCGCAAGGGCGCGCCTGTCGGCTACGGCGGCTTCACCTCGAATGTGGACATGAAGTCCGGCGCGCCGGCCTTCGGCACGCCGGAATATATGAAGGCGCAGCTGGTCGGCGGGCAGCTCGCCCGCCGCTACAACATCCCCTACCGCACCTCCAACACCTGCGCAGCCAACACGGTCGACGCGCAGGCCGCCTATGAAAGTGTGTTCTCGCTGTGGGGCGCCATCCAGGGCGGCGGCAACCTGATGATGCATGCCGCCGGCTGGCTCGAAGGCGGCCTGCGCTGCTCCTATGAGAAGACCATCCTGGATATAGACCTGTTGCAGATGGTCGCAGAGTTCCTGACGCCGCTCGATCTTTCCGAGGAAGCACTCGGTTTCGACGCCATACAGTCCGTCGGCCCCGGCGGCCATTTCTTCGGCACCCAGCACACGCAGGACCGCTACAAGACCGCGTTCTATGCGCCTATTATCTCGGACTGGCGCAATTTCGAGAGTTGGGCGGAGGCCGGATCGCCGACGGCGCTCGAAAAGGCCAATCGCGTCTGGAAGGAACGGCTGGCCTCCTATGAAGAGCCTTACATGGATCCGGCAATCCGGGAGGAGCTCAACGCCTTCGTCGACAAGCGCCGGGCCGAAGGCGGCGCGCCGACCGATTTTTGATCATCTGATGAGTAGTCGACCCCCACTCCGTCTTGATGGCAGGCTGGCCCGAAACATCGCTGTATCCCATCTCCGCTTTGTTTTCGCGCCCCGCTCACTCGATTCAATCTCTTCAAAAACGGATCTATCTTCATGAAATCTCATGCAAAAGCGGTTGTCATCGGCGGCGGCGTCGTTGGCTGCTCGGTGCTCTATCATCTGGCCAAATCTGGCTGGACCGACATCATGCTGATCGAGCGTTCGGAGCTCACTTCCGGCTCGTCCTGGCATGCGGCGGGCGGCTTCCATACGCTGAACGGCGATCCCAACGTCGCCAAGCTGCAGGCCTATACGGTGCAGCTTTACAAGGAGATCGAGGAGATTTCCGGCCAATCCTGCTCGCTGCACCTGACCGGCGGCGTGATGATGGCCGACACGCCCGAGCGCATGGACTTCTTGCGGCTCGCCCACGCCAAGGGCCGCTATCTCGGCATGGACACCGAACTGATCACGCCGTCCGAAGCCAAGGCAATGTTCCCGCTGATGGACGAGACGAATTTCGTCGGCGCCATGTGGGATCCAGTCGAGGGCCATCTCGACCCTTCCGGCACCACCCATGCCTATGCCAAGGCCGCCAGGAAGCTAGGCGCCGAGATCGTACTGCGCAACCGCGTCGTGGAACTGACGCAGGAGGTCGACGGCACCTGGAACGTCGTCACTGAGCAAGGCACAGTCAAAGCCGAGCATGTGGTCAACTGCGGCGGCCTGTGGGCGCGCGAGATCGGTCGCATGGTCGGCGTCGAACTGCCAGTGCTGGCCATGGAGCATATGTATCTCCTGACCGAGCCGATGCCGGAGGTCGAGGAATTCAACAAGTCGACCGGCCGCGAGATGATTGGCGTGCTCGATTTCAAGGGCGAGATCTATACCCGCCAGGAGCGCAACGGCATCCTGCTCGGCACCTATGAAAAGGCCTGCAAGCCGTGGTCGCCGGTCAGCACGCCCTGGGATTTCGGCCACGAGCTGCTGCAGCCAGACATCGACCGCATCGCGCCGTCGCTCGAGATCGGCTTCAAGCATTTCCCCGGCATCGAAAAGGCCGGCATCAAGCAGATCATCAACGGCCCCTTCACCTTCGCGCTGGACGGCAACCCGCTGGTCGGCCCGGTGCAGGGCCTGACCAATTTCTGGTGCGCCTGCGCCGTCATGGCCGGCTTCAGCCAGGGCGGCGGCGTCGGCCTGGCGCTGTCGAACTGGATGGTCCATGGCGACCCCGGCTTCGACGTCTGGGGCATGGACGTTGCGCGCTTCGGCGAATGGGCAACGCTGCGCTATACCAACGCAAAGGTCCGCGAAAATTATTCGCGCCGTTTCTCCATCCGCTTTCCCAACGAGGAATTACCGGCGGCAAGACCAGCGCAGACGACCCCGCTTTACGACACCATGATCGCCAACAACGCCGTCATGGGCGACAGCTGGGGTCTCGAAACCCCGCTCTGGTTCGCGCCGAGAGGCTCGGAGCCGAAGGACGTTGTGTCCTTCCACCGCTCCAATGATTTCGGCCCGATCGGCGAGGAAGTGCGCGCCACCCGCGAGAAGGTCGGCGTCACCGAGATCGCCAACTTCGCCAAATACGAAGTCTCCGGACCAGGGGCCGAGGACTTCCTCAACCGTCTGATGACCAATCGCATGCCGAAGACCGGCCGCATCGTGCTGACGCCCATGCTGAACGAGTTCGGCCGGCTGATCGGGGACTTCACCATCGCCAAGGCGAGCCCAAGGGGTGGGGAAGAACGCTTCATGATATGGGGTTCTTCGGCAGCGCAAAAATACCACATGCGCTGGTTCGAGAAGCATCTGCCGAAGGACGGAAGCATCCGCATCCACCGCTTCGACCAGACGCTGGTCGGTCTCTCCATCGCCGGGCCGAAATCCCGCGACCTGCTGCAGAAACTGGTCGATGTCGACATCTCGACCACGGCCTTCCGCTTTATGGATTTCCGCGAAATGGCGGTCGGCGGCGCGCCCTGCATGGTCAATCGCATCACCTACACCGGCGACCTCGGCTACGAGATATGGATGGCGCCTGCCTACCAGCGCTTGGTCTACAAGGCGATCAAGGAGGCTGGCGAAGAGTTTGGGCTTGTCGATTTCGGCATGCGGGCTTTGCTCTCTATGCGCCTTGAAAAGAACTTCCCGACCTGGTTCCGCGAGCTACGTCCGATCTACGGACCGTTCGAAGGCTCGATGGACCGCTTCATCAAGCTGGAGAAGAACGACTTCATCGGCCGGGAAGCAGCGGCCAAGGAACAGGCAGAAGGGCCGAAACTGCGCCGTGTCTCCTTCATCGTCGATGCCGCGGATGCAGACGTCATGGGCGACGAGCCGATCTGGGCCAAGGTCGGCGGCAAGGATTACGGCACCGTGGAAAAGCCGCATGGCTATGGCGCGCCGCGCTTCGACGCGGGCGGCAAGGAAGTGCGCGGCTCGAACGCCGCCGAAGGCGCGTCTGCCGTGCGCGGCATTGTCGACGGCGACTGGCGCGTGGTCGGCTGGGTCACCTCCGGCGGCTATGCGCATTATGTCGAGAAGTCGATGGCGCAGGGATATGTACCGGCGGCGCTTGCCGAGAACGAGAGCGCCGGCCTGTTCGAGATCGAAATCCTCGGGCACCGGCGTCCCGCACGCGTCAATGTCGAACCGCCTTTCGACCCGAGCGGCGAAAAGATGAGGACGTAGGCGCAGCCAGCCGGTCGCATTGTGCGGAGCATACTCTTCATGCTAGCGCAGCCGGCAACACTCTGCTGGCAAGGGCGATGAGATTTCATTGAAGTACAATCTGAGATGGGCCGAGTGGCTGGCCGAGGGACGGATCGGCCCCTTCCCGGCGGCGATCGTCATGGTCGCGGCTTACTTTGCCTTGCAGACCATCATACTGTCCCTGTTGAGCTCTTGGGCGGGAACCGGCGTCGGCATCGATGATGCGGAGCAGCTGATCTATGTTCCGTATCTCTGGGCTGGATATGGCGGCTCGCAACCACCCCTGTACACCTGGATCAACTGGCTGGCCGCGCATGTTTTCGGCACCAGTATCTTCACGCTGAAGCTCGTCAAATACTCCGTGCTGTTCCTTGCCGCCTGCAGCGTGTTCGCCGCCATGCGGCGGTTCAGCTACACCAAAGCGACAGCGGCGGCGGCCATGTTCGGCCTGTTTACGATCCCGCAGATCGTCTGGGAATCGCAGCGCGCCTTGTCGCATTCCGTCGCCGTCGTCGGCTTCTGCTCGCTGCTCCTGCTGGCCATGGCCTATCTTCTCGAGCGGCGAAGCATGATCGCCTATGCGGCGTTTGGCCTGGCCACGGCGGCGGCAATTCTTGCCAAATATAATGATGTCTTCCTCGTGGTGGCCCTTGTTGCGGCCGTGCTGTCGCTGCGCGAATGGCGCAGCGCGATTCTCGATCCGAAGTTCGCCATCAGCATAGCGGTCGCGATATTGGTGCTGGCGCCAACCACCTATTGGAGCCTCATGCATCCCGCCGATTTATTGTCGAGAGGCGAGAAGTTCGGAATAGACGCGCAACAAGGGCGCGTGGCGGCGGCCTTTGTCGGCGCCGGCAAGTTTATCATGGGCACCTTCAATTTCGCGGTCTTGCCGGTGCTCGTTTCCGCCCTCACGTTCTGGCTGGCGAAGTTCCGTTTCTCCGAGCGGCACCCGAAAGGTCCGGCAAGGGAAATTCTGTTGTGGCGTACCTTGGCGCTCGGCTTGGCCATGCTTGCAGTACTTGTACTTGCCACCGGCGTGACGGTGGTCAAGGACCGCTGGCTGCTACCGGTCCTGTTCATGTTGCCGATGGCCATCGTCGCCACTATGGAACGGCTGGCGCCGCGCGGCAGGAATGCGCAGCTCCTGGTGATCGCGGCTGGAGCGATCATCGCCGTGCTGCTCGCGCCCGCCACCTGGTACGTCCAGATAAACGGGACCAGTGGCCTCTCGCGGATGATCCGCGTGGATTACCCCGCCCTCTATCGCCAACTGACTGCGGACGGACCGGTCAAAACCGCAATATCTGATGGTGCATGGGTCGGAAACCTGCGGTTGGTCGATGAAAACCTGGTCGCACTTGACCAGGAAGTGCCTAATTTCGAAACGCTGATGCAGGAGCCGGCCGTACTCGTCTGGCTTGACCGAGACGATCCGCGTCCGGTCATTTTGGAGCAGCTCAAAGCGGCCGGCTATGAGCCGGACGGCCAACCACGGCAAATGATGGTTCCGCTGTTGCGCGGCACCGGCAAGTCCGCCCGGGCCGGCGCCTATGTAAGATTGAAGAGAATGGCGGTGGGAGAAACCACCGCGCCCAAGGAAGGCGTTAGCGGAGGAGCCGAGGGTGGACAGGAACCCGACTGACCGGCCCCGTCATCACCGCAAGATCATGCCGTTCGAGCCGGACGGCTCGAACGATGTGCTGCACAAAAAATCGCGGCTGAAGGCCGCTGAACTCAACCAGCATGCGCTGGGCTATGGAGCGCTGGCGGAAGTCGAATGGCAGGCGGCGGGCATTGCTGCTCCTGACCTGCCCGCCATGCGCCGATATCGGCTCGAGCGCATCCGCGCCGAGCTGAAGCGCCGCGACTATGCGGGAGCCCTGCTCTACGATCCGGTCAATATCCGCTATACCACCGACGCAACCAACATGCAGCTCTGGGTCGCACACAATCGGACCAGGCATTGTTTCGTTGCCACCGATGGCCCGGTGGTGCTGTTCGACTATTTCTCCTGCGAGCACCTTTCCGATCATTCCGGCGTCGTCGACGAGGTGCGGCCGGCGGTGTCGTGGGCTTATCTGTACAGCGGCGAGCTGACCGGCCAAAAAGCCCGCCGCTGGGCAGCCGGCATCGCCGACCTGGTATTGGAACATGGCGGCGGCAATCGCCGCATCGCAGTCGACCACATCAATCCCGAGGGCATCGAAGAGCTCGCCCGCCTCGGCATCTCGACCGGCAATGGCGAGGCGGTGATGGAAAATGCGCGGCTGATCAAATCGCCCGACGAAATCCTTGCCATGCGCCGGGCGATCGCCGCTTGCGAGGCGGCAATGGGCGAGATGGAGAAGGCGTTGAGGCCTGGCATCTCCGAGAACGAATTGTGGGCCGAACTCCATCGCGGCAACATCGCGCGCGGCGGCGAATGGATCGAAACCCGGCTCCTGTCGTCGGGTCCGCGCACCAATCCATGGTTCCAGGAGTGTTCGTCGCGGACGATCAAGGCCGGCGAGCTCGTCGCTTTCGACACCGACCTGATCGGTCCTTACGGCTTCTGCGCCGACCTTTCGCGCACCTGGCTTTGCGGTGACGCGCCGCCGTCGCAGGAGCAGCGCGACCTGTTCCGCATCGCCGCCGACCAGATCGCCCACAACACGGAGCTGATGCGGCCGGGCATATCGTTCCGCGACCTCGTCGAGGGCTCGTCAGTGCCACCGGGAGACTGCTTCCCGGCCCGTTACGGGGTGCTCTATCACGGCGTCGGCCTTGCCGACGAATACCCGACTTTGCCGCATGCTGGCGACTGGACCGACGACACACCGGACGGAGTGCTCGAACCTGGCATGGTGCTGTGCGTCGAGAGCTATATCGGTCGGCTTGGCGGCTACGAAGGCGTCAAGATCGAAGAACAGATCCTGATCACTGAAACCGGCTACGAGAAGCTTTCGACCTACCCGCTCGACAATCGGCTGCTTGGCGGCTGAGCGATGCTAATGCATGTCGCGCAAAACTGTGCAGCGGCTTTGCGATAACGACATGCATAAAACAAGAATCTAAAGCGCGTCGCATGAGGCCGACCGAACGCGACGCGCTTTACGTGAGCGCCGCGATCGCCTCGCGCATCGCGGCGACGATCGTTTCCGGCGTCGTCCTGGCGGTGATGAACGGCAAGCCTTTGCGCCGCCTTGTCCAGCCGACGACCGTCACCTTCTGCGCCGCCGGCTCGAAACGCTGCGCCAGCGCCCAGCTCTCGCAATCGATCGCCGCGACGTCCGCCCTGCCCTCGGCAACGGCAACGATCGAAGCACGGTGCCCACAGCTTTCGCTCAGCCCGGAAAAGATATCCAAACTCTCGCCCAATGCTTGCAGGTCGCGGGCTGGCGCGATGATGCCCGACATGGAATCGAGGCTGTTGAAGGTGAAGCGCTTGCTGCGAAGCTGATCGAGCGGAATGACGGCACCGCCGTCGGCCGGCGCCCTTGCCGGCGGTGCCTCGCCCGCCCTCATGACGATGGCGCTCGAATAGAGTTCGCCCTGTCCACCCTTGAAGGCGTCGTAACGCGGCTGGCCGATGAGCTGGACACGCTGCGACAGGCCGAGTTCCATCGGTCCCCAGCAGGTTTGTGCAAAGAGCAGCGCCGGATGCAGCCAGAGCTGGTGAAAATCCAGTTCGTCCGGCGGCAATGTCGCCGGATCGGGCGCGATGGGTTTTCCCTGATCATCGCGAATACCGCCAGGTACGGGGGGCAAATCGCCGGTGCGGCGGATGATCGTCTCCGGCGCATCGATGCCTTTTTGCCTGAAAGCATCGCGCAGCCGCGCCCATTGCGCGTCGACATCGTCCCGCGCTTCCGGCCAGTCGTACATCGGCAAAGCCGCAATGAATTCGCTCATGCCGGGATTTGACCGTTATGCGGGGAAATTGACAAGGTCAGGAAAGCGTCGTCCGCGCGGCACCGCCTGCAACAACGCAAGAATCATTCTTTCGGCGGCTCGGCGGGTACCGGTGCGCTGCCAAGCCCATTGAGGCTGCGTGCCCTGACGCGCGGCTTGAATGCGCGTCCTGGTTCCGGCATGCGCCGCAGCACGGGATGGACGACCGGCTCCTTCGCCTTGAAGGCATAGGCCTTGAGCAGCGCGAAATAGTTCGGATAGGCGTAGCCATTGTTCATCCGCAGCCATTCGTCGCGGCGGTCGGCGAACAGCTTCGGCAGCCTGTACCAGGCCACCGTCGGGCTCTTGTGATGGACGAAATGCAGATTGTTGTTGAGGAACAGGAAGGACAGCGGCGAGCGCTCGACGATGATCGTGCGGCCTTCCGGATGTTCAGACCATTGGTGCTCGGCGTAGGTGCGGATCGAAATCAGCGACTGCCCAAGCCACACCGGCACCAGTATGTAGAGCCATAACGGCATGCCGAAGCCGAACTGCACGACAGGCAGCACCACGACGAGGCCGATCGCATGCAGCAGCCATGCCTTGCGGATGGACTTGTCGCCCGCGGCAACCTGCTTGGCGTCGTCGATGAAAAAGCCGATGCAGGAAAGCCACGGGCCTAGCACCAAACGCCCGATCATCGTGTTGTTGACCTTCAGCAGGAATTTCATCGCCGACGGCAGCTCCTCGTGCTGCCAGAGAGCCTTGTAATAGCTTTCGGGATCATCGAGCGGATCGGTCAGGCGCTCGTCTGCATGGTGGCGCAGATGAATGGTCTTGAACCGGCGAAACGGCCAGACAAGGCCAATCGGCAGGAACACAAAGGCTTCGTTGAGCCGCGCATTCCGGGTTGGGTGGCCGTGCAGGACCTCGTGCATCAGCGAGGATTGCAGCGCCGCAATCAGGGTCAGAAAGGCGAGTGCCAGCAGCGGGTAAGAGGGCCAGAGCAGGAAGCCGGTAGCGAGCCAGCCGCCGTAGCAGAGAAGTGCGAGAAATGCTGTCGGCCATTCGATGGCCATTGCGCCGTGTCGCCTGTTGCCCATGCTCGTCATGCTATCGACCACTGCCTTCCAGTCGCCGGAACCCGTTTGATTCCTGACAACATTGTGTCAGGAGCGTTGCGTCGGCGCAACGCGATAAAGCGCACAAACTGTTGCGATTGCGCATTTTCAGCTGCATATGTTATGTATTGTAAACAGCCAACAGGATTCATTTGCGCCTGAAGCCCGCGTTCGCGGCTTTAAGCGCAAATTTTTCCTCCTATTGAATGGGGTAGCGATTTGGATAAGCGCGACCTGTCGACGATCTTTCGCGAGCGCCTGAAAATGCTCTTGACAAGGTCCGATTTGAACCAGTCGGCCTTCGCCGCCGCGGTTGGCATCGACCGTTCGGCGCTGTCGCAGCTGCTCTCCGGCGCCTCGATCCGCCTTCCCCGCGCCGAAACGCTGCTCAACATCGCCGCCGAATTCAAAGTCTCGCTCGACTGGCTGCTCGGCCTCAGCCACGACGAGGGCGTCACCGGTGAAATCCGCGAGAGCCTTGAGATCGAGGAGGCGCCGGACGGCTTCGACCGCACGCTGCTGGCTCGCTGGCATGCCGAGGCGGCGGGAACGAAAATCCGCTACGTGCCGGCCGGCATTCCCGATCTTCTGCGCACCGAGGCGCTTGTCGACTACGAAGCCGTTATCGCCAACAAGAGTCGCGAGGCACAGGCCGGCGAAACGCAGTACCGCATCGACTACAACCGACGGCCCGAAACCGACATGGAAGTCTGTATGCCGCGCCACACGCTGGAGATCTTCGCGCGCGGGCTGGGCGTGTGGGACCGCTTTCCGGAGGCCGACCGCCACCAGCAGCTCCTGCACATGGCGACGCTGCTCGACGACCTCTATCCCACCTTCCGCCTGTTTCTCTATGACGGGCGGATGCGCTATTCGATCCCCTACACCATCTTCGGGCCCTATCGCGCCGCCATTTACGTCGGCGACATGTATCTGGTGCTGAACGCCACGCAGCCGATCCGCATCCTGACCAGCCATTTCGACAATCTGATCCGTGCCGCGGACGTCAACGCGCATGAAGCGGCCAGCTTCACACGAAAGCTGGCGGAGATGCGATTTTGACCGGTTGCTCTACGTGCCGACATTGACGCCACATAAAGAATTCTTTATATCCTTATCTCAGTTATTCTTCCGGGAAGGCGTATTTCACATGACCAATCCGATCGACGCTCTGCTTGCCGAAAAGGGCGTCCTGCTCGCCGATGGCGCCACCGGCACGAATCTGTTCGCCATGGGCCTTGAGGCCGGAGAGGCTCCCGAGCTCTTGAACGAGACCGCGCCCGACACCATCACCAGCCTGCACCAGAACTTTGTCGATGCCGGCGCCGACATCATCCTGACCAACTCTTTTGGCGGCACCCGCCATCGGCTCAAGCTGCACCACGCGCAGGACCGGGTCTATGCGCTGAACAAGCGCGCGGCCGAGATCGCAAGCGCCGTCGCCGGCAACGCCGGCCGCAAGGTGATCGTGGCCGGCTCCGTCGGCCCGACCGGCGAGCTGCTGGTGCCGCTCGGCGCCATGACCTATGACGAGGCGGTCGAAGCCTTTGCCGAGCAGATTGAGGGGCTGAAGGCCGGCGGCGCCGAAGTCGCCTGGATCGAAACCATGTCGGCGCCTGACGAAATCCGCGCCGCCGCCGAAGCCGCCATCCGCGTCGGCCTGCCCTATACCTATACCGGCTCCTTCGACACCGCCGGCCGCACCATGATGGGACTGCTGCCGAAGGACATCCACGGCGTCGTCGATGGCCTGTCGCAGACACCGCTCGGTGTCGGCGCCAATTGCGGTGTCGGCGCCTCCGACATTCTCGCGTCGCTGCTCGACATGACCGCGGCGAAGCCGGAAGCAACGGTGATCGTCAAGGGCAATTGCGGCATTCCCGAATTTCGCGGTGCCGAGATCTACTATTCCGGCACACCCGAGCTGATGGCCGACTATGTGCGCCTCGCCGTCGATGCCGGCGCCAAAATCGTCGGCGGCTGCTGCGGCACCTCGTTCCAGCACCTCGCCGCAATGCGCAAGGCGCTCGATGCGCACACCAAGTCGGATCGCCCGACCGTCGAGCAGATCGTCGAACGCATCGGCCCGATGCGCAACAAGCAGGCTACGGTCAATGTCGCCGAGACCAGCGAAGCCCGCCGCGAGCGGCGCCGCGGACGCGCCTGACCCTTTCGTCTGCGACATGGTCCGCGCGAAGCAGTGCGGCCGCGAAAAAAGGCCGGCAAGGTTTCCCTCGCCGGCCTGCCTCACCCGCCCGTAGGCCGGCTCCCCCTATCAGAACGATCCCATCTGAAAGAAACCGGCCGTCATTGCCACTACCGGTTACCGCCGAGCGCCGAGGCAAGGCGCACGAGCGAGAGGAACTCGGACCTGTACCCAAATGGGTCGGCTCCCCTGGCGGCGGTGGCAATCTGCATGATCTTGTCGTAGCCGAACTTCGCGGTAGCATCCTCGTCGCGCAGCTTCTGGCCGAAGGCAGCAACGGCAACAGAGAAACGCTGGTCGGTGCTGGCCTGATCGAACGACGCCACCTCGTTGGCTGACGTTACCGGCGTGGTGATCAGCTTCGAGGTGTCCTCGTTCGGCAGCTTGTAGCGGATCTTGACGAAAGCATATTCGTCGGCATTGGCGACACCGCCATTGTTCACCGAGGCCTGGCCGTAGCGCAGTTGGTCGATCTGTTCGCCGCCGCTGCCCTTAGGCGTGATCTCGTAGATCGCGGTGACTGAATGACCTGAGCCGATCTCGCCGGCATCGACCCGGTCATTGTTGAAATCCTCGCGGTTCAAGGCGCGGGTTTCGTAGCCAATCAGCCGGTACTCCGAGACCTTGTTCGGGTTGAACTCGACCTGGATCTTCACGTCCTTGGCGATGGTGAACAGTGTCGAGGAGGCATCCTCGACCAGCACCTTCTCGGCCTCCGCCAATGTATCGATGTAGGCAGCAGTGCCATTGCCGTTCTGGGCGATGGTCTGCATCATCTGGTCGTTCAGATTGTCGCGGCCGAAGCCGAACACCGACAGGAATACGCCTGTCTTGCGCTCCTTTTCGATCAGCCGCTTCAGGTCGTCGTCGTCGGTCTGGCCGACATTGAAGTCGCCATCGGTGGCGAGCATCACCCGATTGATGCCGTCCTTGACGAAGGATTTCTGCGCCAGCCTGTAGGCTTCCTTGATGCCGGCCTCGCCTGCCGTCGAGCCGCCGGATGTCAGATTGTCGATGGCAGCGAGGATCTTGTCCTTTTCCGAAGCCTTGGTGGGCTCCAGCACGGTACCGGCATCGCCCGCATAGGTGACGATCGAGACGGTGTCGTCAGGTCTCAGCTTGTTGACCAGCAGTCGGAAGGCCGACTGCAGGAGCGGAAGCTTGTCCTGCTCGTTCATCGACCCCGACACATCGATCAGGAAGACCAGATTGGCCCTGGGCTGCTCGGCCGGCTTCACGTCGAAACCCTTGATGGCGACATGCATCAGCCTGGTGTGCTCGTTCCACGGTGTCGGCATGACGCTGACGGTCGAGTTGAACGGCGTCGAGGCGGAGTCCGGGCCTTTCCAGTCATAGGGGAAGTAGTTGACCATCTCCTCGACGCGAACCGTGTCGGCCTGCGGGATAAAGCCTTCCTTGAGCGAGCGCCGGACGAAGGAATAGGAAGCGGTGTCGACATCGATCGAGAAGGTCGAGACCGGGTCTTCAAGCGCGGCATGCACCGGGTTGGTCTTGAAATTCTCGACGCGGTCGCGGTTTTCCTCTTGCGGCAGCATCTGGTCGGCCGGCGCAGCGGCGGGCTGCTGTGCCATCAGCTTGGGCTCGGCAACCGTGCCAGGCATCCGGCCGACCCGCGCGCCGCCATCGGCTGAAGGGGCCGCGGAGCTTGCGTCGCCGTTCAACGCAAGCTCGCTGCTCGGCTGCGGTTCGGGTGCATTGCGGCTGAGCACATCCTGCTGCGTCAGCCCGCCGACTGCGGTCGATTCCGCCTTCGGCGGCGATGTCGGCGCCACAAGCGCATCGCCGGTGTCGCGGCTTTCACTGTCGGCGTCCGCCTTCTTCTGCTTGTCCGCTTCGGCAACGACCGGCGGTTTGACGGTCGTCGGCTTGTCAGCCAGCGTTTCGGTGATCTTATCCCCGCCGAATTCGGGCCCGTCGAATTTGGATTCCCCCAGCATATAAATGGTAGCGTATCCGGCGATCGGCAGGGCAACGAGCCCGGCAATGGCCGGCGTGGCGAAGAGTTTCTTTTGCATGATTTCGCTCCAGAGCCTTTGTGCTCGCTCTGTGAGACGAAGCCCGCTCACCGATCCTTGGGCGCCCGGCAAAGTTTTTTCTTCCATGTCATAGGCGCGCAGCGCGGCCTGGAGGGCACGCGCCTTTGCGTCCGCGTCCGGCGCCGGTGCTGCGATGTCGCGCAGTCTGTTCAGTTCGTTGTCGTCGACCATGGTCACACTTCCCCGGCTGAACGCATCAGCGTCTTCAGCCGTTTCTTCGCTTCATGGATGTGCCAGGAAACCGTTGTCTCCGAGATCGCCATCGCCTCGGCGGCGGCGGCGTGGCTCAGCCCTTCGCCATAAACCAGCAGCACCGCATCGCGCTGCTTGTCCGGCAGCTTGCGCACCGCTGCCCAGAGCGGCTCGGCCGGGTCTTCCGGCTCAGACGAGATTTCCCCCGAAATCAGCGCATAGGCGCCATAGGCCTCGGTCTTGACCGTCTCGCGGGCGGTCTTGCGCATCATGTCGCGCGCCGCATTCAGCGTCATGATGTAGAGCCACGTCGTGAAGGCACCGCTGCCGTGATAGTCGCGGATCGCCCGCCCGAGCCGGACGCAGACTTCCTGGGCGATGTCCTCGGCGTCGGCCTTTTTCCCGCACCAACGATAGGCGGCGCGATAGACGAAACCATAGTGCCTTTCGAGCAACTTGCCGAAAGCACCCCGGTCTCCGCCCTTCGCCCGTCCGATCAGTTCGGCGTCGGAGGCTTCGCTTTCGTCCAGCATCATCGCCATCATTTGCCTGTTGGACGAAGGCTAATGGCGGTTCCTTGGGGTGATGGAAAGAATTTTTTGGCGGGCGGTCACGTCGTAATGGTTGGCGTGACTTGGCCGAGCGTCTCCGCAAACAGCGTCGTCAGCCGCTTCCAGTGGCGTTCGGCGCCGGCTGCATCGAAGGCACTATGGTCCGGCATGCACCAGCCATGCGCCATGCCGGCATAGTTCTCTATGACATGATCGACCTTGGCGGCGCGCAGTGTTTCGGCGAGCCGCGCCGATTGCTCCGGCGGAAAGCTGCGGTCGACACCGGCAGTGCCGATTTAGACCCTTGCCTTGAGTGAGGCGGCCTTCCGGTGCGGACTGTCGGCGGCGTCACCGGCCAGATTGCCACCGTGGAAACTGGCAGCAGCGGCGATGCGGTCGGAATAGGTGGCCGCCGCGTTCAGCGCCCGCGCTCCGCCCATGCAGTAGCCGACAATGCCGACCGGCCCGGTCAGGCCTTGGGCAGCGAGCGCATCGAGGAACGCGCCGCTGTCGCGGATCGTCATCTCCTGGGTCGTGCCGCCGACGAGACCTGTGATTGCGGCCTTGCTCCTCTCGTCACTGAACGCAGTCTTGGCTTCGAAAGGGCCGTAGGGCGCGTTGCGGTAAAAAAGGTCCGGCACCAGCACCGCATAGCCTTCGTCGGTAAGCCTTTCCGCCATCTGGTCGAGCGCCGGTCGCGGGCCAAAAGCGTCCATGTAGAGGATGATCGCTGCCTTGGCTGGGGCTGCCGAGCGGAACAGCCCGGCTTTGGCCACGCCGTCACTCGTCTTGATCTGGATCGCTTGCTTGGCCATCGCCCGCTCCGTTGACATGTCGTGCGATAGATATCCGCGCTGACCGTCGCCGCAAGCTGTAATGAGGCGATCTGCTTCAAGATTTCGTGCGGCATTCGGCGACGCTACAGACGCGCGAATGCTGCCATGTGAAAGGCCTGAACCTCGGCCGGATAGCGATAATCGGTACCGTAAGGACAGGCGTTGCGATCAAGGCAGCCGCCGGTCCGGCAGGGCGCGCCGTTTTGCCCGCGCACATGGGCCAGACAGGTTTCATGTGCAAAACCATTCGCAGAATAAGCCTCGACCGGACAGGATTTCAGGCAAGGTTTTTCCAAACATGTATCGCAAAGGTGAACCACCTCGTGGGGTTGTTGGAGCGCAATCTCATTTTCGAACAGCAGCGCGCCGCGATAGGCGTGCCAGAGCCCGTATTGCGGATGCATGAGGATGCCGAGCGGCGACGGCCGCAAGCCCTCCGCCCGCACCGCCCATTGCTGGAACGGCAGATACGGTCTGTCGGACGGTGACACGGCGCGCGCCCCGAATTTTCCGGCCACCGCGCCGATCACTTCGCGAGACCATCTGTCGAGCGGATCGTCGATCGGCTGTGACTGTTTCTCCAACCAGCGCAGGAAGTGCGGCCAAGGTGCGGCACCCGCCTGCCCCACCAGCAGAACGGATCTGGCGGCAGCGCCGGAGAGACCGGAGGGTTTTTCTTCAGCACCTGCAAAATTGAAGCCGCCGCGAAGCATAAGGCCATGGACGGAAAGTGCCGCCGCGATTGTTTGAGTCATGCCGCGCTCGGGATCATCCCTTCTTGTCCGGGTCGGAGAAGGCGCTCCGCCAGACTTCCTTGTGGATGATGTTGGCGACTTTAGCCCCGCCTGATTCGGGCTCCTTTCAGGTGAAGGCGTCGGCCATCGACGCCTTCTTCCTGGCGATGAAGTCCTTCAGCCCGTCGTCGATGCCCGGGTCGAGATACGGCGCCTCGTAGCTCTCCAGCCAGCGGCGGGCGAGCTCGTTGGCGCGCTGCGGCGCGGTTTTTTCGCCTTCGGCCAGCCATTGCTCGTAGGAATTGTTATCGGCGATGTTGGAGCGGTAGAACGCGGTCTGGAAATTGGCCTGGGTGTGATCGCAGCCGAGATAGTGGCTGCCTGGGCCGACCTGGCGGATGGCGTCCATCGCCTGGCCGTTTTCCGACAGGTCGACACCCTCAGAGAACTTCTGCGTCATGCCGAGCTGGTCGATATCCATCATGAACTTTTCGTAGCAGGAGGCGAGACCGCCCTCGAGCCAGCCGGCCGAATGCAGCACGAAGTTGGTGCCGGCGAGGATCGTCGAGTTCAGCGTGTTGGCGCTCTCGTAGGCGGCCTGCGCATCGGGGATTTTTGAAGCACAGAGCGAACCGCCGGTGCGAAACGGCAGGCCGAGCCGACGGGCAAGCTGTGCGGCGCCATACGAGACCAGCGACGGCTCCGGCGTGCCGAAGGTCGGCGCGCCCGACTGCATCGAGATCGACGAGGCGAAGGTGCCGAACAGCACCGGCGCACCCGGCCGGATCAGCTGGGTGAACGACGCTCCCGCCAGAACCTCGGCTAAAACCTGGGTCAGCGTGCCGGCGACCGTCACCGGGCTCATCGCACCGGCAAGGATGAACGGCGTGACGATACAGGCCTGATTGTGGCGCGAATAGACCTTCAGCGCTCCCAGCATGGTCTCGTCGAAGACCATCGGCGAGTTGGCGTTGATCAGGCTGGTCAGCACCGTGTTGTTCTCGACGAAATCGTCACCGAACACGATCTTGGCCATCGCCACCGTATCTTCCGCGCGCTCGGGCGCGGTCACCGAGCCCATGAACGGCTTGTCCGAATATTTGATATGGCTGTAGACCATGTCGAGATGCCGTTTGTTGACCGGCACGTCGACCGGCTCGCAAACCGTGCCGCCCGAATGGTGGATCGACGGCGCCATATAGGCGAGTTTCACGAAATTCCGGAAATCCTCGATCGTCGCATAGCGCCTGACGCCGTCGAGATCGCGCACGAAGGGCGGTCCATAGACCGGCGCGAACACTGTCGCGTTGCCGCCGATCTGCACCGAGCGCTCGCCGTTGCGGGCGTGCTGGGTATAGACGGACGGAGCGGTCTTCAACAGCGAGCGGCAGAGGCCCTTGGGGAAATGCACCCGCTCGCCCTTGACGTCGGCGCCCGCCTCTTTCCAAAGCTGCAGCGCCTCGGCGTCGTCGCGGAAGATGATGCCGATCTCCTCCAGCACCGTATCGGTGTTCTTTTCGATCAGCGCCAGCCCTTCCTCGTCCAGCACTTCATAGACGTTGATCTTGCGCTTGATATAGGTGAGCTGTGTGCCGGGGCCGCCGCCCGAACGCGCGGCCCGTCGGGCTGCGGCGCCACCGCTGGCAGCGCGCCCGCGCCGTGCGTTTGACGCTTCCTGATCGACCGGCGCGTTCTCACTCATAATCGTTCTTCCCTGGCTTTCGTTCTGGCCTGATTTACTCCGGCCGGGCTGTTGTACCGGCCTGAAATCCGTTTGCGGCCGCATATTGCGGTCTCTGGCCGGATCGTAGCCATGCACCCTATTCGAAACGGCCCGCCAGCGCCAACGCCTGTCGCAAAATCGACAAGAATTCCAAGAGATTTACGGTCGCTTTCGTTTTGCGGGAAGTCGCAAATCAGCTATGGACAACCGGCCCGTGCGGGTTAGGTATTGACGCGATATTTTTAAGCTGCCGCGATAGTTGTAGCCGGCAAGGAGCCTGAGAAAAAATGGCCGACGACGAGATCATCCTTTCGGAACTCTCCGACGACGAGTTGGTGCAGCAGATGCACGACGATCTTTATGACGGGTTGAAGGAAGAAATCGAGGAAGGCACCAATATCCTTCTCGAGCGCGGCTGGGCGCCTTACAAGGTGTTGACCGAGGCTCTGGTCGAGGGCATGCGTATCGTCGGCGAGGATTTCCGCGACGGCATCCTGTTCGTTCCCGAAGTGCTGCTGTCGGCCAACGCGATGAAGGCCGGCATGTTCATCCTGCGTCCGCTGCTTGTCGCCACAGGCGCGCCGAAGCAGGGCAAGATGGTGATCGGCACCGTCAAGGGCGACATCCACGACATCGGCAAGAACCTGGTCGGCATGATGATGGAAGGCGCCGGCTTCGATGTCATCGACCTCGGCATCAACAATGCGGTCGAAAAATATCTCGATGCCATCGAAAAGCACCAGCCCGACATCATCGGCATGTCGGCCCTGCTGACGACGACCATGCCTTACATGAAGGTCGTCATCGATACGATGAAGGAAAAAGGCATTCGCGACGACTATGTCGTACTGGTCGGCGGCGCACCGCTCAACGAGGAATTCGGCAAAGCCGTCGGCGCCGACGCCTATTGCCGCGACGCCGCGGTGGCAGTCGAGACCGCCAAGGACTTCATGAAGCGCAAGCACAACGTCCGCGCTTCGGCCTGAGCCAATAAGTCCGGCACGAACAAGAAAAGCCGCGCCTTGCAGTGCGGCTTTTTTATTCCCAAATGTTGAGAGCCGTGCGGATCAGGGTTTCTTGACGGTATCGTCAACTGCCTTCGCAGTGGATTTGATATCCTTACCGACGCCGCGCACCGTGTTGGCGCAGGCCGAAACAGCCAAGGCGCAGGCGAGAATAGCGATTGGCGCGACGCGGAACAATTTCATGAATGGTGTCTCCCTCAGCATATAAATTCGCTGGACAGCAACGAAGATCGATTAGACTGGTTCCATGACTACCGCGCGAAAACAACAATCCGATCAAGGCGACAGGCTGCTCGTCATCGCCTGCGGGATGATCGCGCGCGAAGTTTTGGCGGTCAAGGAGCAGCTCGGGCTCGACCATCTCGACCTGACCTGCCTGCCGGCGGAGTTCCATTTCTATCCGGACCGCATCGCGCCGGCCATGGACAAGGCTATCGAGAAGGCCAAGACCGACGGCTACAGACACATCTTCGTCGGCTATGCCGATTGCGGCACGGGTGGCCTGCTCGATCGGATCTGCGAGAAGCATGGCGTCGAGCGCATGGCCGGGCCGCATTGCTTTGCTTTCTACCAGGGCATGGATGCCTATGCGAAGGTCGCCGATGACGACATGATGTCGTTCTACATGACCGACTTCCTCTGCCGGCAATTCGATGCCTTCTTCATGAAGCCGCTCGGCCTCGACAAGCACCCGGAGCTGATCAAGGACTATTTCGGCAACTACGAGAAGCTGATCTATATCGCTCAGACCAACGACCCGGAACTCGACAAGGTCGCCGAAAAGGCGGCGAAAATGCTCGGCCTCGCCTATGAGCGCCGCTCGACCGGCTATGGTGACCTGACGAAGGAACTGGCCAGCGCCTCAGCACATTCGTAAAAGAAATAGCGTCCTCTAAGCGTTTGCCGGAGGCTGCCGTTCATTTTCGCCCACCGATTCACCGATCCGATATGACATCGATAATGCGCCCGGTTTCAAGGCGGATCGGTCCCCGCGCGGTTGGATCTTTAAGCAATATTTCGGCAAGCATTGCATCGACATTGTCAAAATTACTTTGCAGAATTGACGGATCACTTAGCTCCCAATACGCCCCTTCATCGACGACATTGAGACTGGAGAACAAGCGAGTAATTTCGCGAAGAAAGCTGATGATCTCGATATGAGCGCCTGCACCTGAAAACTGAGTTTTACAGTGTTGTTGAACGAAGAGGTGCTTGTCGAACTCAAGCCGCAGCGGTTCCGAATTGGGATGCGGTTGAAGCTCTATTCCAAACACAGGGCCAATATAGTCCACGTTTCGTTCATCAATGACTCGATTGAGCGTCTTCTCGCGCTCATCGATCTCGCGCACCGGCCAGTCTCGCGCAATGGCGAACGCCTTGGCTTCGTGCAGCAAAGCAGCATATTGCTCGTGACCCCGTAACTGTCCTTCAAAGTAGATTGTTACTCCCAACTACCTCTCCCAGTGACGCGCATTCCTGACGAATACCCGCGCTCTTATTCCGCCACAAGCCGGGCGAGCACATCGGCAAAGCTCGTCTTGCAGATGAAACCCAGCCGCTTCCTGCGCCCGCGACGCATCATAGACCCGGTCGATCGACGAAAACATCGTCCAGCCTTTCTTCGCGTAGAGCGCCGGATAATCCGGAAAATAGCGCGCCACGACCGACGGCGCGTCGGCGATCAAGGCCGCGCAATCTTCGGGCTGGAAAGGCGTCGGTGCCGAGATGATGAAAGTGTCGAAGCCCAATTGCGGCGCTTTCTCCAGGGCAGCGATGTGGGCGTCGGCTGCGTCCTCCACCGTCAGCCGGCGGAACAACAGCTCATTGGCCTTGGTGTTGGCATCCGACTGTTCGATCACGTGCGCCATGTCGTCCGCCTCGGGAAAAAACCGGGCGGTGCGCAACACGATCACCGGCAGGCCGAACTGCAAATGATAGAGCCGGCAGAGCTGTTCGGCTGAAAGCTTGGTGACGCCGTAGATGTTGCGCGGTTCAGGCGACATGTCTTCCGTCAGCCATGCCGCCTTGCGCGTCCCGCCGGTGAAGCCGGCGCGAATGGTTTGGGAAATCATCAGCGACGTCGTCGACGTGAACACGAAACGCTGAACGCCGAATGCTGCCGCCGCGTCGAGCAGGTTGAGCGTGCCGCGCACATTCGTCTCGACGAAATCCTCGTTGCGATAACGTTCGATGTCAGGCTTGTGCAGCGCGCCGCTATGGATGATGGCCTCGACGCGGTTCCCCTCGACCGCCCTCATGACCAGGTCGCGATCGGCCACTGAGCCGACGATCGGCGTTTCCGAAGACGGAACGGGATCGAGGCCGGTGACGTCATGGCCAAGAGCCCGCAGGCGCGGCGCCAAGGCGCTGCCCAGCCAACCGGACGATCCCGTCAGCAAGATCCGCATTCTTTCCACCTCGTTTCTGCTGTCGATGCTCAGGCACGGATGACAGAACGCGGCGAAACATTAAGGTATGCGCCAGACAAGAAAACAGCCTGCTCCAGCCATCAAAAAGGAAACGCCACCGATGATCGCTCGCCTCATGTTTGCCGCAGCAACTGTCCTCTGCTTGACCATGCCCGCGTTCGCCGATGGCGAGGTGCAGACGCTGATAACGGCTGCCGACAAGGCGCGGCTCAACAAATATGGCGAGACGCGCAAGGCAGCGCTTGACGAGGCGAAGGCCGGCGATCCCGCCGAGGTCAAGCAGCTCGACGCTTTGCTGGCAAAGCCGCTGGTTCCCTTCTCTGACAGGGACCTGACCGGCAAATGGCAATGCCGCACCATCAAGGCCGGCGGATTGAGCCCGCTCGTCATCTATGGCTGGTTCAAATGCGAGGTGAGCGACGACGGTTCTGGCTGGAGACTGGAAAAGATCACCGGCTCGCAACGCACCAAGGGCCGCTTCTTCGACGATGGCGAGAAACGCGCGATCTATCTCGGTTCCTTCCACGTCAACGACGATCCGGCAAAGCCCTACGGCAGCGGCCCGGAAAGCGATCAGGTCGGCTATGCCTTCCGCAACAGCGCCAGTGAATGGCGCATCGAGTTCCCGGCGCCCTATTACGAATCGAAGCTCGATATCCTCGAATTCAAGCGCTGAGCCCGATCACCAGGGGTTAACCCGGTCAGCCTAGCATTCGCGCGCAAAGAACAGGTTCTTTGCGGGGAGTCGCAGAGCATGGCACTGTCGAAAACAAACCAACGGCCGATCGTCGTCGTCACCGAAGGCGGCCCGCATATCTGGGCGATCGTCAACGCCCTCGCCGATCAACTCGGCCCGGTCAGCGTCATCCTCGAAGCTCCTGAATCCAAAAAGCAATTGCTCCTCGCGCGGGCGCGGCGGCAAGGCTGGACCTCGGCCATCGGTCAACTCGGCACGATGGTGCTGACGCGCCTCGGCAAGCGCTTCTTCGCCGGCCACGCAGCACGGCTTGCCGCCGGGCAGAAGCTGCAAACCGAACCGAAGCCTGGGCAAAAGATCATTTATGTCTCGTCGGCCAACGCGCCGGAGTGCCTGCAGGCGATTGCGGAAATCCAGCCGGGTGTGGTGCTGCTCGCCGGCTGCCGCTTGCTGTCGCGGCAGACGCTGGCGAAAATCCCTTGCCCGGTCCTCAACTACCATGCCGGCATCGCCCCGAAATATCGTGGCATGAACGGCGGTTACTGGGCGCTGGCTTCAGGCGATGCGGAGAACTTCGGCACCACCGTGCATCTGGTCGACGCCGGCGTCGACACTGGCGGCGTGCTGCGGCAGACGCGTGGCAAACCGCAGCCCGGCGACACAGTTTCGAGCTACGCGTTGCGGCAGGCGGCCTTCTCGCGCGACATCTGCGTCGAAGCGGTCAGGGATGCGCTGGCCGGCAAGCTCGGCACGGTGGATCCCGGCCTACCTTCGACACAATGGTATCATCCGACGATATGGTTTTATCTCTGGACGGGGATAAGGAACGGCGTCTGGTGACGCGCCGATTTACCGGACAGCCACCCGCCACTAACATTGCATCATGAGCGACATCGACCACCGCACCATCATTGCCGGCCTTTCGGTCGAGGACCGTCGCGACCTCACCGCCAGGGTTGACCGGCCAGGCATTGTCCGGCTGGCGGTCCATGCCGGGCTGGTTATCCTGCTAGGCGCGCTGATCGCCGCTCGCATCCCGTTCTGGCCCGCGCTCGTCTTGCCGCAGGGAATCCTGATCGTCTTCTTCTTCACGCCGTTGCACGAGACCATCCATGAAACTGCGTTCAGAACGGCGCGGCTCAATCGCACCATCGCCGCCGTGGCCGGCTTCCTTATCCTGCTGCCGCCGGCATGGTTCCGCTATTTCCATTTCGCCCATCACCGCCATACGCACGACCCGGACAACGACCCCGAACTGATGGCCCCGAAGCCGGAGACCATCAGCCAATATCTGCGCTATCTGTCAGGCGGCCCCTATTGGATCGCCATGGGCCGTGTGATCGCAACCAATGCGGCGGGCCGCAACCGCGACGGCTTTGTGCCGGAAAAGCGCCGCGGCAAGGTGGTTGCCGAAGCACGGCAGTTCCTGATCGGCTATGCGGCATTGCTGGCCGCATCGCTCGCCGCGCAGTCGGCGCTGCTGTTGTGGGTCTGGATCGTGCCGGTGCTGGTCGGACAGCCGTTTTTGCGTGCCTACCTGCTGGCCGAGCACGCGTTGTGCCCACATGTCGCCAACATGCTCGAGAACACCCGCACCACCTTCACCACAAGGCTGGTGCGCTTCGTGGCTTGGAATATGCCGTACCATTCCGAGCACCATTCCTATCCGGCCGTTCCCTTCCACCGCCTGCCGCGCTTCCATGACATCGTCGCGGAGCATTTACGCACGACCGAACGAGGTTACGTGCGCTTCCACAGGAAGCTGGTCGGCAGCTACGATGGCCGCGCCGGCTGACCAGTGCTGGAAGAAACTCCGCTTTCAACCGCGGCCGTCGATTGCGTCGCTTTTGAAGGCCCCCGCGTCGTCCCATAACAAGCAGCCCAACAGCGCTTCCGGCAATGCTCGAAACCACTGCATTGGCCAAAAGATCGGAATCGATCTTCGGAGAGCACGATGCAGCGGAGTTAAGTGGTAGAGCATCGTTTGTGAGTCGATTGGACGCACGGCGCTCTGCAGGAGCAGGAATTCATGGCCGATCTGATCGTCGTCTACTGGCGCGACATCCCCGCCCAGGTCATCGTCAAAAAGGGCCGGCAGAACGCCAAGCGCGAACTGCCGCTGCGCTTCACCGAGGCGATCGACATGTGCGCCATGCGCACCGGCGCCGGCGGCACCGACGACTATCTTGCCGAATGGCGCAAGGCAGAACCCATTCCGGTCAGTGACGATCTTGAAGCCGAGGCCGAGAAGGCTCTTCAGGAACTTGATGCGAAATACGACCGTGAGCGGCTGGTCGCTCTGGTCAAGGCGGGCGGCAAAGAAAATGTCTGATCCCCAATCAATGCCGGCGACGACGGCTCAAGCCGGCGTGACCCAGGCGACCATCGTCAAGAAGGCGGCGCCGAAATCCGACTACAAGCCGGCCGACGTGTCGCCGCAGCGGCGTGTGCAGCGCTCTTTCGCGGTGCGCCTTTGGTCTGTGCGGCATTCGCGGCTGCTCGAATGGTTCTACGGCAAATTCGCCGACATGTTCCTGCTCCTCCATCCGCTGTGGAAGGGCATCGGCTACAGCCGTGTCGAAGGGCCTGTGAAATTCGTCGAAAAGCGCGTCAAGGGATTCATGTTCGACTGCCGCATGTGCGGCCAGTGCATTCTTTCTTCGACCGGCATGTCGTGCCCAATGAACTGCCCCAAGCAATTGCGCAACGGCCCTTGCGGCGGTGTCCGCGCCAACGGCAATTGCGAGGTCGAGCCTGACATGCCTTGCGTCTGGGTCAAAGCCTGGGAAGGCTCGCGGAACATGGTGCATGGCGACAAGATTTTGGAAGTGCAGAAGCCGGTGGATCAGTCCTTGCGCGAAACTTCCGCCTGGCTGCGGGTCACCGCGCAGGCCGCGGCCGCCCGCAATGCGGCCCGGAATACTACGAAGACCGGAGCATCGGCATGATCGGCCGTCAGCCAGACGAGAATCCGGCCGGCATCCATTTGCCGCTCGATCCCCTGCCCGGCCACACCTCGCGTGGCCGGCTGGAACGCGTCCTCAGGCGCGGCGAGTTCGCAGTGACGACCGAGCTCAATCCGCCCGACAGCGCCGATCCGGAAGACGTCTACAACCGCGCCAGGATTTTCGACGGCTGGGTCGACGCCATCAATGCCGTCGACGCTTCCGGCGCCAACTGCCACATGTCGTCGGTCGGCATCTGCGCGCTGCTGACCCGCATGGGCTATGCCCCGATCATGCAGATCGCCTGCCGCGACCGGAACCGCATCGCCATCCAGGGCGACGTGCTTGGGGGTGCTGCGATGGGCGTCGCCAACATGCTGTGCCTGACCGGCGACGGCGTGCAGGCCGGCGACCAGCCCGGCGCCAAGCCGGTGTTCGATCTCGACTGCATGTCGCTGCTCGAAACCTGCCGCGTTATGCGCGATAACGGCAAATTCCTGTCCGGCCGCAAACTCACGACCCCGCCGCAGCTTTTCCTTGGCGCGGCGATCAACCCGTTTGCGCCGCCGATCGATTTCCGGCCCTATCGGCTGGGCAAGAAGATCGCCGCCGGGGCACAGTTCGTGCAGAGCCAGTACTGCTTCGACGTACCGATGTTCCGCACCTACATGCAGAAGGTCCGCGATCTCGGCTATACCGAGAAATGTTTCATCCTGTGCGGCGTCGGGCCGCTGGCCTCGGCCAAGACGGCCAAATGGATCCGCTCCAACGTACCGGGCATTCACATTCCCGATCAGATCGTCAAGCGCCTGGAAGGCGCTCAGGATCAGAAGAAGGAAGGCAAGCAGCTCTGCATCGACATCATCAATGAGGTGAAGGAAATTCCCGGTGTGTCCGGCGTCCATGTGATGGCCTATCGCCAGGAAGAATACGTCGCTGAGATCGTCGACGAATCTGGCGTGCTGAAGGGTCGCCGGCCGTGGAAACGCGAAATCCGCCGCGACGACCAGCTCGTTGCCGACCGGCTCGACCACATACTGCATGACGACCTCACCGAAACCCAGGTCGACATGGTCAAGACCGCGCATTGACAGCGCGAATCGTCAGCATTCGCTTGATCAGAAACAGATAACGATATAAAGAACTCTTTATATCACGATGGAGAGATTTCATGACCCGCACTATCGTCGCCTCGGCGACACGAGAAATCATCATCGGCTTCGATCAGCCCTTCTGCGTGATCGGCGAGCGCATCAATCCGACCGGCCGCAAAAAGCTGGCCGCCGAAATGATCGCCGGCAATTTTGAGACCGTCATCAAGGATGCGCTGGAGCAGGCCGCCTGTGGGGCGACCATGCTCGACGTCAATGCCGGCGTCACTGCAGTCGATCCCAACGCCACCGAGCCGGCGCTGCTGGTGCAGACGCTGGAGATCGTGCAAGGCCTGGTCGACCTGCCGTTGTCGATCGACTCCTCCGTGACTGCGGCAATCGAAGCGGCGCTGAAGGTCGCCAAGGGCCGGCCGCTGGTCAATTCTGTCACCGGCGAGGAGGAAAAGCTCGAAGCCATCCTGCCGTTGATCAAGAAATACAACGTTCCTGTCGTGGCCATTTCCAACGACGAGACCGGTATTTCGATGGACCCCGATGTGCGCTTCGCCGTCGCCAAGAAGATCGTTCAGCGCTGTGCCGACTTCGGCATTCCGGCGCATGATGTGGTCGTCGACCCCCTGGTCATGCCGATCGGCGCGCTGGGCGATGCCGGCCGCCAGGTATTTGCCCTGCTACGCCGGCTGCGCGAGGAGCTCAAGGTCAACACCACCTGCGGCCTCTCCAACATCTCGTTCGGCCTGCCGCACCGTCATGGCATCAACGCCGCCTTCATCCCGATGGTGATCGGCGCCGGCATGACCTCGGCGATCATGAACCCGGTGCGGCCGCAGGAAATGGAAGCGGTGCGTGGCGCCAACGTGCTGAACGGCACCGACGAGAACTGCACCAATTGGATCAGGACCTACAAGGACTACAAGCCTGCTGAAGGCGGCCAAGCCGTTGCCGCCCGGACGCAGGTCAACGCGCCGGGCGATGGCAATGGCAATGGCGGACGCAGGCGCGGCGGCCGCGAAGCGCGTATGGCCCGGGGTTGAGCCAGGTCTTGGCCGACACGATATGGGGCCTAGGACTGGGGAGGAACCGAGACATAGCGGCATCGCTGCCGTAGCCAAGACCCGAGCTGCGTAGAAAGTAAAGTCTGGAACGTATGAACTCTCCCGTCAACATCACCGATCCGCTCGTGCTGTTCATGCCGTCGGGCAAGCGCGGCCGGTTTCCGGTCGGCACGCCGGTTCTGGACGCCGCGCGCCAACTCGGTGTCTATGTCGAGAGCGTGTGCGGCGGGCGTGCCACTTGCGGGCGTTGCCAGATCGAGGTGCAGGAAGGCAATTTCGCCAAGCACAAGATCGTTTCCTCCAACGATCACCTCTCGCCCAAGGGCGCCAAGGAAGAGCGCTACGAGCGCGTACGCGGCCTGCCCGAGCGCCGCCGGCTGTCCTGCTCGGCGCAGATTCTCGGCGATCTCGTCGTCGACGTGCCGCAGGACACCGTCATCAACGCGCAGACCATTCGCAAGGACGCCGACACCAGGGTCATCGCCCGCGATGCGGCAATCCGCATGTGCTATGTCGAGATCGAAGAACCCGACATGCACAAGCCGCTCGGCGACCTCGACCGTCTGAAGATCGCGCTGATGAAGGACTGGGGCCTCAAGAGCCTCGATTTCGATTTCCATCTGTTGCCGCAGGTGCAAGGCATTTTGCGCAAAGGCAACTGGACCGCGACCGCCGCCATCCACAAGGACACCGACAGCGAGACCGCACGGGTCATCGCTTTGTGGCCCGGCCTCAAGAACGAGGCGTACGGACTTGCCTGCGATATCGGCTCGACCACGATCGCCATGCATCTGGTGTCGTTGCTGTCGGGCCGCGTCGCCGCCTCGTCGGGCACATCCAATCCGCAGATCCGCTTCGGCGAGGATCTGATGAGCCGTGTCTCGTACGTGATGATGAACCCGGACGGCCGCGAAGGCATGACGGTCGCCGTGCGCGAGGCCATTTCGGGGCTTGTGGACAAGGTCTGCACCGAAGGCAACGTCCAGCGCAACGACATCCTGGATTCCGTGTTCGTCGGCAATCCGATCATGCACCATCTGTTCCTCGGCATCGATCCGACCGAGCTCGGCGGCGCCCCCTTCGCGCTAGCCGTCTCCGGCGCCGTGCACATCAAGGCATCGGATATCGGTTTGAAGCTCAACCAGGGCGCCAGGCTCTATATGCTTCCTTGCATTGCCGGCCATGTCGGCGCGGACGCTGCCGCAGTGACGCTGTCGGAAGGGCCGCACCGCCAGGACGAGATGATGCTGATCGTCGATGTCGGCACCAATGCCGAGATCGTGCTCGGCAATCGCCAGCGGGTCGTGGCGGCCTCATCGCCAACTGGCCCGGCCTTCGAAGGTGCGGAAATCTCCGGTGGCCAGCGCGCCGCACCGGGTGCCATCGAGCGCGTCCGCATCGATCCTGAAACGCTGGAACCGAAATACCGCGTCATCGGCTCGGAACTCTGGTCCGACGAGCCGGGCTTCCTCGACAGTGTGCAGGCGACCGGCGTCACCGGTATTTGCGGCTCCGGCATCATCGAGGTGGTCGCCGAGATGTATCTCGCCGGCATCATCTCCGAGGACGGCGTCGTCGATGGATCGCTGAGCGGCCACTCGCCCCGCGTCGTCGCCAATGGCCGCACCTTCTCCTATGTGCTGAAGGAAGGCGAGCCCAAGATCACCATCACCCAGACTGATGTGCGCGCTATCCAGCTAGCCAAGGCCGCCCTTTATGCCGGCACCAAGCTTTTGATGGAAAAACAGCACACCGATCATGTCGACCGCATCCACTTCGCCGGCGCATTCGGCTCGTTCATCGACCCGAAATACGCAATGGTGCTGGGCCTGATTCCGGATTGCGACCTCGACAAGGTCTCGGCCGTTGGCAATGCGGCCGGCGCCGGCGCCCGCATGGCGCTGTTGAACCGTGGCTATCGCCGCGAGATCGAGGAAACCGTTAGCAAGATCGAGAAGATCGAGACGGCGCTGGAGCCGAAATTCCAGGAACATTTCGTTTATGCCATGGCGCTCCCGAACAAGATCGACCCGTTTCCCAAGCTGTCGGCGGCGGTGAAACTGCCGCCGCGCAAGACGGTGAGCGAAGACGGCATTGCCGGCGACGCTGCCCCGCGGCGGCGTTCGCGCGAAGGCCATGCCGCGCGGCGCGGGCGGGGATGACTCGCCTCCGCCAGGCTGTCAGACCTTCCATTTTCATTTGTATGCAAATGTTTCCAGATCGCGCCGATCTGGAAACGAAATCGCGTTTTCGTGAAATCCGCCAGATACATAGGCGGAGCATTTAACCGGCATCGAACGGCCGGCGGAAACAGTTTTCGGCCACCGCAACGCTCCAAGGAGATCAAGATGTCGATGTTCGAAAGCTTCGGCCGCTATGGTGCGGCCTTCAAGAAAACACGCGAAGCGCGCAAGTCGCTGCGCATCCTCAACAGCTTGCCGCCTGAGATCCAAAAGGACATTGGCTGGCCGGTGTCGCCGCGTTCGAGCGAAAGGCAGCTTTCGGTCGGATGGGGCACGCAGCGCGGATGAAATTCATCGACAAATGCAAGCTGCTCGGTATTCGCCGGAGCCGCAATGCGGCTCCGGCTGCACCCAACAATTGGCTGCGCGCCGCGTTGCTGCCGCGGCGTTGAGCTGCACCGGTAGGCCAGAGACTTCATGGCCGGACGCTTTGTCGACAGCTGGGATCAAACGACCGTGTTGAGATTGCATCAATCTTGACTTTTTTGGTGGCGACACAATCTTCGAAATAGTCGGGGGTTCTCTTAGTCGGCTCAGCCGAAGTCCGTGTATCTGCATGCCCAGTCTCAAAAGCCACGTCGTGTCGTTCGTCCTCAGGTACAGCCGCAAGAAGGCGTTTTCCAGCCCCGAGAACCTGCAGCGCTGGATCGCCTATGCGCGCAGGACGGAAAACCATCAGCCGCCTGCGTCGCTGTGGTCACGCCTGGAGATCACAACCCGCACGATCAACGGCTTTCCCGTCTACGAGATCGCTCCCCAGGCTGGTGAGCGGAGGCGGATTCTCTACCTGCACGGCGGCGCTTACGTCTTTGAAATCACACCCTATCATTGGCGGCTGATCGCCGACATGGCCGACCGCCTCGGGTTCGGTATCACCGTGCCGATCTATCCCATTGCTCCCGAACACGATTTTCACGCCATGTTCGGCATGGTCGGCGCCGTCTACCGCCAGATGTTCGGCGAAACCAGGGCGAATGATATCATCTTCATGGGCGATTCCGCCGGCGGAAACATGGCCGTCGTGCTGACCATGATGGCTGCGCAAGACGGCCTGCCCTTGCCATCACGCCACGTGCTGATTTCGCCCGGTCTCGACGTGTCGCTCGCCAACCCAGAAATGTATGAGGCCGAACGCAACGATCCGTGGCTGGGCATTGCCGGCGGCCGCGAGGCGATCCGGCTTTACAGCGCCGGCATCGATCCCACCGACTGGCGCATCAGCCCGGTTTACGGCGACCTGTCGGTGCTGCCCAAAACGCTGCTGCTGACCGGTTCACGCGATCTGCTCACCCCCGACAATCTGATTTTCGCGGAAAAGGCACGCGCGGCCGGCGTCGAAATTGAGGTCGTCCACGAGCAAGGCATGTTCCATGTCTGGCCGTTGATCGACATGCCGGAGGCGCGTCGCGCGCGGGACAGCATAGTGGCCTTCTTGACCAACGAAACTGACAGTTATCATGCCAAGGCAGGAGAGTTGTCGCTGCAAAGGGCAGACCGCGACGGAACGCCTCGCGATCTGGTTGCGCCGCTCAGGTCGTAGTTGGCTCAGAACTTCCCAGTTTCCCTGAACATCTCAAACGTCGCGCGGATATGGTCGGCGACTGCCTTCACTGGAGCGCTGGCGTCCGGCGTCACCACCATGGCCAGATTGTAGGTGCCGATGTCAGGCATGCCGTCCTTCGGGCACAGCTCGACCATATCGCTGCCGAGGAACGATTTCGGCAGCGGCGCGACTGCAAGATCCGCCATGATCGCGGCGCGCTGGCCGGCCGTGTGTGCGCTCATATAGGCGATACGGTAGTTGCGGCCCTCGCGGCCAAGCGCCTCCAATGCCCCTGCCCGCCAGGCACAGCCCTCTTCCCACAATGAGACCGGCAGCGGCTCACGCAGATGCGCGCAACCGCCCTTGGCACCGGCCCAGACGATCGGCTCGGTGAGCAGCACTTCGGCGCCGATCGCGCTGGTCTTGTACGAGTTGGTGAGCAACGTGATGTCGAGCGCCCGGTCGTCCATGCGCCGGCGCAGATTGACGCTCTGGTCGATGGTGACGTCGACCGCGATAGATGGATGCGATTGTGCGAACCGCTTCAGCACATGCGGCAGCACACGTTCGCCGTAATCGTCCGGCGAGCCGAGCCGCACCACGCCGACAATGTCTGGAATGATGAACTTCGACACCACCTCGCGATTGATCGACAGCAGCCGGCGCGCATAGCCGAGCAGCATCTCGCCATCGGTGGTCAGCGTCACCGAACGGGCGTCGCGCGCGAACACCGAGCGGCCGAGAATGTCCTCCAGCTTCTTGATCTGCATCGAGACGGCCGACGGCGTGCGGAAGACCGCATTGGCCGCAGTGGTGAAGCTGCCGGTCTCGGCGATTGCGACGAAAGTGCGCAGAACATCGAGATCGAGCAGCGGCAGCGGATGATTGAGTGGGGCGTTCATGGCAAGCGGCCTTCAATTTTTCTGATGCAAACCATCATTCCATTTCGTTTGATTGAACATCAGTTTGGGAGGATAGTCAACTCGGTCGGAGGCAGGACGCATCGAAGTGGTCCCGAAACAACCATGACACGGACCTGCAATCGACACGAAATGAAGCTGAAACAAAGCCGGTGTACCGCCTGACGCTGCAAGCGCCGGGACGACCCGGCCCAACGCGAAGGAGAATGAGATGTCTATCCTGTCATCCATCGGTCGGATCGCGACCGAGTTCAGCGAGGCCCGTGCCCGCTACCAGACGGAACGCGCCATCCGCGCGCTGCCGATTGAACTGCAGAAGGATATCGGCTGGCCCGAAGCTGCCGATGCCAAGGCCGGCACTCGCCATGGTGTGGGATCGTGGGCTGGAGCAAAGTAAACCGTGTGTATCAACAGCTGAAGGCCTGCCGCGCAGATCAGCCCGGCAGGCCTTTTTGTTTGTACTCCAATGATTTTCCCGAGCCATGTCGCCGTCGCATGCCGCATATGAGCAAGTCGCATAGCAGCCCGCACTGGCAATCAACGCATTGTAAATAATCGAAAATCCTGGGCAGAATGCCCAAATTTGTCGCATTCCGTGTCGCTTTTCATATCAAGTGCTTCGCTTTTGCGATTTAGTTTCCCCTCACGTAAGCCTATATCATCATCAACAAACGAGCTGCCCCACTCCATCAAGCGAAGGCGACCCGTCTGAGCAACCGAATGGAGATGATCATGAAGCTTTTTGCCCGCCTCTTTGCCCGTCGCGAAATGAACCTGACGACCGCGCTCGAGCGCCAGCGCCTGGCCAACACCATGCCTGGCCAGACCGGTGCCATGGCTGCCGCGCGCCTCGGCTTCGTCGCCTGAGACGCGGCAATCCCGGCGGAAGCAGCCTAGCGCTGCTTCGAAGTCGATCCAGCGCCGCTTCGGTTTTGCCGAGGCGGCGTTTTTCGTGTGCGCAGACTGCGTAGGCTCGTTTGGTCGATCCGGCGGCATGTTGCGTCCTTCGCCGCATAGCGATCGCCCATTTGCGACCCGTGTCGCAAATAAAGTCGCTCCGTTGCCATCTAGCCAATTGACAGGAAACGTCTTTCCTGATGTCGCTGTGCTAATCGCGACATCCTGTTCGCGCCATTGCAGCGTGAGGATCTACCCGTGAACGTCGTAAAGCACCCGATCCGGCGATCGTTCGTATTCTTCCTGGTCCCCGATTTCACCATGATCGCCTTCGCGACGGCGCTCGACCCGTTGCGTTCGGCCAACCGCATGCTCGGCTATGAAGCCTATCGCTGGCGGCTCGCCAGCATCGACGGCAAGCCGGTGCGCGCCTCGAACGGCGTCGAATGCGCCGTCAACACCTCGCTGGAGGAAGAGCGCAAGAAAATGTCCGGACCGGACCGGCCGAACATGGCCATCGTCTGCAGCGGCATCAATGTCGAGCGCTACCAGAACAAATCGGCCTTTGCCTGGTTGCGCGAGGAGTACAATCGCGGCGTTGCCGTCGGCGGCCTGTGCACCGGCGCGCATATCCTGGCCGCCGCAGGCCTGCTGTCCAACAAGCGCTGCGCCATCCATTGGGAGAACCTGCCGGGCTTTTCCGAGGCGTTCCCCAAGGCCAATGTCTTCGCCGACCTCTTCGAGATCGACCAGAACATCTACACCTGCGCCGGCGGCACCGCCGCGCTCGACATGATGCTGAAGCTGATCGGCGACGATTTCGACGAAAGCCTCGTCAACCGCGTCTGCGAGCAGGTGCTGACTGATCGCGTGCGCAGCCCGACCGACCGCCAGCGCCTGCCGCTGCGCGCCCGCCTTGGCGTGCAGAATTCCAAGGTTCTGGCTATTATCGAGCTGATGGAAGCCAATCTCTCCGAGCCGCTCTCGCTGATCGAGGTCGCTGATCATGTCGACCTGTCGCGCCGGCAGATTGAGCGCCTGTTCCGCACCGAGATGGGGCGCTCCCCTGCCCGTTACTATCTGGAGATCCGCCTCGACCGCGCCCGGCACCTGCTGATCCAGTCGTCGTTGCCGGTGGTCGAAGTGGCGGTCGCCTGCGGCTTTGTTTCCGCCTCGCATTTCTCCAAATGCTATCGCGAGTTGTACGCCCGCTCGCCGCAACAGGAACGCGTCGATCGCAAGCAATTGCTGGCGGCTTGATCTGGCAAATCAGCAGAGGACCGGCGAAGTGTGATATTCCCGCATCGAGAGATGTCGCATGACCACGAGTTCGAGCCTATCCCAAAAACCGGCCGACCCGCACAGCTTCCGCCTCGATGCAGAAAAATGGGCCGCGTTCATGGCGGCACTGGACGCCCCTACGCGCGACCTTCCACGTCTAAAGCGCCTGTTGAGCGAACCGAGCATCTTTTCCGGTCGCGGTCGAGTGTAGGTTGCGGCGACTATACCTGCGCCGTGCGCATAGCCTCGACGCGGATGTCTTCCGTCAGCCGCGCTTTCAGCGCCGAGAATTCCGGGCTGGTCTTCAGCGTGTAGTGGCGCGGATGCGGCAGGTCGACGGCAACGTCCGATTTGATGCGGCCCGGCCGTGCCGTCATCACGACCACGCGCGACGCCATGAAGATCGCCTCCTCGATGTCGTGGGTGACGAACAGCACCGTTTTTTGCCGGCGCTCCCAGATGCCGAGAAGCAGTTCCTGCATCAGCCCGCGGGTCTGGTTGTCAAGCGCGCCGAACGGCTCGTCGAGCAGCAGGATCTCCGGATCGTTGGCCAGTGCCCGGGCAATCGCGGTGCGCTGCTGCATGCCGCCGGAAAGCTGCTTCGGCCAATGGTTTTCAAAACCTCTCAGCCCGACGAGATCGACGTAAGAAGCGACGATCTCGCTGCGCTCGTGCTCGGCCATTCCACGTTCGCGCAGGCCGAAGGCGATGTTCTCGGCGACCGTCAGCCACGGAAACAGCGTATAGGACTGGAAAACCATGCCGCGGTCTGGACCGGGCCGGTCCACCACCCTGCCGTCGAGCAGAACACGTCCCCCACTCGGCGCTTCGAGGCCGGCGACGATCCTGAGCAGCGTCGACTTTCCACAGCCGGATGGCCCCAGGATCGTGATGAAGTCGTTGGCGGCGACCGCCAGATCGATCGGCATCAGCGCCTTGACCGGCTGTCCACCGCCGACACCGGCGAAGGTGCGCGAGACGCCTTCGATGAGCAGCTTGCTCACGCCAGGCTCCATGGAAACAGCCAACGGTTGAGCGCCTTGAAGGCGAAATCGGACAACAGCCCGATCAGGCCGATGACGATGATGCCGAAGATGATCTGCCCTGTCGCCAGCCGCGACTGGCTGTTGATGATCATGTAGCCGATGCCCGACGACGAGCCGATCAGCTCGGCGACGATGACATAGGTCCAGGCCCAGCCGAGCACCAGCCGCAGGGTCTCGGCAATCTCCGGCGCATTGGCCGGCATGATCACGCGCCGCACGATGCCGTTGTCGGACGAGCCAAGCGTGTAGGCCGCCTCGACCAGGTCGCGCCGTGTGCCGCCGACCTTGACCGCGATGATCAGGATGATCTGGAACACCGAGCCGACGAAGATCACCAGCAGTTTTTCGAGCTCGCCAACGCCCGCCCACAGGATGAGCAGCGGGATGAAGGCCGATGCCGGCAGATAGCGGGCGAAGGAGACGAACGGCTCCAGGAACGCCTCCACGGGCTTCCAGGCACCCATCAAGATGCCGAGCGGCACGGCAACGATGGCCGCCATCAGGAACCCGCCGAAGACGCGCCAGATGGTGATAAGGATGTCGAGCCAGAAGCGGTCCTCGACCAGCAGCCGCCAGCCGTCTCTCACCATCGACAGCGGATCGGCAAGGAAAATGCGATTGACGTGGCCGCCAAGCGTGATCCACGCCCAGAACGCCACGAACAGCACGAAGAACGAAATGCCGAGCACGGTTCGAATGCCCGGCGAGACCGGATGCAAGGGGCGCGGCATCTTCGACCGTCCTCTGATCTGAATGAAAAAGCGGCGGCGCACGCGCCGCCGCCGGGCGACAATCCTGGCGGTTAGTCGGCGACGGCGCTGGTGTCGGCCAACGTCGAGACGTCAGGAGCTTCCTTGATCAAACCCATCTGCAGCAGAAGCTCGCCAGCGGTCTTGGAAAAGTCCTGGAATTCCTTGGTGAAGAACTGCTTGTTTTCAGCCTTGTCGGCCCATTTCAGGTATTTGGCCGACTCTTCGAATTCCTTGGCCGACTGCTTCACGTCGGCACCCATCGTCTCATAGGATTTCGCCGGATCGCTCTTGATCAGGTCGAGTGCCTCGAAATAGCTGTCGGCAAGCGCCTTGCCCGCATCCGGATTGGCCTTGAGGAACTCCGGCGTGCAGCCGACCGTATCGAGCACCATCGGATAGTCGAGAGTGGTGACAAGGATATGGCCCTGGTCGGACTTTTCGCGCACCGCCGAGATGAACGGCTCATAGGTGACCGCCGCATCGTTCTGGCCGGCGAGAAACGCCTGCGCCGCCGCATCCGGCTCCAGGTTGACGACCGTCACGTCCTTGGTCGACATGCCGTTCTTGTTGAGCACCCAGGCCAGCATGAAATAGGGCGAGGTGCCCGGCGCCGAAGACGCGACCGACTTACCTTTGAGATCGGCGACGGTCTTGATGTCGTTGCGGGCGACGATGCCGTCGGCGCCGTAGGATTTGTCGAGCTGGAATATCTGCTTGGTCGTCACGCCATTGGCGTTCCAGACCAGCCAGGTCTCGACCGTGGTGGCGGCGCATTGCAGGTCGCCGCTGGCGATGGCGAGCGGCCGGCTGGCTTGCGGCACCTTCTTCAAGGTGACGTCGAGGCCGTGCTTTTCGAAGATGCCGGCCTGCTTGGCGAGCGTCAGCGGCGCAAAGCCGGTCCACCCACTGATGCCGATGCTGACCGATGTGGCGGCCATCGCCGGCGCGGACAATCCGACGGCAAGCGTCAAGCTTGCGGCAAGAATTCCGATCCTGTTCATGTCGGTTCCCCTTTAATGTGTTCGGATGCGGAATTGTGTCACAGACGCCCGCAGGCTTGTCAATGAAGCAGATGCTGCACTGCGGTATGTCACCATCGACAGCAAACTCCGCCATCAGCGGCTGTCGTACATCCAGCTGCGGTCGCGCCACATTTTTTCGCCGACTAGGCAGTCGGTGACGGGGATGTCCTGTGCCAGCACCAATGGCGGATGCGCCGCCTCTTCCGCCGCTCGCTGCGGCGAGGCCGGACCGGCAAGCTCCAGCACCAGCTTGCGACGGATGGCCTCCGGAAACTGCGTCCAGTCATTGACCGGGATCATGAAGGAGCCCGGCCCGCCGATGACGCAGTCGCTGTAGTAGCGGTCGAGATTGTTGACATCGTAAGCGCTGCTGAACCCGCCCCTGGTCATCAGCGGCAGGCCGTTGACGGTGATGCCTTGCTTGATCACGGCGTCGCGGGTGATATCGACAGGTGCGCCCTGGTTGTTGGGGCCGTCACCCGAAATGTCGATCACCCGCTTCACGCCCTGGAAGCCGCTTTCAGCAAAGAGATCGCTGGCGAATTCCAGCGCGCCGGAGATCGAGGTGCGCCTGGCACTGGCCGGCGGATGAGCGGAAAGCTGCGCTGCCAGCCGCTCGGCGTCGGCACGATTGGCGATCACCGTCCACGGCACCACGACCTGCTGCCAGGTCGCGCCAGCCCATTCGACATAGGTGACGGCAATCTTGCCATGAGCGCCTTCGCCGATTGCCTGCAGGACATCGTCATGCGTCAGCGCCGCCGCATAGCCATGACGCTGGATTTCGAGCTCGCCCGGCGACATGGACAGCGAAACGTCGACTGCCAGCACCAGTTCGACGTCGACCGGCTCGGCGGCGCGGGAGTTTGCAGTCAGCCATAGCACCGACGCCAGCGCGGCGGCACCCGAGACGAGATGTCTTGCACGGGCAAAACCAGACATGCCGCACGGTAAGCGAAAATCGCCGATCGACAAAGAGAAAAGCCCGGTGGAGAGCCGGGCTCATCCGGTCACATTTTTGCGAACCGCCGGAAAACGAATTTCATTTGTGGATGCGGCGCCCGCCCCGTCCCCGCCATTCCACGGCCTTCTCGACATCCGTCTCGGAGGATGGGTCCGGCTTCGGTTTTCTAGCACCGACCCCGCGCGCTGCCGTCCAGTTCGGCTTGAATGACGGCGGAAGCCACAACAGAATACCTGCAACCGCGGCAGGCAAGATGATCGCAAAACGCAGAATTGAAAGTACGATGCCGCAGATGCCGACGATCTGCGCGGCCCGGCGGACGCCGAAGCGTCTCAGGAACAAATGTCTTGCAATCACGCCGCCATCCAGATCGTAGGCGGGCAGGATGTTGAGAATGATAAGTGACACGTTCAATAATGCGCCAATCCAAAGCGTCCATTCCAGAGGACCGGCCGACCTTGACGGCAGCCACCCGAATGGCCTTTCGGGCGCAACTGGGATGAGTTCTCCAAAAACCAGATAATAGGCCGCATCGAAAAACGCGGCGAGCGCGACGTTCGCCAGGGGACCCGCTATCGCAATCCGCGCCCAGGCAGGCGATGGCGCTGCGGCGCGTTTGAAACGCGTGAGCCCGCCGAAGAGATATAATTCTATCCTGTCGGTGGCGACGCCTTGTCGGCGTCCGATCCAGGCGTGTGCCAGTTCGTGCAGAAATATCGACGCAAACAGAAGCGCTGCAAAGATAGAGGTATGGATCAGTGCATCCTTGGGTCGGCTCGCCCACTCGTTCAGGAAGGGCAGCACAATGGGAATTGCGAAGGTCCAGCTGACGCGAACCGGGATATTCCGGTTCAGTTGAAACACAAGCGTATCGTTTTTTCTGTCCCAGCCGATCCGCCGCAAAGGCACCCCCTAATCGCAGCGCGACGGTAAGCGAGAATCATCGCTCCACAAAGCGAAAAGCCCGACGATGAATCGGGCTTCCGCATTCAGGGTCCTGCTGGCACTGCTCGGCTTGCCTGTGTGGAGAACCGGCAGGCAAGCAACGCTTAGCTGCGCGGATTGAGGTTCTCCGGGTCGTAGAGCGGCCTGTAGCCGACGGCGGCCACTTCGACCGGGTACTTCTCGCCGAAATATTCGACGCTCAGCTTGCGGCCCTCCTGGCAATACGCCCAGGGCAGGTAGGCGAGCGCGATGTTCTTGCCGAGGGTCGGACCATAGGCCACCGAGGTCGTGAAGGAGCGGCGGCCGAGCTCATCGACGAGCGTCTCACCGGTTTGCGGGTCCATCACCGGCATCGTGCCGACCGGATAGCGGAGAACGCCATTGGAATCGGTATTGTCGGTCATGATAAGCGTGCAAAGCATGGCCGGCTGATGCGCCCGGGTGCGATATTCCAGATGCTTTGCCTTGCCACAGAAATCGGCCTCCTTGACTTTCGGACGGGCAAGGTCGGCTTCCAGCAGATTGTATTCGGTCAACAGGTCCGCATTCTGCAGGCGCAGGCTCTTCTCCATGCGGCGGCTGTTGGCATAGGTCTCGACGCCAAAGGCCATCACGCCGGTCGACCGCAGCGCGTCCCAGACAGCTAGGCCGTCGTCGTAGCGCATGTGCAGTTCCCAGCCTTGCTCGCCGACATAGGAGATGCGGAAGGCGGTCACGTCCTTGCCGGCGATCCTGACGGGCTTGATCGCGGCAAAGGGAAAATTCTCCGGCGTCAGCCCATCGGGGTTTTCCACGCACTTGCTCAATGTCGCCCGCGCGTTCGGACCCCAGATGCCGACGGTCACATATCTCTCGGTCACATCGGTGACGCTAACGTCGAAGCCTTTGTCCTCTGCCGTCCGGCGCATGTACTGGAAGTCGCGCGGCCCGGCATCGGCGCCGTCGATGACGCGGCAGCGGCCGGCCATGCGGATGACGGTCAGGTCGGCGCGCACCATGCCTTCCTCGTCGAGGAAATGGGTATAGATGCCCTTGCCTATATTGCCGTCACCGCCGATTTTTGCCGCGCACAGCCATTCCATCAGCGCGACATGGTCCGGGCCTTCCACGTCGTACATGGCGAAATGCGACAGGTTGACGATGCCGCAATCCTCGCTCATCGCGAGATGCTCGGCGTTCGAGACGCGCCAGAAGTGGCGGTTATCCCATTCGTTTTGGCGCACCGGCACCCGGTTGCCGTATTTCTCGAGCAGATGCTCGTTGGCGGCGTAGCCATGGGCGCGCTCCCAGCCGCCGAGTTCCATGAAATAGCCGCCGAGTTCCTTCTCGCGCTCCCAGAAGGGCGAGCGGCGGACATTGCGAGCCTTGGAGAAGGGCTCGCGTGGATGGACCGCTGGGTTGTAGACCTTCATAGCGGTTTCGGTGCAGCGATCCCAGATGAACTGTTCTTTCGTCTGGTGCGGATAGAAACGCGAATAGTCGATGGCGTGGTGGTCGATCGCCGTGCGGCCGTCCGTCATCCAGTCGGCGATGAGCTTGCCCATGCCGGGGCCGTCCTTGACCCAAACCGCCACCGCATACCAGAGGCCCCTGACCTTCTGGCTTTCGCCCATCGAGGGGCCGCCGTCCGCCGTCACCTGCAATAGGCCGTTGAAGGAATGGCTCTCATTGTAGCCCAGCTCGCCCAGGATCGGCGTCAGTTCCATGGCGCGCTCGAGCGGCGCCAGGATCTGCTCCATGTCGAGATCGCGTTGCGACGGCGAAAGCCGCGCCTCGTTTTTCTCGAGAATATCGCGCGGATGGCAGAGTCGCGGATTGGTCTCTTCGTAATAACCCCATTCGATCTGCCCGCCTTCGGCGGTCTTGGGGTCGCCGGTATCGCGCATGTAAGCTGAGTTGCCCTGGTCGCGCAGCAGCGGCCAGCCGATCTCCTTGCCGGTGCCGGCGAACTCGGTGTATGGCCCGAAGAAGGTAAGCGGATGGTCGATCGGCATGACCGGCAGGTCCTCGCCCGCCATTTCCGCGATCAGCCGTCCCCAGATGCCGGTGCAGACCACGACATAGTCGGCCTCGATGGTGCCGCGGTCGGTCACCACGCCCTTGATGCGGCCGTTCTCGATGACGAGCGACCTGGCCGACGTATTGGCAAACGCCCTGAGTTTGCCGGAAGCTTCCGCCTGATCGACAAGCTTGCCGGCGACGGTCTGCGAGCGCGGGATGACGAGGCCGGCGTCGGGATCCCACAGGCCGCCCTGTACCATCTGTTCTTCGATCAGCGGGAATTTTTCCTTGATCTCGGCGGGATCGATCAGGCGGGCGCGTGTGCCGAAGGCCTTCGCCGAGGCGATCTTGCGCTTGATCTCCGCCATGCGGGCGTCGTCGCCGACGCGGGCGACCTCGAGGCCGCCGATGCGCGCGTAGTGACCCATTTTTTCGTAGAAATCGATGGAATAGAGCGTCGTCCAGCACGACAGGAAATCATGGCTGGTCGTGTAGCAGAAGTCGGAAGCGTGCGCCGTCGAGCCGATATCCGTCGGGATGCCCGATTTGTCGATGCCGACAATATCGTCCCATCCGCGCTCGATCAGGTGATGGGCGACCGATGCGCCGACGATGCCGCCCAGCCCGACGATGACGACCTTCGTCTTTTCCGGAAACCCTGCCATTGCCCGCGACTCCAAGATGCTATGCGAGCAGACTATAGGGCGGCGCGGCGCCGCGCTTGCAGCCTGTTTGCGACATCGCCAAAAAAGCCCGCGCCACCAGCCCGTCGAATGCAGTTAGACCTAAGCCTTCGCCCTGCTCGGTACGAAGGCACTGCTAGAGCCCGTCCTGCGCAGCTTCGAAGAAAAATGCATACCTTCATCGCCGATTACCGGAAGCAAATAAAAGGCCGGGCGTTTGCCCGGCCTTCAAAAATCATGGCGTCGACTTTACTTGATGCGCGCGACGCCGCCCGAGATCTCGATCGTCTCCGAACCGGTCAGCGCCTCGAGGTCGCCATTCGGCAAGGTAACAAAACAGCCGCTCGGGCAAAATTCCACGGTTTCGCCAGCGGCCAGCGCCAGCTCGGTCTTGCCGCCGCCTTCCGTCACGATCAGCGTGCGGGTCTCGGCGTCCTTGTTGACCGCGCTGGCGGCATGGGCCGAACCGCCCACGGCCAGAAAAGCGACGGCGGCGACGAGAGACTTCCACATTTTGCAGTATCGGTGTTGCCACCGCCTCTGTTGCATTTCGCAAGGCATTCTCGCCGTTTGCAGGTGAGCTTATATGTAATGCAAGCTGAACGGCAACTGAATGCCGCATTCATGCCGCAATTGGTTTCCGAAGGCTTGAAGGCAAGCTCCAAACAGCTAGTCAGGATCGGGCTTCCGTACCTTGCGTCCCGACTTGGCGAGACGTTTCGCCTCGACCGCCGCTAGGGCTTTTGCTTGTTCCCGCTCGGCGAATTCGACTTCGATCTTGTCGTCGTCGATCGGCCACGCCTCGTGCTTTTTGGTCTCGACGACGGCGCGCGGTGTCGACGGAATTTCGATATGCTGGTCGGCGAACACATCGAAGATGGCAAAGCGGATGTCGTTCTGGACGATATTGCCACTAAGAACGTCTGCCAGGAATACGCGGATCTCGAATTCGAGCGCGGCCGGGCCGAAATTGGAAAACAGCACAAAGGGTTCCGGGTTCTTCAGCACCAGCGGATGGCTGCGTGCGATCTCCAACAGGACGCCATGCACGTGCTTGACGTCGCTGCCATAGGCAACGCCGACCTTGATGTCGACGCGGCCGAGCTTGTTGCGGTGCGTCCAGTTGCCGACCGCATTGTTGATCAGGTTTGAATTGGGCAGGATCACCGATTGCCGTTGGAACGTCTCGATCTCGGTGGCGCGCACGCTGATCTTCTTGACCGTGCCGCTGATGTCGCCGGCGACGATCCAGTCGCCGACCTTGAACGGCCGCTCGGCCAACAGGATCAGGCCCGACACGAAATTCGAGACGACATTCTGCAAGCCGAAACCGATGCCGAGGGACAGGGCGCCGGCGACCAGCGCGAGATTGGAGAGGTCGATACCGGCCGCCGAGATGCCGACCAGTGCCGCGACCGCGACACCGGCATAACCGACCGCCAGCCGGATCGAATTGCGCACGCCGGTGTCGACCCGGCCGCGCGCCATCACCGAGCCGTCGAGCCAGCCCTGGAACCAGCGCGTCAGGAAATAGCCAATGATGAAGACGACGACGCCGGTGAGAATGCCGGTGACCGAGATCGTCACCGAGCCGACGGTGAGGCCGGTCGCCAGCTTGTAGGCCCAGGCCTGGATGTCGCCGGGCTGGAAGCCCCACATCAACAGGATCAGCGGCAGGAACACCAGCACAATCATGATGTTGATGGCGGCGCTGACGACAAGCCCGAGCTGGTCGAGGGCGGCATCTTCGTAGCTTGAATTGGCCGCTAGCCAGCGCCCGATCGAAGTTTTGGCGAAACCACCTTCCTCGCCGATCGCTCGCGCCGACAGGAAGCCGATATAGGCGGTGACCAGGATGGTGCCGGTGACCACGACCTGCAGCGAGACGAAAATTGCAAGGCCGATATAGCCAAGCAGTGCCGATGCGATGGTGAATAGGCCTAGCGCGACGGCGGTGTAGCGCAGCCACGCCGGCCACGGGCGCCAGCTTCCGTCGGGGGCCTTGAACGGCTTCAGCAGGCCCATAAGGATCAGGATGATGCCGACGACGATGGTGGCGATGAAGCTTCTGGCGATGGTCAGCGACAGTGGCGAGCCCATCTTGTCGTTGACGACAGACAGGAAGTTGTTGCTGCCGATGACGACAGCCATGGCGGTCGTCAGCCGCACCAGCCAACGCGCCGGGCCGGTTTCGACCGGGATCAAACGCCAGTTCGGCAGTCGGGGCTCGAGCGCTGCGTTGGTCAGGCGGTTGACGCAGAACACCACCGCGATAACGGCAACCAGCGAATTCAGGAAGATCCCGATGTCACCGCGTAAAACATTGTAATAATCGAAGAAGAAGATCGTCGAGACAAGGAAGGCGCCGACCGCCAGCGTCGGCAGCAACGTCGACCAGAACGCCACCGACAGGCGGCTGAGATAGGAGGGGTCCTCGACGGAGGGATCCGCTTCGAAGACGCGGCCGAACAGGCGTCGGCCGCCGATAAAAAGCACTGCAGCGAATGCGAGCGCCATCAAAGTCGCGGCAAGAATGGCCTGGAACTTGAACTTGAAGGCGAAGCTCAGCCAGGATGACACCGCCTTATAGAAGCCGGAAAACTCAGCGTTGGCGTCGGAAAAGACTTCGGGGCTAAGCGCATCGGACAGCACGTAGCGTTTGGTAAGCACATTGCGGAACAGCTCGCTGCGCATGTTGCCGATCTTCTCGATCAGCCCACTGATGCGGATCGACAGGTTCTGCGCGCTGGCAATGACGGCGTTAATCTCGGCTTTTTCGGAAGCCAGCGCCTGGCGTTCACCGGTCACGATGTCGGGCTCGGCCGGCTGGCCCGCGGCCGGCGGAGGTCCCAGCGTCTCGATCCGATCGTTGATATCGCCGAGACGCGAGCGGAACGCCAGCGCGCTGGTGAGCGCCGCCCGCGACAGATCCTCCAATTGCAGGCGGATTTCCACGAGGGTGGCATCGTCTTGGCCATCCTGCTGTATCTTCTTCTCGAGACCGTCGGTTTTGGCCGTCAGGCTCTGGATGACCTTCTGCTGGTCGGCGATCAACCCGGCGGCGCCCTGCCCGAGTGCCTGCGCCATAGTAACGAGCGACGGCGGCGCCGAGACAACAAGTGCAGCGATCAGGACCAGGCGGAGTAAACGAAAGAACATGATTTTTCTGGCGACTCGCGGACGGCAGCGGCAGTTTTGAAGCACGTCCTTGATAAAGACGCTCATATCACGGGGCAAGTCATGCCAGGCGGCTCGTTTTCGAAGTCCGCCAATCGAAGTCGGCCAATCCAGTCGAAGTCGGGGAGTCGAAAAGCGATGGCGCAATCTTGGCTTTGCGTTGGCGGCCTGCTCTATAGTCTGCCGCAAAGCCTGAAATGGATGACAATAAGAATGGCGGAATATTCGGCCTTTTCGCTTCTCAAGAACGCGCTGACCGGAAACAAGGACTGGAGGCCGGCCTGGCGCAAGCCCGACCCGAAGGCGTCCTACGACGTGATCGTCATCGGCGGCGGCGGCCATGGCCTGTCGACCGCCTACTACCTAGCCAAGGAGCACGGCATCACCAATGTCGCGGTGCTGGAGAAGGGCTGGCTCGGTTCCGGCAATGTCGGCCGCAACACCACGGCGGTCCGTTCCAACTATCTCCTGCCGGCCAACACGCGCTTTTACGAGCATTCGATGAAGCTGTGGGAGAACCTGGCCCATGACCTCAACTACAACGTCATGTTCTCGCAGCGCGGCTGCCTGAACCTCGCCCACACACCTGCTCAGTTCGACGACTATGCCCGGCGCGGAAACGCCATGCGCCATCTCGGCGTTGACGCCGAACTGATGACCACGGCCGAAATCGCGCGCCTGGTGCCGGCGCTCGACGTCTCCGCCACCGCGCGTTTCCCGATCGTCGGTGGCCTGATGCAGCGGCGCGCCGGCACCGCCCGCCACGACGCCGTCGCCTGGGGCTATGCGCGCGGCGCAGATCGCCGCGGCGTCGACATCATCGAAAATTGCGAGGTCACCGGCTTCCTGCGCGACGGCGACCGCATCATCGGCGTCACGACAACGCGCGGCGAAATCCGCGCAAAAAAGGTAGCGGTCGCGGTTGCCGGCAGCACCGGGCGGGTCATGCGGCTTGCCGGCATCGAGACGATGCCGATCGAGAGCCACGTGCTGCAGGCCTTCGTCACGGAATCGCTAAAACCGTTCATCGATACGGTCCTGACCTTCGGCATGGGCCATTTTTATATGTCGCAATCTGACAAGGGCGGGCTTGTCTATGGCGGCGATCTCGACGGCTACAACAGCTACGCCCAACGCGGCAGCCTGCCTATCGTCGATGAGGTGATGAGCGAGATGCTGGCGCTGTTCCCTGGGCTGGCCCGTGTCCGCATGCTGCGCTCATGGGGCGGCGTCTGCGACATGTCGATGGACGGCTCGCCAATCATCACCACCGGTCCGCTGCCGGGCATGTATCTCAACTGCGGCTGGTGCTATGGCGGCTTCAAGGCGACGCCGGCTTCCGGCTGGTGCTTTGCCTGGACCATTGCCAAGGACGAGCCGCACGGTCTCAACGCGGCCTTCACGCTCGACCGCTTCTACCGTGGCCTGGTGATCGACGACAAGGGCCAGGGCGCCACGCCCCGGCTGCATTAGGCCATGATCCCGAAAAGTGGAAACCGGTTTTCGGACAAGATCATGGTCAAACGAGAAGTTTAAGAGATCCATGCTCATCACCTGCCCCTATTGCGGCCCGCGCGACGTGATCGAATTCACCTATCAGGGCGACGGCAACCGCCAGCGCCCACAGCCCGCCTCGCAGAACCTCGACGCCTGGAACGCCTATGTCTACGACCGGCTTAACCCGGCCGGCGACCACAATGAGATCTGGCAGCATTCCGGCGGCTGCCGCGCCCATCTCAGGGTCGTGCGCAATACGCTAACGCACGAGATCTCCAGCACCGCGTTCGCGCGCGGCGACCACAACTCGGTTGCGCGGCACCGGGCCGAGGACAAGCCATGAGCCCGCGCCGTACCGAGGCCGGCGGCCGCATCGACCGGCTGCGGACCATCCGTTTCACCTTCGACGGCGCGCCTTATACCGGCCATGCCGGCGACACGCTGGCTTCGGCGCTGCTGGCCAACGGCGTCACCCTGTTTGGGCGTTCGTTCAAATATCACCGCCCGCGCGGCGTGCTGACCGCCGGCGTCGAGGAACCGAACGCGCTGGTCACAGTGTTGAGGGGCGAGGTTCGCGAGCCGAACATCCCCGCCACAATGGTCGAAATTTATGACGGGCTGGCCGCAGTCAGCCAGAACCGCTTCCCTTCGCTTGCCTGGGACGTCAGTGCCGTGAACCAGCTCGGCGGCAAGCTTTTGTCGGCCGGCTTCTACTACAAAACCTTCATGGGACCGGTGATCGGTCCGCTGAAGGGCACTCGCTTCTGGATGTTCTGTGAGCATTTCATCCGCCGTGCCGCCGGCCTGGGCAAGGCAGGCACGGCTCCCGATACGGCGCGCTACGAACGTATGAACGCGTTTTGCGATGTGCTGGTGGTCGGCTCCGGCCCGGCGGGGCTGATGGCCGCCAGGGCGGCTGCCGATCAGGGTGCACGCGTCATCCTGGCCGAGCTCGAGCCGCATTTCGGCGGCTCGGCCAATTGGTCGCGCGAGACGATCGATGGCATGCCGGCCGCCGACTGGGCAGCGCGCGCCGCCGGTCAGCTTGAAGGCCGTGATAATATCCGCCTTTTGCCGCGCACTACTGTCTGGGGTTATTATGACGGCAACACGCTTGCCGCGCTCGAACGTGTCACCGACCACAAGGAAAAGGCCGGCAAGGGCGAGCCGCGCCATCGCTATTGGACGATCCGCGCCAAGTCGGTGGTGCTGGCCACCGGCTCCCTGGAGCGTCCGCTGGTCTTTCCGGGCAACGATCGGCCAGGCGTGATGCTGGCGCATGCTGCCGAGCGTTTTGCCAATGAATATGGCGTGCTGCCGGGCGACAGGGTCGCGCTGTTCACCAACAATGACAGCGCCTATCGCTCCGCGCTTGCGCTGAAGAAGGCCGGCGCCGTCGTCGTCGCCATCGTCGACGTGCGCCCAGAACTTTCGAGCGAAATGCGCAAGCTGGCCGGCGAAGCGGAGGCCGAGATCCTTTCTGGCCACGCGGTAATCGCCACCGAGGGCGGCAAGGCGCTTTCCGGCTTCAAGGTGCAGCGCTTCGACATGGTCAACGGCGCGCTTTCCGGCGAAGCGCGCAGCATCCACGCCGATTGCCTGCTGATGTCGGGCGGATGGTCGCCGACCATTCATCTGGCCAGCCAGGCCGGCGCGAGAGCGGAATGGAACGAAGCATTGCAAGCGTTCCTGCCGCCCAAGCCGACGACGCGGCAATGGATCGGCGCCGGCGCCTTCACCGGCAGTTTCTCCACCGCCGAGGCGATCGCCGAAGGCCGCGCCGCCGGCCTTTCCGCAGCGGGCGCAACCGCCACGCCGGCGGCCTTGCCTGCCGTCGAGGCAGCACCTGGCGATCCCGATCCGGCGCCGGTGCTCGAGATCAAGGCCAAGGGAAAGAGTTTCGTCGACTTCCAGCATGACGTGACGGCGGATGACGTGCGGCTGGCGCATCGCGAAGGCTTCGTCTCGGTCGAGCATCTGAAGCGCTACACCACGCTCGGCATGGCAACCGACCAGGGCAAGAGCTCCAACATACCCGGCCTCGCCATCATGGCCGAGGCGCTCGGCAAGCCGATCCCAGAGGTCGGCACGACGCGCTTTCGCCCGCCCTTTTCGGCGGTATCGATCGGCTCGCTAGCCGCCGAACGCTTCGGCGATCTGAAGCCCGAGCGGCTGACGCCGATGCATGACTGGCACGTCGCCAACGGCGCCACCATGTATTCGGCCGGCCTGTGGTATCGGCCGATGATCTACGGCCATCCCGGCGAGACGATCGAGCAGGCCTATGTGCGCGAAGCGAGAGCCACGCGCGAGAGCGCCGGCATCGTCGATGTCTCGACACTGGGCAAGATCGCGGTGCAAGGCCCCGACGCGGCGGAATTCCTCGACCGCGTCTACACCAACGTGTTTTCGACGCTGGCCGTCGGCAAGGCGCGTTATGGGCTGATGCTGCGCGAGGACGGTCTCGCCTTTGACGACGGCACCACATGGCGGCTCGGCGAGCAGGATTTCCTGATGACCACCACCACCGCCAATGCCGGCAAGGTGATGCAGCATCTGGAATATTTCCTCGACGTGATCTGGCCGGAGCTGAAAGTCCACGTCGCCTCGGTCACCGACCAATGGGCCGGTGCCGCCATCGGTGGGCCGAAGGCAAGGCAGCTACTGGCTGCTTGCGTCAGCGGCACCGCCGTCGACAATGCCGCCCTGCCCTTCATGGGCATCGTCCACGGCGAAATCGCCGGCGTGCCGGTGATGATCTGCCGGCTGTCCTTCTCCGGCGAAATGGCCTTCGAGGTCTATTCCGGCGCCGGCTACGGCACCCATGTCTGGGAGGCGCTGATCGAAGCCGGCAAGCCGTTCGGGCTGGTGACCTACGGGCTGGAGGCGCTGGGCACCATGCGCATCGAGAAAGGCCACGTCACCGGTGCCGAGATCGACGGCCGTACCACGGCACGCGACCTGCATCTCGACTGGATGCTGTCGAAGAAGAAGTCGTTCATCGGCTCGGCGATGATGGATCGCGAGGGGCTGATCGCACCCGACCGCCTGGAACTCGTCGGTATTGTTTCGCTCGACAACCAGCCGCTCAATGGCGGCGCACACATCGTCGAGGAGCTTGACGAAGCCAATCCGCACGGCTCGCTTGGCCATATCACCGCCTGCTGCTATTCGCCGGCGCTCGGCAAATATATCGCGCTTGCCCTGGTCAAGGGCGGCAAGGCGCGGCGCGGCTCGCGTGCCTACGTTTCCGACCCGCTGCGCAACCGGTTCGGGCCGGTCGAGATCGTCTCCAACCATTTCTTCGATCCGGACGGGAGCCGCATGCATGGTTGAGCGCCAATCACCGCTTGAGCCGGTGCTGCATCCGGGCTCGCATGGCAATTTCGAGCACGGTGTCGAAATCATCCTCTCCGAAACCAGGCCGGGTTCGATCCTGCAGCTCGCCGCCTGGCCTGGCGAGGAGAAGACGTTGATGGCCGGCATCCATGCGGTCACCGGCTTGGCTTTGCCCGACGGCGCCGGTGGCGGTGTGACGAACGGCGCCAGGTCGGTGTTCGGCTTTGCGCCGGGAAAGTTCACTGTGGTCGATGAAGCCGAGGGATTGGCGCCGGCCTTTGCCGATGTCGTCACTTCGGCCATCGGTACGGTGACCGACCTTTCGCACGGCCGCACCGCGATCCGTATCGCCGGGCCGAAGGCCGAGTGGGTGCTGGCGAAATTCTTCGCAATCGACTTCGCGCTGCCGGCCTTCCCGATCGGCGCCGGCCGCTCGACCATGCATCACGACATCTTCGCGCAAATCCAGCGCACCGGCGCCGATCAGTTCGACATCTATGTGTTCCGCTCGTTTGCCCGCTCGTTCTGGAAAGCGCTCTGCCATGCGAGCGAGGAAGTCGGCTACGAAGTGCAGTAGAGCCGGACGGCGCTTCACGTCACTCCGCGAACGTCACCCACTCTTCCAGCGGCGCGCGGTCGGTGCGGAAGGCATTTTCGGGCTTGGACGTATCCTCATGGCCGAGCGCCATGCCGCAGACGACGATCTCCTCGTCGGGAATGTTGAGCACCGGCCTGATCTGCCGGTGATAGGGCGCGAAGGCGGCTTGCGGACAGGTGTGCAGGCCCCTGCCCCGCGCGGCGACCATGATGTTTTGCAGGAACATGCCGTAGTCGATCCACGACCCCTTGTTCAGCCGCCGGTCGACGGTGAAGATCATGCCGACCGGGGCGTCGAAGAAGACGAAGTTGCGGTCGTGCTGCGCACGCATCCTGTCGACCTCGCGCCGGCCGATGCCGAGCACGCCGTAGAGGCCGAAGCCGTTGGCCCGCCGTCGCGTCAGATAGGGTTCGAAGAACTGGTCGGGATAGTAGCGGTACTCGTCCCACTCGGCCTTTTCGGCGCGGATGCCCGAGCTGAGGATGGCGTCGGTGATGCGCTGCTTGACCTCGCCCTTGGTCACATAGACCTTCCAGGGTTGCATATTGGTGCCTGAGGGCGCGCGCGCGGAAACGGCGAGAATATCGCGGATGGTCTCGTCGTCGACCATATCGGGCAAGAAGGCGCGTACCGACCGCCGCGAGGTGATCGCGTCATCGACGATCGCCGCCGCAATCCGGGAGTTGTTTTCCAGCATGGGCCGTCCTTTTGCGTATGATCCCGAACCCGATTTTCCGGAAGGATCATGCGCCGACTAGAAGTGATGGAGCATCCTTGCGCGTCTTTTTGAACGCCCGATAGCCTACCCGCCTCGACCGGACGCCCCACTCGCCGCTCGTGCGCCGAGCCTTTGCCCGAACCGTCAAAATGGCGCAAGTAAATCTTGTGATTTCGTGAAAATCCTCTTGATTTTTTCATGAACCCGCCATCAAATGAAATTTGCTGGGAATTTTTCACCAAGACAGGGATGGCTTTGCCCTCAACCGCCGCCAGATCGGAACAGGACAGCGGCGAACGGCTGCTGGCCGGCGACATTCGCGCGTTGCGCAAGGCGCGCGGCCTGACGCTTGCCGAAATCGCACTGAAGCTCGGCCGTTCCGTCGGCTGGGTCAGCCAGGTCGAGCGCGGTCTGTCGGTCCCGTCGCTCGGCGATCTCAGGGCCTTCGCCGAATTGTTCGGCGTGCCGGTCAGCCTGTTCTTCAGCCATGACGTACCTGTCGAGACCGAGCGCGGCGTGGTCGTGCGCGCCGGCAACCGGCGCACGCTTGGCACAAGCGATTCCGGCCTGGTGGAGGAGCTTCTGTCGCCCGATCTCGGCGGTAGCTTCGAGATGCTGCGTTCGGTCTTCGCCCCGGGTGCCGAGCTGCAGACCGAGTCGCGCCGGCCGACCGAGGAAGCCGGCTACGTCGCTTCCGGCAGTTTCGACATCGAAATTGCCGGCGTCTGGCACCGGCTTGGCGAAGGCGATTCCTTTCGCTTCGACGGCAAGCCGTTCCGCTGGCGCAATCCTGGAGCGGAACCGGCTGTGGTGATCTGGGTGGTTTCGCCGCCCGTCTATTGAACGAATGCATGTCGCCCAAAAGTGCGTGGCGGTTTTGGGACAACGACATGCATCAAAACAAATAGTCGGAGAAGAACATGGCCGGTTTGCCGACCACGGCACGCGTGGTGATCATCGGAGGCGGTGCCGTCGGCGCCTCCTCGCTCTATCATCTCGCCAAAGCGGGCTGGACCGACTGCGTGCTTCTGGAGAAGAACGAGCTGACTTCCGGCTCGACCTGGCATGCCGCCGGCAACGTGCCGACTTTCTCCTCGTCATGGTCGCTGATGAACCTGCAGCGATATTCGACCGAACTCTATCGCCGGCTGGCCGACGAGGTCGGCTATCCCATGAACTACCACGTCACCGGTTCCCTGCGTCTTGCCCATACGATCGAGCGCATGCAGGAATTCCAGCGCGCCAAGGGCATGGGCCGCTACCAGGGCATGGATATCGACGTGGTCGGGCTCGACGAGATCAAGCGCCGTTACCCCTTCATCGAGACGCATGAGCTGAAAGGCGCGCTCTACGATCCGAATGATGGCGATATCGACCCCGCGCAACTGACCCAAGCAATGGCCAAGGGCGCGCGCGACATGGGCGCGAAGATCATCCGCTTCTGTCCGGTCACCGGCGTGAGCCGAGACAATCACGAGTGGGTGGTCGAGACGGCGCAAGGCGAGATCCGCTGCGAGATCGTCGTCAACGCCGCCGGCTACCGCGCCGCCGAGGTCGGCAGGATGTTCGGCCGCGAGGTGCCAATGATGGTGATGAGCCATCAATATATCCTGTTCGAGGAAATCCCCGAACTGGCGGCGTGGTCGAAGGAACAGGGCAAGAAGCTGCCGCTGCTGCGCGACGTCGATACGTCCTATTATCTGCGCCAGGAAAAGAACGGCATGAACCTCGGCCCCTATGAGCGCAATTGCCGCGCCCACTGGGTCGGCCACAACGACCCGATGCCCGACGACTTTTCGTTCCAGCTGTTTCCCGACGATCTCGACCGGCTGGAACATTACCTGGCCGATGCTGTCGCCCGCGTGCCGATCCTCGGCACCGCCGGCCTGTCCAAGGTCATCAACGGGCCGATCCCCTATGCGCCGGACGGCAACCCTCTGATCGGGCCGATGCCCGGCGTGCCCAACGCCTTCGAGGCCTGCGTCTTTACCTTCGGCATCGCCCAGGGCGGCGGCGCCGGCAAGGTGCTGGCCGAATGGGTGACCGAGGGCCAGACCGAATGGGACATGTGGTCGTGCGATCCGCGCCGTTTCACCGCCTTTGCCTCGGCCCCGGATTATTGCGTCGCCAAGGGCATGGAGATCTACGGCAACGAATATGCCATCCAGTTCCCGCGCCATGCCTGGCCGGCCAGGCGCGACCGCAAGCTGTCGCCGCTCCACGACCGCATCAAGGCACTCGGCGCTCGGTTCGACGCTTATAATGGCTGGGAACGCGCCACCTGGTATGCCAAGCCAGGCGACGACATCTCCGAAGAATCCACGCTGACCTTCCGCCGCGACGGGCCGTGGCAGCATCGTGTGCGCGAGGAATGCATCGCCGTCCGCGATGCCGCCGGCATTCTGGACCTGCCGGGGTTTTCCCGTTTCAATCTCGATGGTCCGGGTGCCGCCGAATGGCTGAGCCTCCAGGTGACAGGCCTGGTGCCGAAACCCGGCCGCATCGGCCTCGTCTATTTTGCCGACGACAAGGGCCGCATCGTCACCGAAATGTCGGTGGTCCGCCACGACGAGAACCTGATGACGCTGATCACCGCCGCGGTGGCTCAGTGGCATGATTTCGAATGGCTGAAATCGCGCATCCCGAAGGACGCCACTTTCAAGCTGGTCGACCGGACGGAGGAATACTCCACCCAGATCCTCGCCGGCCCCAACTCGCGAAAAATCCTCGCCGAACTCTGCGCGGCCGACCTCACCCTGCCCTGGCTGACGCATCAGGAAACCAGTATCGCCGGACGTTGGGCAAAGCTGGTGCGCGTGTCCTTCGCGGGTGAGCTCGGCTGGGAAGTCCACAGCAAGGTCGACGATACCGCAGCCATCTTCGACGCCCTCTGGGCAGCTGGCCAGAAGCACGGCCTGAAACCGTTCGGCATGTACGCGCTGGATTCGCTGCGGCTCGAAAAAGGTTACCGCACCTGGAAGGGTGACCTGTCGACCGACTATTCGATCCTGCAGGGCGGGCTGGAGCGCTTCGTCAGATGGGACAAGCCCGACTTCCGAGGCAAGGCGGCGCTGCAGAACGAGAAGCAGCAGGGCGTAAAGAAACGCTTCGTCACGCTGGTCGTCGAAAACCCCGGCGACTGCGATGCGCCCACCATGTCGACGCTGTGGCATGACGGCCGGATCGTCGGCGAGACGACATCCGGCGGCTGGGGTCATCGCATCGACAGGTCGATCGCGCTCGGCATGCTGCGCGCCGACCTCACCGAGCCGGGAACCGCGGTCGAGATCGAGATCTTCGGCGAACGTTTTCGGGCGGTCGTGCAGAGGGATGAGCCGTTATGGGATCCAAAGAACGAGAGGCTCAGAGCATGAAGACTGTTATCCTCACCGATGGCGGCATGGGCCAGGAGCTGGTCCGCCGTAGCAGTTCCGAGCCGACGCCGCTGTGGTCGGCCAGGGTGCTGATCGACGAACCGGATCTGGTGCGCGACCTGCATGCGGAATTCATCCGCGCCGGCGCCCGCGTCATCACCATCAACACCTATTCAGCCACGCCGGAACGGCTGGCACGCGAAGGCGCGCAAGAGCTGTTCAAGCCCCTGCAGAAGCGCGGCATCGAACTGGCAAGGCAAGCCCGCGACCAGGCTGGCGACGCGGCGATCGCCGGCTGCCTGTCGCCGCTGTTCGGCAGCTATGCGCCGGCGCTGACGATATCCTTCCAGGATACGCTCGACATCTATCGCCGTATCGTTGCCGAGCAGGCGGGCGGCGTCGATCTGTTTCTGTGCGAAACCATGGCGTCGGCCGAAGAGGCGCGCGCCGCCGTCACCGCGGCGTCGGAAAGCGGCAAGCCCGTATGGGTGTCGTGGACGCTTGCCGACCACGGCACGCCGCGCCTGCGCAGCGGCGAAGCCATTGCGGCGGCGGCGGGCGCTCTTGCCGGCCTGCCCGTCGCGGCCCGGCTGATCAATTGCTGCCGGCCCGAAGCGATCGCTGCAGCGCTGCCCGAACTGATCGCTCTCGGCGGTCCGGTCGGCGCTTATGCCAACGGCTTCACCTCGATTGAGGCGCTCAAGCATGGCGGTACGGTGGAAGTGCTGCACGCCCGCCACGACCTCGATCCGGATGCCTATGCCGGCCAGGCGGTCGATTGGGTCGAGGCCGGCGCCGGCATTGTCGGCGGCTGCTGCGAAGTCGGACCGGCCCACATCGCCGCGCTGCGCGACCGGCTCGAACAGGCCGGTTATGAAATTTCGGGAGCAGCATAATGCCCAAGCCATCTTCGCGCATTTCCGGCATCGTGCCTTCGGGCAAGGATGGCTGGGAGGTTCATTCCGCTGCCTGGGCGCGCAAGCAGGCCGGCGAGGACATCATCATGCTGTCGGTCGGCGACCATGATTTCGACACGCCGAGCGAGACGATCGAAGCCTGCGTGACGGCGGTTCGCGCCAGCAATCACCACTACACGCCGCTTGCCGGCGTTCCACGCCTGCGCAAGGCGATGGCGGCGGCCTCGACGCGGTGCACCGGGGTTGCGACCAGCCCCAACCAGGTCATCGCCACTCCGGGCGGGCAGGCCGCGCTTTACGCGGCCATTCAAGCGGTTCTCGACCAGGGCGACCATGCCATCGTCGTCGCGCCCTATTACGCCACCTATCCCAACACCTTCAGTGCGGCGGGCGCCGAGTTCAGCGTCGTCGAGACCCCCGCCGAGGATGGCTTTCAGCCGCGCGCCGCCGACATCCGCGCCGCCCTCCGGCCGAACACCCGCGCCATCCTGATCAACACGCCGAACAATCCCACGGGCGCCGTCTATTCGCGCGAGCGCCTGGAAGAGCTGGCGCAGATCTGCCGCGAACATGACCTCTGGCTGCTGTCGGACGAGGTCTACTGGACGCTGGGCGGCGGCGAGCACGTCTCACCACGCTCGCTGCCCGGCATGGCGGAACGCACGCTGGTCATCAATTCGATGTCCAAGAGCCACGGCATGACCGGCTGGCGCATGGGCTGGCTGACCGGGCCGGAATCGATGGTCTCGCTGTTGACCGACCTCAATCTGGTGATGACCTACGGCCTGCCGGCCTTCATCAGCCTCGCCTGCGCCGAGGCGCTCGAAAATGGCTACGGCGTCAAGGAAATCGCCGAGCGCTACGCCGCGAGGCGCACCGTCGTCCTCGATGCCATGCGCGGCATGAACAACATCACCGTGCGCGGCTCCGAAGGCGGCATGTACGTCATGCTCGACATATCGGCGATCGAGCCGGACGACGAAAAATTCGCCTGGGCCTTCCTCGACCAGGAAAATGTCGGCGTCATGCCCGGCTCGAGCTTCGGCGAGGCCGCCGCCGGCCACATCCGCTTCAGCCTCTGCCAGCCTGAGCCGGTACTGATGGAGGCTGCCACGCGCCTGCGCCGCTTTGCCTCCAGCTATGGTCGCGAGGCCGCATGAACGCCTCGCCCACCAAAACCATTCCGACCAAGGTCATTCCTCCCAAAGCGAGGGCGGTCATCATCGGTGGCGGCGTCTCCGGCTGCTCGGTCGCCTATCATCTGGCCAAGCTCGGCTGGACCGATATCGTGCTGCTCGAGCGCAAGCAGCTGACGTCGGGCACGACATGGCACGCCGCCGGCCTGATCGGCCAGCTGCGCGGCTCGCAGAACATGACGCGGCTGGCGAAATACTCGGCCGACCTCTACGTCAAGCTGGAGGCCGAGACCGATGTCGGCACCGGCATGCGCCAGGTCGGCTCGATCACGGTGGCGCTGACCGAGGAGCGCAAGCACGAGATCTATCGGCAGGCATCTCTCGCCCGCGCCTTCGATATCGATGTTCGCGAGATTTCGCCCAACGAAGTCAAGCAGATGTACCCGCATCTCAATGTTTCCGATGTGGTCGGCGCCGTGCATCTGCCGCTCGACGGCCAGTGCGACCCGGCCAATATCGCCATGGCGTTGGCCAAGGGCGCGCGCCAGCGCGGGGCGACGATCGTCGAGAACGTCAAGGTGACCAAGGTGCATACCAGGGCCGGCCGCGTCACCGGCGTTTCCTGGGTGCAGGGCGACGAGCAAGGCCTGATCGAGGCCGATATCGTCGTCAACTGCGCCGGCATGTGGGCACGCGAACTTGGCGCCCGGAACGGCGTCACCATCCCGTTGCACGCCTGCGAACATTTCTATCTCGTCACGGAACCGATCCCCGGCCTTTCCCGCTTGCCGGTGCTGCGCGTGCCGGACGAGTGCGCCTACTACAAGGAAGATGTCGGCAAGATGATGCTCGGCGCGTTCGAGCCGGTGGCCAAGCCCTGGGGCATGAACGGCATAAGCGAGGATTTCTGCTTCGACCAGTTGCCGCAGGACATGGACCATTTCGAGCCGATCCTGGAAATGGGCGTCAACCGCATGCCGATGCTGGCCACCGCCGGCATCCACACCTTCTTCAACGGCCCCGAGAGTTTTACCCCCGACGACCGCTATTATCTCGGCGAGGCGCCGGAGCTTTCCGGCTACTGGATGGCGACCGGCTACAATTCGATCGGCATCGTCTCCTCCGGCGGCGCCGGCATGGCGCTGGCGCAATGGATCAATGACGGCGAGGCGCCCTTCGACCTCTGGGAGGTCGACATCCGCCGCGCCCAGCCGTTCCAGAAGAACCGCCGCTATCTCAAGGAGCGCGTCTCCGAAACGCTCGGCCTGCTCTATGCCGATCATTTTCCGTACCGGCAGATGGCAACCTCGCGAAACGTCCGCCGCTCGCCGCTGCACGAACATCTGAAGGCGCGCGGCGCGGTGTTCGGCGAGGTCGCCGGCTGGGAGCGCGCCAACTGGTTTGCGCGGGAGGGCCAGGAGCGCGAATACCGCTATTCCTGGAAACGGCAGAACTGGTTCGACAACCAGCGCGAGGAGCATCTGGCGGTCCGAAACGGCGTCGGCCTGTTCGACATGACCTCGTTCGGCAAGATCCGCGTCGAGGGCCGCGACGCCTGCGCCTTCCTGCAAAGGCTCTGCGCCAACGACATGGACGTGACGCCGGGCAAGATCGTCTACACCCAGATGCTCAACCAGCGCGGCGGCATCGAGAGCGACCTCACCGTCTCGCGATTGTCCGAAACAGCCTTCTTGCTCGTCGTGCCCGGCGCCACGCTGCAGCGCGACCTGGCCTGGCTGCGAAAACACCTTGCCGACGAGTTCGTCGTCATCACCGATGTGACCGCTGCCGAAGCCGTGCTTTGCCTGATGGGCCCGGATTCGAGGAAGCTGATCCAAAAGGTCAGCCCCAACGATTTCTCCAACGGGAACAATCCGTTCGGCACGTTTCAGGAGATCGAAATCGGCATGGGCCTGGCCCGCGCCCACCGCGTCACCTATGTCGGCGAGCTCGGCTGGGAGCTTTATGTCTCGACCGACCAGGCCGCCCACGTCTTCGAGGCGATACAAGAAGCCGGCGCCGACGTCGGCCTGAAGCTATGCGGCCTGCACACACTGGATTCCTGCCGCATCGAAAAGGCGTTCAGGCATTTCGGCCACGACATCACCGACGAGGACAATGTGCTGGAGGCCGGGCTGGGTTTCGCGGTGAAGACCGCCAAGGGAGACTTCCTCGGCCGCGATGCGGTGCTGAAGAAGAAAGAAACCGGCTTGTCACGCCGGCTGGTGCAGTTCCGCCTGAACGACACCGAGCCGCTGCTCTTCCACAATGAGGCGATCCTGCGCGACGGCAAGATCGTCGGTCCGATCACCTCGGGCAATTACGGCCATCATCTCGGCGGCGCGATCGGGCTTGGTTACGTGCCGTGCCAGGGCGAGAGCGAGGCGGATGTCCTGTCGTCGTCCTACGAGATCGAGATCGCCGGCGAGCGCTTTGCCGCCGAGGCCTCGCTCAAGCCGATGTACGATCCGAAGGCGGAACGGGTGCGGATGTAGCGCACCTCAGAACGCGTCGATCCTGGCCGCGACTTTCGCCACGAACCTCGTCCGACTGCCCTCTGTCGACAGGTTCATCGAGTAATGCGCAAGGTAGGAAACCGACCCGCCGGGCTTGATCGTCGCACGCAGCACCCGCTTGACCAGCTTGCGCGGCGGGTCACCCATCAGCATGGCTCGGAACCGGCTGCCGCCATAGGTCGTGACCGCGACCACCTTGCGGATGTTGTGCAATGACGGCTGCACCTTGCCGTCGACCAGCTTGAACGACACGCCGGGCAGGAAGACGCGATCGAAAAAGCCTTTCAGAATGGCCGGATAGCCGAAGTTCCACACCGGAAACGACAGCACCAGCGCCTCGGCCCGCAGAAGGCGCTCGACATAGGCTGACGCCGGATCGCCGTCGCTGCGTTCGTCGTGATAGGACATCCGTTCGGCGTGCGTCAGCCTGGGATCGAAACCCTCGGCATAGAGATCACAGTCGTCGACCACATGGCCGGCCGCTTTCAGCCGCTCGACGATCGTCCGGTGCAGATCGGCGTTGAAGCTGGTCTCCACCGGATGAGCGTAGAGGACGAGGACGTTCACAGGAGAACATCTCGCAAGTCGGCACCAAGCACCCCCCTCTGCCCTGCCGGCCATCTCCCCCTCAAGTGGGGAGATCGGCTGTCAGTATCGCTTTCGCCAGTTGACGACGTTGGAAGATGGTCGAGACGATGGAACTGCCAAATTCCCCCCTTGAGGGGGAGATGCCAAGTGGTGGCAAAGAGGGCAGGCCAGAGGGGGGTACAGCGCCACACGCCCGTCATCGTCTCAACCCGCCTTCTCCAGCCCCTTGAACAGGAACGACTTGCCCGAGCGATAGTCGTAATCCGGGTTTTCCCAGGCGATCATCTTGCCCGGATTGAGCAGCCCTTGCGGGTCGGTTTCGCGCTTGAAGGCGAGCTGCACCTCGTCGGTGCGCTTCATGCCGCCTTCTTCCAGCGTGTAGCGGTGCGGGTTGAAGATCCAGCAGCCATTGTCCTCGTGGATGCGGATGATCTCGTCGAGCCGCTCCGCCGTGGTGAAGCGCACCAGCGGCAGCCCTGCGATGCCGATGGCGCCGTCGAAGCGGATGAATTCGAGATGCGCCGGCACCTCGTCGCCGAAGCGGTCGACCATCGCCTTGACGTGGCCGAGGTGGTCCGGCGACGGGTAGCGGGTCTGCAGGTAGGTGATCGTCGGATCGACCCGGATGGCACGCAGCGTCGTGTGGTTCCAGGTCAGCTCATAGGCCGGCGGCAGCCCTTTGAGATCGGCCTCCTTGTCGGCGCGGAAGACGATCTCGCCCTTGCTGCGCGCCGTGAAGGCGAGGAAGGCATCCATCGCATGCGGTGCGATCATCAGGACGACGATGCTTTGGCCGCGCCGGAAAAACCGCTGGTGGCGCTTGAAGTAATCGTAGGGGATCGGTGCTGCGATCGGCGTGATCAGTTTTGCCAGTATGCCGTCCTGGATGGCGAGGTCGTTGCCGAAGCCGGCCGCATCCATGAAATCGTCGAAGCCGACGATGACGTCGATCCAGTCATAGCTGGCGGTCAGCGGCATCTCGACTTCGGTGATGATGCCGTTGGTGCCGTAGGCGTGCATGACCTTCAGAACGTCCTCGCCGGTGAGCTCCATGACACGCGGCTCAGCCTCCATCGTCACGGTCCTCAGCCGGATGACGTTGCCGAGGTCGCGCAGTCCGCCCCAGCGGATCGAGCCGATGCCGCCGGAGCCGCCGGCGACGAAGCCGCCGATCGATGCGGTATTGTAGGTCGACGGCGACATGCGGAGCTCCTGGCCGGAATGCGCCCGCGTCGCTCTGTCGATGTCGGCGAGCACGGCGCCGGGGCCGGTGACGACACGGCCCGGCGCGATCATCTTGACCGCGTTCATCTCGGCGAGATTGAGCACGACGCCGCCGGACAGCGGCATCGCCTGCCCGTAATTGCCGGTGCCGCTGCCGCGCGGCGTCACCGGGACGCCGTGCCGGTGGCAGGCGGCGAGAATGCGGACGACCTCGTCTTCGGTTTTCGGCGTCACGATCAGGTCGCCGGTGACGTGCTCGAGCTGCTGCTTCAGCACCGGGCTGTACCAGTAGAAATCGCGGCTCTTCTGCTGGACGATCGCCGGATGGTCGTCGATCTTCAAACCGTCCAGGTCGCGCTTGAGCGCCGCAATATCCATCATTCCACCATCAGATCATCGAGTTCGGCATAATCGGGCAGCTGGCGCTCGATCGCCCGGCCGTCGCGCACGACGATGCGATCCGATTCGGGCCGTGACAGCAATTCCGTCCAGCTCCGCCCCTTGAAGACGACGAAATCGGCCGGCGCTCCGGCGGCAAGCGTGCCAACACCATCGAGCCGCATCACCTTGGCCGGCGTCGAAGTCACCGCTTGCGGCCAGTCGGCGACGGGATGGTCTAGATGCAGGATGCGCGTCGCCATGCGATAGACCTCCAGCATGTCGAGATCGCCATAGGCATAGAACGGGTCGCGCGTGTTGTCGGAAGCGACCGCGACGGCAATGCCGCGCGCCTTCATCTCGTGCAGCAGCGTCACCCCGCGCCAGCGCGGCGTTGTCCTGTCGCCTCGCCGGTCCTGCAGATAGAGATTGCACATCGGCAGCGACACCACCGCCAGGCCGGCCTTGGCGACCTTGTCCAGGGTGTCGAGCACGTCGAGGTCGGGCTGGCGCGCCAGCGAGCAGCAATGGCCGACCAGGATGTTCCCGTCAAAACCGTTCCAAAGGGCTGCTTCGGCGATTTTCTTCAGCGAGATCGCCGCGATATCGTCGGTCTCGTCGGCGTGGAAATCGAGGTCGAGGCCGTGCTTGATCGCCTGCGCGAACACCTGGTCGAGCAATTCTTCGAGATCCGGCACCATGTAGGTAACGACGCCGAGCACGCCCTTGGCGGCAGCCACCCGTTTGGCCAGCCTCTCGAACCATTTCCTGTCGCGCACGCCCTCGATGCCGAGCAGGCAGGCCGCCTGCAGCTCGATGCGGCCGCGCCATTTCTCCCGCATCGTCTCGAACACCGGCCAGGAGATCTCTTCCTGCGGCGCGACGCTGTCGAGATGCGTGCGCAGCGCCCTGGTGCCGTGCGCGTAGGCGCAGCGCAGCGAAAAATCCATGCGGCGGGCAACGTCGTCGGCGCTCCAGCGCGCCGCCCGGTCAGCGCCGGTCGCATTCAGCGCGCCCATGAAGGTGCCGTCCGGGTTGGGCTTTCGGGGCCAGATATGGCCCTTGTCGATATGGGTGTGGCAGTCGACAAAGCACGGCAGCACGATGCGGCCGCCGAGATCGATGGCGTCCGCCGGTGCTGCCGATCGCCGATGCGCCGCAATGCTGGAAATCCTGCCGTCGGCGACCGCGATATCTGCGAGTGCAAAACCGTCGGCGTCGGAAGGAGCGGCAAGACCGGGCGTCAGGGAGGCGTGAAGCCGGACCTTGGAGAGGACGAATTGGCCGGATTTGGGGATCATCGCAGAGGTCATCGCTGCCCCTCATCCGGCTGCCGCCACCTTCTCCCCGTATAGAGACGGGGAGAAGGGGCTGACCGCGACCGCGGCGCACTTTCAGCAACGCTGGTGATGGGCGAGATCGTCGAGGAAGGCGTCCTTCTCCCCGTCACTATACGGGGAGAAGTGCCCGGCAGGGCGATGAGGGGCAGCGCTGACGCCGGGATGGGCGACAGGCAGCTTTTGCCTACAAAACACGGCACCATCACCGCTCCTGCCTCAGCGCGCTCTCGTGCCAGCGCCGCAAAATGAGATGCGAAATCAGCGACAGCACCAGGAAGATCAGGATGCCGGTGAGCGAGATCAGGATCAGCGCCGCGAACAGTCTTGGTGCGTTGAGCCGGTAGCCGGCCTCGATGATGCGCGAGGCTAGGCCGGACGACTGGCCGGTGGCGCCGGCGACGAACTCTGCCACCACCGCGCCGATCAGCGACAGGCCGCCGGCGATCTTCAGCCCGCCGAGGAAATAAGGCATCGCCGCCGGCAGCCGCAGATAGCGCAATTGCTGCCAGCGGGTCGCACCGTTGAGCTTGAACATGTCGCGCAGATTGCGGTCGACGGAATTGAGGCCGAGCGTGGTGTTGGAGAGGATCGGGAAGAAGGCGACGATCCAGGCGCAAAGCAAAAGCTTCGTCGTCTGGTTGTCGACATAGATATTGATCAGCGGAAAGATCGCGACGATCGGCGTCACCTGCAGCACGATGGCGAACGGAAAGAACGACATCTCCACCCATTTCGACTGAGCGAACAGCACTGCCAGCCCGACACCGCCGACCACGGCGAGAAGCAGGCTCAAGAAGGTTATCCTGAGTGTCACCAGCAGCGAGGAGAACAGCAGCCCGGCATCGTCGTGCAGCGTTTGCAGCACCACGCCGGGACGCGGCAGTATGTATTTCGGGATGTCGTTCCAGACACAGATGCGGTCCCACAGCCAGATGGCCAGGATCATGATCGCCAGCGGCAGCAGCCATCTGCCGATGCGCTCGAAGCGCTCCTGGCGGACGCGGCGCGCCTCCTCCGGGTCGAGCGCCAGGACTGGTTCTTCAAAGGCCGTCATGATGCGGTCCGGCAGTTGAGTTGATGGCGCCGATCAGCACGTCGGATGCCTGGCGGCAGAGCGCGGCATAGTCGGGCGAGGTGCGAAACGCCTCGTCGCGCGGATAGGATGCATCGACGGCAAGCTCGGCAAACACCCGGCCCGGCCGCGCCGCCATGACGACGATGCGGTTGGAGAGGAATACGCTTTCGAAGACGCTGTGGGTGACGAAAACGACGGTAAAACGCTCATCCTGCCATAGCTCGAGAAGGTCGTTGTTGAGCTTGAAGCGGGTGATCTCGTCGAGTGCGGCGAACGGCTCGTCCATCAACAGAATGCGCGGCTTGGTCACCATGGCGCGGGCGATCGAGACGCGCATCTTCATGCCGCCCGACAGTTCGCGCGGCACGGCCTTCTCGAAGCCGGTCAGGTGAACCCGCGCCAGCATCTCCATCACCGCCGGCGCCGCCTTGGCACGCGACACGCCCTTCAGCCGCAGCGGCAGCCAGACATTGTCGAAGACGTCGGCCCAGGGCAGCAGCGTCGGTTCCTGGAAGACGAAGCCGATATTTGAACGGTCGCCGATATTCGAACGCTCGAGGGCACCGCTGCCGCGCCAGTCGAGCACGCCCGAGGTCGGCGTCGACAGGCCGGCAATCAGCCGCAGCGCCGTCGACTTGCCGCAGCCCGACGGCCCGAGCAGGCTGAGGAAATCGCCTTCCCGGATCGTCAGCTCGACATTGCTGAGCGCGGTGACGCCGTTGGAAAACACCTTGCCGACACCGCGCAGCGCCAACAGCGTCGGCCCTGGTATGCTTCCTGGCTGTTGCGCCACTTTCTCCAGCTTCACGGCCTACTTCTTCAGGTCGAGCCCGACGCTCTTGTTGACGAAGGCCAGCGTGTAGGCCTTCTTGATGTCGATGCCCGCCGGCGTGACCTTGGCCTTGATCATCTTGTCGTAGAAACTCTGGATGCGCGCATCGGTCATGGCGCCGATGCCGAGCTTTTCGCTGTCGCCGGAATCGACCACGCCGAACTTCTTCAGCTGCTCGATCGAGAAGGCGATCTGCTCATCCGTCATGTCCGGATTTTCCTTTTTGATCATCTCGTTGGCGGCCTTGTTGTCACCGTAGAGATAATTGTACCAGCCCTTGGCCGAGCCATCGACGAAGCACTGGACCACCTCGGGACGCTTGTCGATCGTCTCCTGCATGGTCTCGACCGTCGTTGCATATGTGTCCCAGCCATAGTCGGCCAGCAGGAACTGGTTCGGCGTGAAACCGCCCTGCTTCTGGACGGCGAATGGCTCCGAGGTGACGTAACCCTGCTGGATCGACTTCTTGTTGGCGATGAACGGCGCCGGGTTGAAGGTGTAGGGCACGCGCTTGGCGGCATCGAAGCCGAGGTCGGTGACCATCCACTGGAAGAAGGTCTGCGCACCTTCGTCGCCAAGGATGTACTGGTCGGCGTTCTTCAGGTCTTCCCATTTATCCAGCCCCTGCCCGGGATGGGACATGATGACCTGCGGGTCCTTCTGGAAGTCGGCCGCCACGACGCGCATCGGTATGCCTTGCTGCACGGCATCGAAGGCCGACAGCAGATTGCCGCCCATGTAAAAATCGATCTTGCCGGCCAGCAGCAGCGGCCGGCCGCTGACCTGTGGGCCGCCCTGCATGATCGTCACGTCGATGCCGCAGGCGGCATAGGTGCCGTCCACCACAGCCTGGTAGTAACCCCCGTGCTCCGGCTCGGCCAGCCAGTTGGTGCCGAAGGTGACTTTTTCGTTCGCTGCCGCGGCAAGCGTGCCTGCGCCAAGCAGCACGATCACGCCCGCCGAAATCTTGAGTTTTCCGTACATCCACACCACCCTTTGTTCGCTCCGGCGCGTCACGCGTCGGGCTCGACACCATTGTTTCAAGAAGCAAGACACATGCCACCGGCGCGTTGCGCCGGGACCGCCCGCTTGTGCAATGCCCGCCTGAGCAATGGCGGCGCGAAGGCCGGACGGGTCATGCTGTACGAAAGGCATCGTGCCTATTTTTTGATCGCCTGTCCACAATCGCCCTCGTGACATGCACCGCCATCTTGATGCCCGCATCGCTCCGGCCTTAGAGCGACGTGCGTCCACTTGGACGCACAAAGTACGCTCTAAAACTTTGAATCTTCGCATCGTGCTTTCCGAAAATCGATCCCGATTTTCGGGCCGATGCGATAGGCTGCCGTGAACGGAGATTGCCATGTTCAAATTTCTCACGCCGAAGTCGATCAAGCCGCCCTTCGCCCGCTACAGCCATGGTGTCGAACTGCCGCCCGGCAAGCGGCTGGTGCTGTGTTCGGGCCAGGTCGCAATCACCCCGGACGACCAGATCCCCGAGGAGGCCGGCGCACAGGCCGAGCTCTGTTTCCGGAACATATCGGCGATTCTCGGCGAGGCCGGGCTCGGCCTGTCCGACATCGTCCGCATCAACACCTACGTCACCGACCGCGCCTTCCTGCGGCCCTATATGGAGGTTCGCGACCGGCTGTTCGCCAGCCCGGCGCCGGCCTCGACGCTGATGATCGTGTCCGGTTTTGCCCGGCCGGAATTCAAGGTCGAGATCGAGGTGATTGCGGCGGGATGATCGACAGCCGATCGTTCCCGCGTTAGGTCTGGGCTTGTCGGTTCAAGAGGCATGACATGACCACTGCAAAAAAACGCGTATGGTGGGGTGACTACCGGACCACCGAATACGCGACCGTCGATCCTGAGACGACCATTGCCGTTCTGCCGCTGGCAGCGATCGAACAACACGGGCCGCATCTGCCGGTTTCGACCGACACCTCGATCATGAACGGCATGCTGGAAACGGTGATCGCGCGCCTGCCCGGCGATCTCGACATCCGCATCCTGCCGGTCCAGGCGGTAGGCAAGTCGAACGAGCATTTGCATGCGCCGGGCACCCTCACCCTGCCGGCGACGACCTTGGTCGAGGCGTGGACCGAACTTGGCCTGTCGGTCGCGCGTTCCGGCGTCCGAAAACTGATTGTCGTGAACTCGCATGGCGGCAATGAGGAGATCATGGGCATCGTCACCCGCGAATTGCGCGTGCGGGCAAAGATGCTGGCGGTAAAGACCAGCTGGCAGCGTTTTGGCCGGCCGGCCGGCATGTACACCGAGCTCGAGGACCGCCACGGCATTCATGGCGGCGACGTCGAGACCTCGCTGATGCTGCACTTCCGGCCCGACCTCGTCGACATGGGGAAGGCCGACAATTTCGTGTCCAAGGTCGCCCGCGCCGAAAAGGAATTTGCGCTGCTGCGCCACACTGGAACACACGCCTTCGCCTGGATCGCCAGCGACCTCAACCCGAATGGCGTGGTCGGCGACGCCAGCATTGCAACCGCCGAAAAAGGCCGGCTCACCGCCGAGCATCAGGCCGACGGTTTCATCGGCCTGCTGAGGGACGTGGGCAAGGCAAAGCTGGCGGATTGGTTGGCGTAGGTGTTTGATCCCACCAGATCAGGCCTCGCTCACGAGGGGCGATTCCATTCGCGCGCGAGGATCCTCACTTCACGTCTTGAAGCGGCGACACCGTGTAGATTTCGTCCAGTATCTTCACCATCAAGGTGTTGGCGGTCGCCTGGCCGTCGAGCGCGAGAGTCAGGTTGGTCCATATGACCAGGGTGACATCATTGGCCGGATCGTAGCCCATGAAGGACTGGTAACCGGGCATCTCGCCTTCGTGATAGTAGATTTCGTTAGGCCCGAAAGTCAGCGTTAGGATGCCATAGCCATATTTTTGCATGGCGGGTTCGCCCGGCTCCGGCGCCTCAGGGCTTGCAAGCCACTGCCGCTGGAAGTCGGCATTGAAGAGCTTGCCCCCGACCAGCGCGCGCATCCAGGTCGCGAGGTCATCCGCGGTGGAGATGACTCCGCCAGCCGCAAAGTAGGCGGACGGGTTCTGCCATGTGTCGTCGTTGGGCTTGAGCGTTCCCGCCCTGGCCGCAGCCTGGAGGTCGTCCGGATAGGGCGCATCAGCCAGGGCGTACGAAGTACTGCCGTAGAGATAGCCGCTTGAGTATGGCTCGGGGATGGCGTTCGACGTGCTCGGCGGCAACGCGGTGTTCTTCATGCCGAGCGGCCCGAACAGGCGGTCCCGGAAGATGGTCGAGAGCGGCTTGCCGTCGATCTTCTCGGCAACAAGGCCGAGCAGATAGTAGTTGGTGTTGTTGTACTCGAATCCGGCACCCGGCGCGAAGTCCGGCGGCCGTTTGAACGCCATGCCGAGTACTTCATCGGCGGTCCATACCCTGTAAGGATACTTGTCCAGGCTTTCGGCAAGTTCCGGCGCATTGGTGAAGTTAGGGAGGCCGCTCCGCATTGTTATGAGCTGCCGAATGGTTATCTCGTCGCCGTTGGGAACGCGCTGGACGTATTTCGAGATCAGATCGGCGAAGCTCAGTTTCCCTTCCTGCACCAGTTGCACGATGACAGCGGCGGTCATCGTCTTGGTGTTCGAGGCCGCACGGAAGTGGGTATCGGCGCGCGGCGGGTTCGTGGCACCCAGTTCAGTCGTACCGTAGCCGAAGATGAGGTTGCCCCGCGGAGTCTTGAGCAAAACCATGGCACCGGGCAGCATAAGTTCCTTGGCCAAACCCTCGACAGTGGCTTGGAGCGCTGCCAGGTCGATCGACTTGAGAGCCGGCATGGACGCGGCCATGGCGCTGCCTGTCGCGCAGACCACGCCAACAACGATGGCCAAAATTCTCCCGATCATCATTCGCCCCTTGGCCGTGTGTTAGAACTCCTGCGCATTTTCCTGGATTTTTAGGCTCAGATTTTCAATTCGAACGGCGTGCCTTCGAAAGCATCCGCGCCGCGCCCGATCGCCTGGATCGCTTCGATCATCCGGCCCCTGCGATCGAGCAGTGTGTCGGCGATCGCGATCAGCCGCGGATTGGGCGTCGCCGTGGGCGACAGCCTGCGCAGAGTCTCGGCCAACTCGACCTCGTCGCGCTTCGGCGCCAAGGCTGCCGCGATGATATAGGCCGAGGCGGTCGAGCGGCTGATGCCGGCATAGCAATGCACCACCAGCGGCCGCGAGCGATCCCATTGGCGTGCGAAATCGAGCAGGTTCAAGACATGCTCCTCGCCCGGCATGGTCATGCCCTCCTGCGCCACCGCAATGTCATGCATGACCAGATGCAGATGGTTTTCCCTGGTGATCGAGGCCGGTCGCATCACCTCCGTTCCGGCAGCGAGCAGCGAAAGAAGCCGCCCGGCCCCGGTCTTCGTTACCGTTTCCTCGACTTTGGACAGCGAGCAGACGTGGATCATTGGGTAGTTTCTCCCTTGGCATCATCGTCGCGCCGCGAGGCCCAGCCGGCAAGTGCGGATTCGAGCCGCCGCCATTCTTCATCGGCTCCCGGCAGGCCGGCGCGCAGCACATCCGGACGATCGGCGAAATGCCGAAGCAGGATGCCGCGCTGGCCGAGCACCGAAAACAGGCCGGCGGCGCCCGCCAGCCTGATATAGCGGAACAACGCGGTGCCACCGGCGACAGGCACGCCGAAGCGGCCGAACAGCGTATCGAGCCGCGCGGCATCCTCGGCCAGACGGCGCCGCATCCCGGCCTGCCAGCCGGTATCGGCAAGCGCCCTTATGCCATATTCGAGCGCCGGCCCGGCAACCGCCCATGGCCCGAATTGCGCCTCCAGCCGCTCGACCGTCAGCGCATCGGCCAGTGCAAAGCCAAGCCGCAGGCCGGCCAGGCCGAAGAACTTGCCGAACGAACGCAGCACGACGATGCCGCCCTGGTCGACGTCGCCGGCCAGGCTTTCGCTGCGCGGGCCGACATCCATGAAGGCCTCGTCGACCACCAGCAGCCCACCTCTGGCGCGCAATATCCCGGCAAGTCGAAGCAATCTTTCGCGCTCGACGACGCGCCCGTCCGGGTTGTTGGGATTGACGACGACGGCAAGGTCGGCCGCCGCCAGGGCTTCGAAATCATGGACTTCAGCCGCCGCATGGCCGGCGATCGCCGCTGCCCGCCGATGCTCGGCATAAGTCGGCCCGAGCACCAGCGCCGTGCCCGGGCTGACCAGGGAAGCGACGCGCGGCAACAGGATCTGCGTGCCGGGCGCCGCTGCGACATTCGTCGCCGACGGGGCGCCATAGGCGCTTGCCGCGCGTTCAGCCAAGTCGCGGCTGCGCGCTGTTTCCGGCAATCGCGACAGGGCGGTGGCGGGCAAATCGAAAAGCGGGTAGGAGTGCGGATTGATCCCGGTCGAGAGGTCGACGAAAGGCAGCGGCGCGTGAGGGAAAAGCGCCCTCGCCCGGCCAAGGCTTCCGCCGTGGTCAACTGCCGCCGTCACTCCATCAAGAGACTTCATGCCGATCCTGATCACTTTCCTGTCGCTGGCCATCGAACTTGTACTCGGCTACCCGGCCCGGCTCTTCGATGCCATTGGCCATCCCGTCACCTGGTTCGGCAGGCTGATATCCTTTCTCGACCGCAGGCTCAACCGCGCCACTGATTCCGACGCCGACCGTCGCCGCTGGGGCGTCGTCGCGCTGCTGGTGATCGTGCTGGTGCCGGCCGCCCTCGCCCTCTGGCTCGAAACCTTGCTTTGGAGCATTCCCCTCGGCTGGTTGGTCACCGCAATCCTGGCGACGTCGCTGCTGTCGCAGAAGAGCCTGGCCGAGCATGTCGAAGCGGTCGCCGACGCACTCGACAGCGGCGGACTGGATATAGGCCGCATTGCCGTCTCGCGGATCGTCGGTCGCGACCCGGAAAAGCTCGACAGGGCCGCTGTCTGCCGCGCCGCGATCGAAAGCCTGGCCGAGAATTTCTCCGACGGTGTCGTCGCTCCGGCCTTCTGGCTCGGTATCGGCGGGCTCGCCGGCGGCGTCGCCTACAAGGCCGCCAACACCGCCGATTCGATGATCGGCCATCGCACCCCGCGCCACGAAGCCTTCGGCTGGGCGGCGGCGCGCTTCGACGATTGGATCAATCTGCCGGCGTCGCGGCTGACGGCGCTGCTGATCGTACTCGCCGCTTTTCTGGTCAAGGGCGCCAACGCCAAGGGCGCCTGGCACGCCGTGCGGCGCGATGCGAAAAAACACCGCTCGCCCAACGCCGGCTGGCCGGAAGCAGCGATGGCCGGCGCGCTCGGCCTGGCGCTCGCCGGCCGCCGTTCCTATGACGGCGTCATGGTCGAAGACGCATTGATGGGCGAAGGCGGCCGGCGCGATGATGTCGAGAGCACCGACATCCGACGGGCGCTGAAACTCTACCGCGTCGCCGACTTACTGCTGATCGCGCTGTTCGGCGTGGTCGCGGTGATCGTCATCGCCGCGTGAACGTCCGAATGGGTCGGCAAACCCGACCTACCAGGTAACACGGACTTCCTTTGCGCTCGGATCGGCTTCCACGCCAAACCTTTGATCGCGTACCCACCGGCAGCTACGGGAGAAGATTTCAATAAGGGTTCGACTACGACAAAAAGTCGTTCAGCGTTTGGCCCATACATGTAAAGGATGCATTCGCCTTCACCAAACAAGTCACCGTCAAACTCGCCGACCGATGCATCCTCGATAGCTTTCTCTAGCCGATCCTCGAGCGCATAAATGGATTCGCGTTCGTCAGCGGCACCAAACTGACCATCATTGAGAATAAGATAGACGATTACCGCCTGGTCCACGAACAATCTCCAGCTTCGCAAGCGACCAGAACTCTATCCCTGAGATCCGGCGGCACTGAAACTCTACCGGATCGCCGATTTTCTGCTGATCGCACTGTTTGGGGTAATCTCGACGGTCGTAATTCTGTTGTGATCTTCGCCCGATCTCAGGCGAAACAAAAACCGCCAAGCGACGGGTCGTTGGAGCCCAATTAGCACCATAGCCAAATTAGTAGCATAGCTGCCGGCACAAAGCAAGAACAAAATAAGGCTACGCCTCAAATAATCGCGTCAGGTCGGCGCCGCCCCTCACCCTTACCATTCCAGGGGCGAGCCGCTTCGTGCGGCTTTCCCTTCTCCCCTTGTGGGAGAAGGTGGCCGCGAAGCGGCCGGATGAGGGGTGTTCCAGCTTGGCACCAACAGCGCCCCGGCCAGCACCTCTCAACCGTCTTTGCGCTGCGCGCCAATCCACCTTCTCCCACAAGGGGAGAAGGAAGAAGAGGCGCCAGCAACACCCCTCAGAACTCGATCCCCTGCTGCGCCTTCACGCCGGCGGAGAAGTGGTGCTTGGTCACGCCCATCTCGGTGACCAGATCGGCCGCCTCGACCAATACCGGTTTGGCGTTGCGGCCGGTGACGACGACATGCAGGCCTTCGCGACGCGCCTTCAGCGCCGCGACCACCTTTTCGAGATCGAGGTAGTCGTAGCGCAGCGCGATGTTCAGCTCGTCGAGCACCACGAGGCTGATCGACGGCTCGGCCATCAGCTCCAGCGCTTTCGCCCAGGCAGCCTCGGCCGCCGCGATGTCGCGCTTCAGGTCCTGTGTCTCCCAGGTAAAGCCTTCGCCCATGGCGTGCCAGACGACACGGTCGCCGAAGGCGGCAAAGGCGTCTTTCTCGCCGGTGTGCCATTTGCCCTTGATGAACTGAACGACGCCGACGCGCTTGCCATAGCCGAGCATCCTGAGCGCCAGCCCAAAGGCGGCCGTGGTCTTGCCCTTGCCCGGTCCGGTGTTGACGATCAGCAGCCCCTTCTTGACCGTCTTGGCCGCGACCTCGGCGTCCTGCACCGCCTTGCGCTTGGCCATCTTGGCGCGGTGGCGTTCCTCGTCCTTGGGATCGATAGTATCAGCCATGTCATTTCACCTTGAGCGGCAGCCCCGCCACCATCAAAAGCACGGTGCCGGCAACAGCCGCGACGTCCTGGTTCAGCCGGCCGGCGGCGTCGCGAAACCGTCTTGCCAGCGCATTGTCCGGCACGATGCCCTGGCCGACCTCGTTGGACACCACGAACCACGGCCCACGCGGCCGCGACAGCACATCGGCCAGCCTCCGGCATTCGGCCTCGACATCATGGTCGGCCAGCATATGGTTGGTCAGCCACAGCGTCAGGCAATCGATCAGCACCGGCTGGCCGTCAGGCAGCGCTCCGATCGCGCCGGCAAGGTCGAGCGGCGCATCGATGGTCGTCCAGCCGGCGCCGCGGCGCGAGCGGTGCAGCGCGATGCGCTGGCGCATCTCGTCGTCATAGGCTTGCGCCGTGGCGATATAGCTCCAAGGCGGCGGGCCGACCGTCACCAGGCTCTCGGCATGCGCGCACTTGGCGGGGCGCGCACCGCCGATGACCAGGGTAAGTGCCCCGGCAGCGCGGTCAGGCAAAGCTGTCGCGCAGGCTGGTCGCCGTGCCCGTGAAGCGTCCGCGCACCACGCCGACGACCGCGCCGAGCACCAGCCAGAACACCAGGTTGGTCAGCGTCACCGCCACCACGAACTGGTGGTGCAGGCCTTCCGGGATCGCCGTCTCGAAGCTATCGGGCTGCGGCGCGCCGACAATATGCGGCGCCACGATCAACGCTACGGCAAGGATCGCCAGCGGCAACGATCTGCGGAAGGCGATAAGGCCGAGCCCGGCGGCGGTCGCCACCACTGTTGCCCACCACCAGATCTGGCGTTGGACAAGGTCGGCCGCCGGCATCGCCGGCAGTTCCGGCGGCAGGCCGAGGCCCGGCGCCAGCGTGAACACGGCAAAGCCGGCAAGCCCCCAGAACAGGCCCTGGCGCCAGTTGCCGATGCCGCCGGCGAATTCCGAAACCGCGATCAGGACCAGCGCAAAGCCGATGCCGGTGACGATATTGGCAACGACGCTGAAGCCGAAGCGCTCGAAACCGTCGGCCGGCGCCCAGCCTTCGTCTTCCGCCGGAGCCATTGCTTCAGCCGGTGCCGGCGCGGCGCTGCTCATAGCCGTCGTGCCCGCGGCGTTTTCGGCCGGTGCCGCAGGTGCCGCGGCATGGTCATGGCCGCCGCCGGCCTGTTCGTAGACTTCCGCCTTCAGGATGAGCGGCACCGTGGCATAGGCTTGCATGCAGGCGAGAGCCACGCCGGCCACAAGCCCTGCGATCGCCGCGATGAACACGACGTTGCGAAACAGTGTCATGATGTCAGCCCCTTGTCAGTGGCAGGGAAAGCCCATCGAATGGCGATAGTCGTGCGCGGCATTGTGGACCGCATCGATATGCGAGAAGCCGACAAAGCCCATGACGAAAATGCCGAGGAATGCAGCAAGCGCCAGCTGCATGAGACGCGACTGCGAGGAGGCGGAAGCGCCGAGCGAAACGGAAGCGGTATTCATGTCTTGTCCTTTCGCCCTCCACCCGAGGGCATAGAAGTCAGTTTCCTGTCGCCGGCAGGTCTCCTGGCTCGCGGATCAGCGCCCTTCCCCACCTTCCCGAAGGCGAACCTTCAGTGGCATATGGAGAGGACTACCGCACACAGTTGCGGGGGCAGCCACGGCATTGGGCAAACAATTTCGCCCGCACCGCATTCCCTCTTGGTTCCAAACGGAACCGACGACATCAGCGACTATAGGCAGAATCGCCGCGCCCGGCAAACCAAATTCCGCCGGATCGTGTGGCGAATGCGCCGCCTCGCCAAGTTCGCAGACCGGCGCCGCGATTGACAATTTTCGCAGCCGGGTGTCGGCTGGCGGATGGGGAGGAAGCCGGCATGCAACCCAGCCCGAACAAGCGATTCCCTACAACGGCCTGACGCGGCCCGAGCCGACGCTGCCGTCAAACAGCCTATTGGGACATCGCAGCCTATCAGCGCGATCTCGAGGCCATCTGGTATCGCAACTGGCTGCTCGTCTGCCGCGACGCGAAGCGCTCGCCGATCCGGCCGCCGATATCGACAACATCGTCGCGTTCGGTACCCAGGTGCTGGAGGAGGATGCTGATATCTGCGAGGTCAACCAGATGGGCCTGCGCTCGATGCGCCACAAGGCCGGCGTGCTGATGCCCGAGGAATACGACTTGCACCGCTTCCACAACTGGGTGCGCGAGCGCCATGCGGCGCTCGCACATCAAAGCGATTTGGGCAGATAACGCCAGGTGACGAAGCCGCAGGCCACCGCCAGCAGCCCGAGCGTCGCGAAAACCGCGCCCAGGCCGAAGAACGCCAGCACGCCGGCCAAAGGCTTTCCGGCTGTGGCCTAAAGCAGCCCTGATGCCGACCGGCGCCAACACGACGCAAGGTCCTGCTTCTTTTGACGGTGGCAACCGTGATAGTCGTCTTGCCGGGGCTGAATCAAGACAGCGAGACCATGAGCATCGACACGCCGACCGCAGCCGTTCAGGATCAACCGAAGTCGAAGCGCATCGCCGTTATCGACATTGCACGCGGCATCGCTTTGCTTGCCATGGCGAGCTATCATTTCACCTGGGACGTCGAATTCTTCGGCTACACCGATCCCGGCCTCACCGCCTTCGGCTGGTGGAAAATCTACGCGCGCTGCATCGCCTCGAGCTTCCTGTTCCTGGTCGGCATCAGCCTCTATCTCGCCCATGGCAAAAAAATCCGCTGGACCGGCTTCTGGAAGCGCTTCGCCATGGTTGCCGGGGCAGCGCTCGCAATATCGCTGGTCACCCGCATCGCCACGCCCGACGGCTTCATCTTCTTCGGCATATTGCATGAGATCGCGCTCGCCAGCCTGCTCGGCCTGGCGTTCCTGCGCCTGCCGGCGCTGCTGACGCTGCTTGTCGCCGTATTCGTCGTCGCTGCGCCTTTCTACCTGCGATCCGAAACGTTCGATCATCCGGCTTTGTGGTGGGTCGGCCTGTCGGCGACCAACCCGCGCTCCAACGACTACGTGCCGCTGCTGCCCTGGTTCGGCGCCGTACTTGCCGGCATCGCGGTTACCAAGCTCGCCGCCACCTCCGGCGCGCTGACGCGGCTGTCGGCATTGGCGCCCGGCCGCTGGGCAAATCCGCTGGTCTTCATCGGCCGGCACAGCCTTGCTTTCTATCTGATCCATCAGCCGGTGCTGATCGGCTCGGTCTGGCTGTTTTCGCAATTCATGCCGGCGCAGGCCGAAACCAGGGAGGTGCGTTTTCTGAAATCCTGCCAGATATCCTGCGAGCAGGCACGCGACACCGAGTTCTGCTCCAGCTATTGTGCCTGCATGCTGGACACTCTCCAGGGCGAAGCCTCGCTTGACCGGCTCTACAGCGACGACCAGTCCCCAGAGTGGAAGGCGCATATTGGCGAGCTCGCCGGCACCTGCACCGCCCAAACCGAGGCGGCGGAACCGGGAACGCGCTAATCGAGGGAGGACAATAATGAGCGACAGTCACCCGAAACCCATGCAGCAAAATCCTGGGCAGCCGAAGCTGGGGCACATCCCATGGCCGCCGCTGATCTATATCGCTGCCATCATCGTCAGCGTCGCGCTAGGGCTGTTCTATCCGCTGCCGTGGATCGGCGATCTTCTCGGCGACATCCTGTTCGCCGCCGGCCTTGTGGGGTTGGTGGCGGTTGCCGCGCTCTGGTTCACGGCAATCCGCACCATGATCCGCGCCAAGACGACGCTCAACCCGAACGGCGTGCCTGACCATCTGGTGACCACCGGACCCTTCGCCGTCAGCCGCAACCCGATCTACCTCGCCAACACGCTGCTGCTGGTCAGCCTCGCCTTTGTCACTGGGATCGCCTGGTTCCTGCCGCTGGCAGTCATCGCGGCGTTCCTGACGCAGAAGCTGACGATCGAGAGCGAGGAGAAGGTGCTGACGGCCAAATTCGGCAAGAAATACCGGGACTACGCCAAAAGGGTGCGGCGCTGGATTTGAGCCGAGGCTGACACCGGCTTAGGTGGTGACGCCGAGCTCCACCAGCCGCTCGACGCAGGATTCCTCGGCCTGGTCGAGCTCTGCCAGGGTCTCTTCGAGGTCGCGGCGTTTCTGGCGAAGATCCTCGCGCTTTTCCTCGATGCGCTTGATCATCAGTTTGAGCTGGCCTACCTCGCCGGGCGGCTCCCTGTACATCTGGATGATCTCGCGGATCTCGTTGATCGAGAAGCCGAGTCTTTTTCCCCGCATGATCTGGCGGATGAGATGCCGGTCCGACGGACGGAACAGCCGCGTGCGGCCGCGTCTTACCGGCTGCACCAGCCCTTCGTCCTCATAGAAGCGCAACGTCCGCGTCGACACGTCGAATTCGCGGGTCAGCTCCGTGATCGAATAATATTCCCGCATCGTCACTCCAATGCCCCGGCCACGCCGCGAGTTCCAACTGGCCGGCGCCGAGGCGCGTACCAGAATCGGCGGGCAAGGCACCTTTCAAAGCCTCGCATGGCATTTACGTAAAAGTCAATTGAGGTGACGTTCAGCGCACGCCGAACCACCATGTGGCGAGCCCGAGAAAGGCAAAGAAACCGACGACATCGGTGACCGTGGTGACGAAAACCGCCGAAGCCACAGCCGGATCGATCTTGAAGCGGTCGAGCAGCAGCGGGATAAGGATGCCCGCCAGAGCCGCCACGAACATATTGATGATCATCGCAGCCGCAATGATGCCGCCGAGATTGCGATCGTGGAACCAGGCAGCAGCGACGAGGCCGATCAGGATGGCAAAGATGATGCCGTTGATGAAGCCCACCCCGATTTCGCGGCGGATGATGCGGCCGGCATTGTAGATGTCGAGGTCCCTGGTCGCCAGCGCCCGCACCGTGACCGTCATGGTCTGCGAGCCGGCATTGCCGCCCATGCCGGCGACGATCGGCATCAGCACCGCCAGCGCCACGATATGCTCGATGGTGCGGTCGAACAGGCCGATCACCGAGGCCGCCAGGAAAGCCGTCAAAAGATTGACCAGCAGCCAGGGTACGCGCGAGCGCGAGGTCGAAAAGATGCTGTCCGAGAGTTCTTCGTCGCCGACGCCGCCCATGCGCAGCAGATCTTCCTCGGCCTCCTGCTGGATGACGTCGACGACGTCGTCGATGGTCAGCACGCCGACCAGCCGCTCGTTCTCGTCGACGACGGCGGCGGACAGAAGATCGTATTGTTCGAATTCGCGTGCCGCCTCCTCCTGGTCCATGGTGGCCGGGATGGCATGCCTGGTCTCATGCATGACCTCTTCGACCTTGACCGAGCGCTTGGTACGCAGGATCTGGTCGAGGTCGATGGCGCCGAGCAGCTTAAAGCTCGGATCGATGACGAAGATCTGGCTGAAACGGTCGGGAAGATTGTTGTCCTCGCGCATGTAGTCGATGGTCTGGCCGATCGTCCAGAACGGCGGCACCGCGACGAACTCCGTTTGCATGCGGCGGCCGGCGGTCTCTTCGGGATAGTCAAGCGAACGCCGCAGCCTGATCCGCTCGGTGAACGGCAGCCGCGACAGGATCTCGTCCTGGTCCTCCTGGTCGAGATCCTCGAGAATGTAAACGGCGTCGTCGGAATCGAGCTCCTGCACCGCCTGGGCGATCTGCGCATTGGGCAGACTGTCGACGATGTCGCGGCGGATCGCCTCGTCAACCTCGGTCAGCGCGGAAAAATCGAAATCCTTGCCCAGCAATTCGACCAGCGCGCGTCGCTGTTCCGGGTGCAGGGCCTCGAGCAGGTGGCCGAGTTCCGACTGGTGCAGATCGTCGACTTCGCGCTTCAGCGTCAGCGTATCGCGATCGGCGATCGCGGCACCGATCTGGGCGAGGAACGACGACAGGATGACGCCGTCCTCGTCATAGATGTCGGCGCGGCGCTCCTCGGCCGCCCTGGCGCCGGTCATCTGTTCGTCCTGGCCTTCCACCAGCGCCTCCCGCCATCGGATTTCCGGATAAGGTGCCTGTCAGGTCTAGACCATGATCCTGACAATCGGAATCGATTTTGCGAAAGGACCATGCACAACGACAAATTGCTACAGCGCCGTTCGCGCGTCCAAACGACGCGGCGCATACCGGATGGTAGGAGGAGAGGACGTTCTACAAACCTGCGGCGCTGCAAACCTTTGCGCCGGCAGGTAAAGGGCAGCGTATCTCCCCCGCCCCGGTCAACCAGATGGGCAGATCGACACTGATTCAAAAACGGCGAGGCCGACGGTGCGACGGCCTCGCTGGATATTGGACTTAACGGCTTCCCGATCAGGCGGCGTGGCCCTTGGCCTCAGCCGCATAGCGGTCCAGGAGACCGCTCCAGCCACCCTCCGATTCGAAGGCCTCGCGCATCGCCTCTGCGGTTTCGCCCATGTTCTCCAGAAGCCTGTGCTCGAGTTCCACGCGCGTCGCGTTCTCGCCGAGCGCGACAAAGCGGATCTCGACTTCGGTCAGCAATGCCGGATTGTAGCGCCAGCCGGCTCCAATGCGCCAGGCGAGCGTCAGCCTCGATGGCGGATCCCAGGCGAGAACCTCGCCCCAATCGCATTGTGACCCATCCTCGCCGATCTCGTACCAGCGGCCGCCGGCTTTCGGTTCGATCACCGCGGTCGTCAGGGCGGATTTGCCGATCGAGTGCGAAGCCGGCCACCAGCGCCCGAATCCTGTGGTGAACACATCGAATGCCTTGTCGAGCGGCACCTCCACCGTCACCGACTTCCTGACCGGCGCGGGCTTGATCATGGTCGTCATTTCCTGTTCTCCTTGCTGTTGTCGACTTCCCGTTTGAAGGCGTCGAGCGCATCGCCCCACATGCGGTCAAGCCAGGCGCGCATCTCGCCGAGCCCATGCGGGTCGAGATGATAGATGTTGCTGGCACCTTTCGGCTCTGCGCGGACCAGCCGGGCTTCCTTCAAGACCTTGAGGTGCTGCGATACCGCCGGCTGCGAGACCGGAAGCACTCGCGTCAGATCGATGACCGAGCGTGGCCGATCGGCGATGAGCTCGAACACCTTTCGGCGCGTCGGATCGGACAAGGCCACCATTCCTGCATAATCATAAATCATGACTTATGATAAGCTAAAACTTATGATATGTCAACTGAGGGAGCGGTGGACCGTGTTCAAGCAACCGGCCGGCTCGGCCCCGAGGCTCCGGGGCAATTCCTTGACTCGGGGGCATGGACAGCGATGCGGATGCAAGACTGCTCAGGGAATCGATCCACCGCATGCGGGCCGGCCGGCAAATGTCGACCACCGGTGAAAAGTAAACCTGGCGGCAAGGTTTTTACCTTACCGGTGTATGTGTCTCTCCGGCGAAACGTTAAGAACAGGTAAATTGGTTTGGCCCTAACCACGGAAGCCTCTCGCTACAGGCCCTCCGCCATATGGCAATTGCGCCTCTCCTTGTTCATGGCGACATACGTTTTAGGCGCATCTGCACTATATCCAGAAGTATTCTATACGTCAGCCTTAATCTATTCTCACAAATTTCTTGTTGGCATTCCGGTGTTGTTTATCGGTGGCGTCTGCTGTGCCGCGCTAGTCCATGGCCGGCGGCAACCGGTTCGCTACGCACTGGATTTGGTTCAAGGGCGCTGGCGCGGTTGCCTGCTGGTGCTGCTGTTCTTCTTTGCCAGCTTGACCGCGTTCTCTACCTACAAGATCGCCATCCCGTCCGTCGTCCCTTACTATGCCGACAACTGGTTGGCCGACGCTGATGAATGGCTGCACGGGATGCCGCCATGGGAGATCGTCCATAAGCTCGACAGCAACAATTGGTCGTTCGTCGTCTTCAACAGTTATGAAGTCATTTGGTTTTACCAGTGGTTCGGCGCCATCCTTTTCGTGTCGCTCTGGTCGGACGAGATTGCCCGCATCCGCTATCTCTGCGCAGCAGCGCTGACGTTGTCCGTCCTCGGAACGGTCTTGGCCCTGGCGCTGGCATCGGTCGGACCGGTTTACTACCACCACTTTGTCGGCGTGGATCGCTTCCACGGATTGAATGCGGCCCTGGACAGGCTGGACCATAGTTACATGGTGCGGGAACCCGCGGCATATCTCCTGATGGCTTACCAAAGCGGCCGGCCAAGTCTTGGCGGCGGCATCTCGGCCATGCCAAGCATGCATGTCGCCTTTGCCGCATTGAACGCCTATTTGCTGTCATCGATCAATCGCTGGCTTGGCGTTCTGGGTTGGACCTTTGCAGCCCTGATCCTGTACGGATCGGTGTTCACTGGCTGGCACTATGCCGTGGACGGCTACGCATCGATCGTTGTTGTGTCGGTGATCTGGTGGGCGACCGGACGCCTGGTGCGCGAATAGTTATGTGCGCTTGTCGATAGATGGCCATGCCCGCCGATGGCCACTTCGCATAAGCCAAACTGGCGACCGCAATCAGGCAAAAAGCACGTGCCCCGACAACTCCCTGCCGTGCTCGAATTCAACGGGCAAGAGAATCCGCTTTCGAATTTAATGGTGCGGTCGAGATGCCGCGTTGATTTTAAAGCATTTTTCTACGATTCCATGGCGATTTGTATTGAGGGTGGTTCGACAGCGGCAAAGCATGTAGTTCCAGCCAGCCACCATCGGCAGGCAGCTGGCAGCCTTGCCATCGCATCCTCCTCTGACGAACACCTAGTACGGTCAAGCCTTAGGTGCCGCGCCGCGCCGCTCGAGCGCGGTCTTGCGGATGGTTTCTGCGATCTCCGGGCTGCTGCTGCACAGCATCTGGAAATCCGCCGAGTGTAGCGACAGGAGTGAGACCACCGTTGTGGCGCTGACGGTCGCCGAGCGCGGTTCGCCGGTGATCAGCGCCATCTCGCCGAAGAAGGCGCCAGGGCCCAGATCCACCGGGTTCGGCGTCGCGACGCTGACGCGCCCCTCCACGACGAAGAACATCTGGTCACCGGTCTCGCCATTGCGGCAGATCACAGCGCCCGCCGGCACGATGCGAGGTCGCAATGCGCGCACGATCTCGACTAGCGTGGCCGGGCCGAGCTTCTGAAACAACGGCACGGCGGCGACCAATTGCCAATTGCGGACGAAATCCTCGCGACGGACTTCTTGATAAAAGCCGGTGGCAAGAATGCCAGCCCAGAGCGCGAAGATGCCGATGCCACTCATCATGACCGCCCCGGCAAGGACGCGGCCGGCGAAGCTTTCCGGAATAGCGTCGCCATAGCCGGTGGTGGACAGCGTGACCACCGCCCACCACATTGCCTGGGGGATGCTGCCGAACTGTTGCGGTTGGACGTCGCGCTCGATGACATAGGCTGCGAGCGCAAAACCGAAAAGAACGATGCCGAAGACCGTGGCGACGCCGATCAGGTTGCGCGCTTCGTTGGTCAGGATTCTGCCCAGCAGCGGGAAGAACGTTGAATCGCGCAGCGGTTTCAGCAGCCAGACAGCACAGTAGAGGCTCCGGTCAGGCGTGCCGACGAGCAGAAATGCGGCGAGTGGAACCAAAACCGCGAGCACATCAATGGCGATTGCCGGCGTCCTGTCCCGAACGTCTCCCGCCCGGCGCTTGAGCAGTTTCTCCGCCAATTCCAGGAGATAGACACCCCAAATGACCGCGAGCACGGCAGCCAAAGCCAGTCTGCTTCGTCCGGGCATGTCCGGTATCGTGAGCGTAGCCACCGCCACAAGCCCAGTCGCAGCCAGCACCGCGTTGAGCAGCGCGTAAATTCTTAAGAAAGGCAGTACCGACATTCTATGCCCACGAGCGGATACTACCCGCCAGAATAGGATGCCTTCAAGGCAAGCGCAAAGGTGCTTATTTTCGCTGCGATCGTCGCTGGACCATAGGCCATGAACCATCCGATCAGCGTCGAGATCGAGCTGGCCCTCGAACCACACCCAGCGCCGGCTCGTTCTCGGTTGGACCTTTACAGGCCTGATCCTGTACGGATCGGTGTACACTGGCTGCCACTATGCCGTGGACGGCTACGTACCGATCGTTGTTGTATTTGTGATCCGGTGGGCAATCGGACGCTTGGTGCGCGAATAATCATGTGCGCCTATCAATAGATGGCCCGATGGCCTCTTCGCATGGGCAAAACTCGCGATCGTAATCAGGCAAAGGGCACGTGCCCCGACAAGGACGCTCCCCGCCGTGCTCGAATTCAACGTGTAAGAGATTCCGCTTTCGAATTTGATGGTGCGGTCGAGAAGACTCGAACTTCCACGGGTTGCCCCACAGCGACCTCAACGCTGCGCGTCTACCAATTCCGCCACGACCGCACGTGGTAGGAGCCGGAACCAACCGGCCCGCGGCGTGTAGCAAATCGTTTCCGGTGAAACAAGTGCGCGGCCAGCAATAATCGGCCGGACATCGGCATAACTGTTCAAGGGCCGAACGTGCCGGAACTGGACGTTTGTACCGATTGCCGCCATATGAGTGGCGAGACGAGATATCATGACAGAACGCAGCCAGATCGCCACGTCGTTCCTGCCCTTGCCCGGCTCGGCGCCGGTCGAATGGCGCATCGAGCCGGGGCTCACCGCCTATCCCGATGCGCTCGCCGTGATGGAGGCGCGCGCCGAGGCAATCCGCAGCGGCGCCGCCGGTGAGATGGTCTGGCTGGTCGAGCACCCGCCGCTCTACACCGCCGGCACCAGCGCCCGCATCGAGGACCTGATCGAGCCGGACCGTTTCCCGGTCTTTGCCGCCGGGCGTGGCGGCGAATACACCTATCATGGGCCGGGCCAGCGCGTCGCCTACGTCATGCTCGACCTGAAGCGGCGGCGCCAGGATGTCCGCGCCTTCGTCGCCGCACTCGAACAATGGATCATCGGCTCGCTGGCCGCCTTCAACGTACGCGGCGAACGCCGCGAGGACCGCGTCGGCGTCTGGGTGGTTCGGCCGGACCGCCCCGCTTTGCCCGACGGCTCGGCGGCCGAGGACAAGATCGCCGCCATCGGCATCAGGCTGAGGCGCTGGGTGAGCTTTCACGGCATCGCCATCAATATCGAGCCGGACCTTAGCCATTTCAGCGGCATCGTGCCGTGCGGCGTCCAGGATCACGGCGTCACCAGCCTTGTCGACCTCGGCCTTCCCGTGACCATGGCCGACCTCGACCTGGCGCTGAAATCCGCTTTCGAGGACGTGTTCGGGCCCGCCGCGGTGTCGCCTGTCGAAGTGTCCCGCAAGGCCGGCTGAAACACTCGCTCAATGCTGCGCCACTATGCGAAGGCGGCCCTCGCTCATCAGCATCAAGCCCGCCCTTGAGCTCAATTCTCACATCGCGCCGATCCAGATTGCCATGGAAATGAGGAACGTGCTCATGCACACCAGCGAGACGACATCCTGAACAAGATCGGTCATAACTCTCTCCTGTTGTTAGTATGTTCGTATTTTGTTCTAATTTTGTTCGAATGTCAACGATCGCAGTCCGGACGTCACCGGAATTTGCGCCCGGTCAATTCGACAGGGTTAAGAAAGGGTTGAGAGGGAAATGCCGAGCGTTTCGCGGCCGACAGGCGCGCGAAAGGCGGCGGGACGGCGCACGGCAGCTCGCAGGCCGTCATCGCCTCAATTGCAGCGCACCCTAAAGCGGCACGACCTTGCCGTCGGCGAGCGTCACGCGGCGGTCCATGCGCGAGGCGAGCTCGTGATTGTGGGTGGCGATGAGCGCCGCCAGGCCCGATTGCCGGACCAGCGCTGCCAGCGCCTCGAACACATAGGAAGCGGTCACCGGGTCGAGATTGCCGGTCGGCTCGTCGGCCAAAAGCACCAGCGGCGCATTGGCGACGGCACGCGCAATGGCGACGCGCTGCTGCTCGCCGCCGGAGAGCTCGGAAGGACGATGCTGCGCGCGCTTGCCGATCTGCATATAGTCGAGCAATTGCGCCGCCCGCTCGGCCGCCTCCTTGCGCGGCAGCCCTTTTATCAGCTGCGGCATCATGATGTTTTCCAGCGCAGAAAACTCAGGCAACAAATGATGGAACTGGTAGACGAAGCCGACATCGTTGCGGCGGATCGCCGTGCGTTCGTCGTCGGAAAGCCGGCCGCAGGCGCGCCCCGCCAGGATCACGTCGCCGGCGTCCGGTCGCTCCAGCAGCCCGGCAGTGTGGAGCAGCGTCGACTTGCCGGTGCCCGACGGCGCCACAAGCGCCACCATCTCGCCACGCTTCAGCGAAAAATCGGCGCCGTTCAGGATGGTCAGCTTGCGCGGCCCCTGTACATAGTGGCGTTCGACGCTCTTCAGCTCGATAATGGCCTCGGCCATCATTCGTACCTCAGCGCTTCGACCGGATCGAGCCTGGCAGCGCGCCATGCCGGAAACAGTGTCGCCAGGAATGACAGCGCCAAAGCCATGAGAACGACCGAGATCGTCTCGCTGGCATCCATGCGGGCCGGCAGCTGGCTCAGGAAATAAAGCTCGGGATTGAACAGCCGCTCGTTGGCCAGCCAGGAGAAGAACTGGCGGATGCGCTCGACGTTGAGGCAGATCACGATGCCGAGCAGCACGCCGGCGATAGTGCCGACAACGCCGATCGCAGCCCCGGTCATCAGGAAGATGCGCAGGATCGCGCCGCGCGTGGCGCCCATGGTGCGCAGGATGGCGATGTCGTGGCCCTTGTCCTTCACCAGCATGATCAGGCCCGAAATGATGTTGAGCGCCGCCACCAGCACGATCAGCGTCAGGATCATGAACATGACGTTGCGCTCGACCTGCAGCGCGTCGAAGAACGTCTTGTTACGCTCCCGCCAATCGACAAGGCTGATCGGCCGCTGCGCCGCCTCTTCGACCTTCGGCTTCAGCGCGTCGATATTGTCGGGATTGTCGGCGTAGATCTCGATCGTCTGCGCCCTTCCGTCCATGTTGAAGTAAAGCTGCGCTTCGGAAAACGGCATGTAGACGATGGAACTGTCATATTCCGACATGCCGACCTCGAAGATCGCGGTTATCGGATAGCCTTTCATACGCGGCGTCGTGCCGAGCGGCGTGATGTCGCCCTCGGGCGAGATCAGCGTGATGGTATCGCCGAGCACAAGGCCGAGATTTTCGGCCATGCGGCTGCCGATGGCGACGCCTTCGCCGGTGTCGAAGCCGACGATCGAGCCCTCCTTGATGTTGTTGGCGACGATGGTGATCTTGCCGAGATCCTCGCCGCGTATGCCGCGCACCAGCGCGCCGGTGCCGCCGCCGACATTGCCTTGCGCCAGCACCTGCCCGTCGATCAGCGGGATGGCGTATTTGACGCCGGGCACGCCGTTGATGCGGCCAGCGACCTGGGCATAGTCCTCCAGCGGCATGTCGAGCGGCTGCACGATCAGGTGCCCGTTGACGCCTAGGATGCGCGTCAGCAGTTCGGCGCGAAAGCCGTTCATGACTGCCATGACGACGATCAGCGTGGCGACGCCCAGCATGATGCCGAGGAAGGAGATCGAGGCGATCACCGAGATCACCGTCTCCTTGCGACGCGAGCGCAGATAGCGCCACGCCACCAAGCGTTCGAAGCCGGAAAAAGGCCCGGCGCCCGGTGGTCTTGCTGCCGCCGCTTCGTTCATGCGGCGGCACCGAAACGCTTTTTCACGTCGCCGATCGGCAGCGTCTCGCGCTCGCCGGTCCTGCGGTTCTTGATCTCGACCTCGCCGGCGGCGACACCACGCGGCCCGACGATCACCTGCCACGGGAGCCCGATCAGGTCGGCGGTGGCGAACTTGCCGCCCGGCCGCTGGTCGGTGTCGTCGTAGAGCACCTCCTTGCCGGCGGCGGCAAAGGCGGCATTCAGCTCGCCGCAGACGCGGTCGCATTCGGCATCGCCAGCCTTCATGTTGATCAGGCCGACATCGAACGGTGCCACCGCCTCCGGCCAGATGATGCCGTTATCGTCATGGCTGGCCTCGATGATCGCCGCGACCAGCCTGGACGGGCCGATTCCGTAGGAACCGCCAGAAACGAAATGATCCTTGCCGTCCGGCCCGGTCACCTTGGCGCCCATCGGCTTGGAATATTTGTCGCCGAAATGGAAGATATGCCCAACCTCGATGCCGCGCGCCGAGACCCGGTCGCTCGCGGGCACCTTCTCCCACGCCGCCTCGTCATGCATCTCGTCGGTGGCGGCATAGGGCGTCGTCCACGTCGTGACGATGCCGCCGATCTCGGCGTCGTTCGAAAAATCAGTGTCTGCGCCGGGCACTGCCAGCGAAAGATAATCGCGATGGCAGAACACCTGGCTCTCGCCGGTGTCGGCCAGGATGATGAACTCATGGCTGAGGTCGCCGCCGATCGGCCCGGTGTCGGCGCGCATCGGGATGGCCTGCAGCCCCATGCGCGTAAACGTCCTGAGATAGGAAACGAACATGCGGTTATAGGCGGCCTTGGCGCCTTCATAATCGAGGTCGAAGGAATAGGCGTCCTTCATCAGGAACTCGCGCGAACGCATGACGCCGAAGCGCGGGCGCACCTCGTCGCGAAACTTCCACTGGATGTGATAGAGGTTGAGCGGCAGGTCCTTGTAGGACTTGACATAGGAGCGGAAGATCTCGGTGACCATCTCCTCGTTGGTCGGCCCGTAGAGCATATCGCGGTCTTGCCGGTCCTTGATGCGCAGCATCTCCTTGCCGTAGTCTTCATAGCGGCCGCTTTCGCGCCACAGCTCGGCCGATTGGATGGTCGGCATCAGGATTTCGAGTGCGCCGGCGCGATTCTGCTCCTCGCGAATGATCCGGCAGACCTTGTCCAGCACCCGCTTGCCGAGCGGCAGCCAGGAAAAGCTGCCCTGCCCCTGCTGGCGGATCATGCCGGCGCGCAGCATCAGCCGATGCGAGACGATCTCGGCCTCGCGCGGATTTTCTTTGAGGATGGGCAGGAAATAGCGCGACAAACGCATGAACTGGTCCGTGAGAGAGGATGGCGGCGCCGGAATCGGCGCAGCGCAGGCTTGCTTGCCCCGGCTTCATAGCCATTTCATGGCGGAATGGAAACCCGGCCCAGGCGCTGCACAGGCGCCGCAATTGCCGCACGCGGCTTGCTGGGCGTTTCGCAAGCAACGCCTGCCGTACTATTGTGCACTGCAGCACGAGATTGCCTGTTTCTGGGCAAAATTCTTCGTGACATTTTCACCCGCCTTAGGCTAGTGTGCCCCCATAACCGAGAGGGTAGAGAAAAATCTGCCCTCCTACGCGGTCAAAGTCTTGGGAGGATGCGATCTAGGCGCGGTAACTCGCTGCCGCCGGACACCGGAAACAGATCGGACGCGTTTAAATTGCAAGGCCTCGCGCCTTGCATTTTTTTTGTGCAATCATCTGGTTAGCACGACGGATTACCAAACTACATGACGTTGCGTCAGCCCAAACCCGCCCCGGCCTTTACTTTGGGTTGATCTTGCTGGCTCAGCTTGATTTCAGAGCCTCGGCTAGGCTGGGATAGTCGGACACGATCGGTAGCCGGCTAATGCGCTGGGCTCTGGTTAAAATCCGGCACGATGTGCGGGATGTCGTCGATACCGAGGCCAAGCCCTCTCGTGATGCCGTAGAAGATACCCATGAGGACCAGCGTGGCGATCGTCGTGCGCAGCGCGGCGCGCAGCATGTGCGGTCCGCGCGGTGCGCTCGGAACCGTGCCAAGCGTCACGTCCCGATCCTCGTCCTGCGTCCGCATGCTGAACGGCAGGACGGCGAACAACACCACCCACCACGTGGCGAAGAACAGGGCGATAAACGAAACCCAACTCATGCTTGCTCCAGTTCGACCAGCGTGCCGAAGAAATCCTTGGGGTGCAGAAACAATACCGGCTTGCCATGTGCGCCGATCTTCGGATTGCCGTCGCCGAGCACGCACGCGCCGCTGGCCTTGAGACGGTCGCGCGCCGCAACAATGTCATCCACCTCATAGCAGACATGGTGCATGCCGCCGGACGGATTCTTCGCGAGGAATGCGGCGATCGGCGAGGCTTCGCCGAGCGGCTCGAGCAACTCGATCCTGGTGTTGCCGACATCGACGAACACCACCGTAACGCCATGCTCCGGCAGCGCCTGCGGCGCGGTCACGCGCGCGCCAAGCGTATCGCGATAGACCGCCGCAGCCGCGGCCAGATCCGGCACCGCAAGCGCGACATGGTTGAGGCGTCCGAGCATAGAGTGCTCCCGGTTAGGGGAGTAGGGGAATAGGGGAGTACGGGAGTACGAAAAACAAGTTTGGAGAGTGCAAACTATCTGTTCTTCCCTACTCCCCTACTGCCATACTCCCCTACTCCCTCATCTTGTGACGAACACCGTCACCAGCGGCTTCTTGCCCCAGGCTTCGTTGGCCGCGCCGCGCACCGCGCGCCGCACCGCCTCCTGGACTAGGTCGAGGTCTTTTCGGCGCTGGCGGGGGATGGAGTCCACGGCGCCGATTGCCGCATCGATCATCAGGTCTTCCAGGCTCTCACCGCTGCCGTCGGCCTCGGCGACGCCGATGGCGACCAGATCGGGATCGCCGGCAAGCTCGTATTTGTCGTCGAGCACGACATTGACGGCGACATGGCCGGCAAAGGACAGCTTGCGGCGGTCGCGAATGCCCATCGCCTGGTCGGTGCCGATCAGCCTTCCATCCTTGTAGATGCGGCCGAACGGCACCTGGTCGATGATGGCGGCGGCACCCGGATACAGCCTGAGCATGTCGCCGTCGCGCACCTGCGCGACCTGGCCGATACCGGACGTCGACATCAGCGAGCCCTGCGCCACCAGATGCGCCGCTTCGCCATGCACGGGAACGCCGATCTGCGGCCGCACCCATTCATACATCTTGCGCAATTCGCTGCGGCGTGGATGGCCGGAGACATGCACCAGCGCATCGCCGTCCTCGATGATCTTGATGCCGAGATCGATCAGGCGGTTCTTGATTTCGAGGATCGCCTTCTCGTTGCCGGGAATGGTGCGCGAGGAAAACACCACCGTGTCGCCGGCCGTCAGCGCCACCGACTTCATCTCGTCGCGCGACAGCTTGGCAAGTGCGGCAAGCGGCTCGCCCTGGCTGCCGGTGCAGATGATGACGAGGTTTTCGCGCGGGATGAAGCCGTAATCCTCCTCGGCGATGAATTCCGGCAACCCGTCCATATAGCCGAGTTCATCAGCCACATCGATGACTCGCTTCATCGAGCGGCCAATCACCAGGCACTGGCGGCCGGCATCCCGCGCCGCCTTGGCGATGGAGACGATACGCCCGACATTGGAGGAGAAGCTGGTGACGGCGACCCGGCCGTTGGCGTTCTGGATGACGCTCTTGAGGCCCTCGCCCACCGCCACTTCGGACGGCGATTCCCCTTCCCGCATCGCATTGGTGGAATCGCAGACCAGCGCCAGCACGCCCTTGTCGCCATAGGCTCGGAAGCGCGCCTCGTCGGTCATCGGCCCGACCGTCGGCGCCGGATCGATCTTCCAGTCGCCGGTATGGATGACGACGCCGGCCGGCGTCGTGATCGCCAGCGACATCGGTTCGGGAATGGAGTGCGCAACAGGGATGGCCTCGATCTCGAACGGGCCGACGGTGAATTTCTCGCCGGCCCGGTAGATCGTCACCGGGATCTTCGGCGCCCCTTGCTCGCCCTGCCGCTTGGCTTCCAGCAGGCCGGCGCTGAACGGCGTCATCCACACCGGCGTCTTGAGCTTCGGCCAGATGTCGTGGAGCGCGCCATAATGGTCCTCATGCGCATGGGTGATGACGATGCCGCGCAGATTGGCGACATTCTCCTCGATGAAGCGTGTGTCGGGCAGAACCAGGTCGACGCCGGGCAGGGTTGCATCGGGAAAGGTGACGCCGACGTCGACCACGATCCATTCGCGCGCATTGGCCGGTCCATAGCCGTAGAGGGCAAAGTTCATGCCGATCTCGCCGACACCGCCGAGCGGCACGAAGACAAGTTCGGCGTTTTCCGCTGTCGCCATGGTCTTTCCTTCCTTGCCGGTCAAAATTGCGGGCCGGTCAAAATTGTGGGCCGGTCAAAATTGTCGGCCGGTCAAATTCAAGCTGGTCAAATACCTGGCCAGTCAAACGTATTGGCCGGTCAAACGCCGGCCGAGGCAACCGCGCCGAAATGCACGTCGCCGGCGGCGATCGTCAGAACCGAACCTTCATCGTCGCGGATCACGAAACGGCAGTCCTCGTCAATGGTCTCGAAGGTGCCACGCACCACATTACCGTCAATTCTGACAGCAACCTGCCCGCCAAGCCCCGCCGCACGCGCCAGCCACCGCCGCCTGACGGCGGCAAGCCCACGCCCTTCGTTCCACAGCCGCGCATTCTCGCTCCAGGCATCCGATAGCGCCAGAAACAGCGTCTCGGCATCGCAAGCAGACCCCAGCGCGCTGAGCGACGTCGCTGGATAAGGCAAATCCTCAGGGTATGCCACCACGTTGACGCCGATACCGATAGCCACCGCCGAACGGTCGCCATCCAGCATCGCCGATTCCAGCAGGATGCCGGCGAGCTTGGCGCCCGAGGCAAGCACATCGTTCGGCCATTTCAGTTCGAAACGGTTTTTGCCTTGGCTCGCACCATCGAGGCCGATCGCGATCCTGCCCTTCGGCACGACAGCGTCGAGCGCGTCGGCCAGCGCCAGTCCAGCAACGAAGCCGAGCGTCGCGGCAAGCCGAAGCTCGGTGTTGGTGATCACCAGCAACGTCGCTGCCAGATTACCCTCGGGCGTCGCCCAGGCGCGGCCACGGCGGCCACGCCCCGCTTCCTGCTTTTTGGAGACAACCCAGAGTTTGCCCGGATCGCCGGCCCGTGCGTGCTCCAGCGCCAGCGCGTTGGTGGAGCCGACCGTGTCGTGCGCCTCGAGCCGGAACCCGTCCGAAGCCGCGGTTGGAGCCAGCCTGAACGTCATTCCGTCAGAAGAAGGTCTTGGCTGCGGCAGCGGCGTAGGTTCCGATCGGGCCGCCGATCAGCACGTAGAACAGCACGAAGGCGCCACAGACACCGAGCACGACGCGCAGTTCGGACGCCATCGGCACGAAGCCGCCGACCGGTTCGTCGAACCACATGATCTTGATGATACGCAGATAATAGTAGGCGCCCACCACAGACGCGAGCACGCCGATGATCGCCAGCGCGTAGAGGTTGGCGTTGATGGCGGCGAGGAACACGTACCATTTCCCCCAGAAGCCGGCGAGCGGCGGGATGCCGGCCAGCGAGAACATCAGGATGGTGAGGATCGTCGCCATGATCGGATTGGTCGCCGACAGGCCAGCGAGATCGCTGATCTGCTCGACATTGCCCTCCTTTCGCCGCATGGCGAGGATGAAGGCGAAGGTGCCGAGCGTCATCACCAGATAGATCAGCATGTAGATGGCGACGCCGCGCACGCCGTCCTGGCTGTTCGCGGCAAGGCCGACCAGCGCATAACCCATATGACCGATGGAGGAATAGGCCATCAGCCGTTTGATGTTGGTCTGGCCGATGGCCGCGAAGGCACCAAGCGCCATCGAGGCGATCGAGATGAAGACGATGATCTGCTGCCAGTCGGCGGCGATCGGCTTGAAGGCGCCCATGGTGACGCGCACCATCAGCGCCATCGCCGCCATCTTCGGTGCCGCCGCCAGAAAAGCCGTCACCGGCGTCGGCGCGCCTTCATAGACGTCGGGCGTCCACATATGGAACGGCACCGCCGAGATCTTGAAGGCAAGGCCGGCCAGCACAAAAACCAGGCCGAAGACGAGGCCGAGCTGGCGCTCGCCGCCGCTCAGCGCCGCGGCGATCTCCTGGAAGCCGGTGTTGCCGGTGTAGCCGTAGACCAGCGAGATGCCGTAAAGCAGCATGCCCGACGACAGCGCGCCAAGGACGAAGTACTTCAGCCCAGCCTCGGTCGAGCGCAGATTGTCGCGGTTGATCGCCGCCAGCACGTAGATCGCCAGCGATTGCAGCTCGAGGCCGAGATAGAGCCCGATCATGCCGTTGGCCGAGATCATCAGCATCATGCCGAGCGTGCAGAGCAGGATCAGCACCGGATATTCGAACTTGTCGAAACGCTCCGCCTGGGCAAAGCGGACCGACATGACCAGCGTCACCGCCGAGCCGATCAGCGCCAGCACCTTCATGAAGCGGGCGAATGGGTCCTGGATGAAGGCTTCGCCATAGGCATTGCCCTGCCCTGGGGAAAAGATCAGCCAGGCGCCGGCGATCACCAGCACGGCAACAGCAAGGCCGCTCACCGTGACAGTGGTGTTGGCGCGCGAATAGGCGCCGAGCATCAACAGCGCCAAGGCGCCGATGGCGAGGATCAGCTCTGGCGTCGAGAGCGACAGGCTTGAGAGAAGGTCCGGCGTCATGGTTCGCAAACCCCCAGTCAGTTCGCCGCCGCGGTCTGCGCGGCGCCGATGGATGCGGTGACATTGGTAACGAGCGCCTTGACCGATTCGGCGGTCGCGTCGAAGATCGGCGCCGGATAGACGCCGAAGAAGATGACCAGCGCGACCAGCGGATAGATGATCACCTTCTCGCGCGTCGACAGGTCGAGCAGGCCTTTCAGGCTTTCCTTGGTCAGCGCGCCGAAGATCACCTTGCGGTAGAGCCAGAGCGCATAGGCCGCCGAAAGGACGACGCCGGTGGCGGCGAAGAACGCCACCCAGGTGTTGACCCGGAACACGCCGAGCATGGTCAGGAACTCGCCGACGAAGCCGCTGGTGCCGGGCAGGCCGACATTGGCCATGGTGAAGATCATGAACACGGTTGCATATTTCGGCATGTTGTTGACCAACCCGCCATAGGCGTCGATGTCACGCGTGTGCATGCGGTCGTAGACGACGCCGACGCAGAGGAACAGCGCGCCGGAGACCAGGCCGTGCGACAGCATCTGGAAGATCGAACCCTGGACGCCTTCCTGGTTCATCGCGAAGATTCCCATGGTGACGAAGCCCATGTGAGCGACCGACGAATAGGCGATCAGCTTCTTCATGTCCTCCTGCATCAGCGCCACCAGCGAGGTGTAGATGATGGCGACGACGGAAAGCGTGAAGATCAGCGGCGCGAACATTTCGGATGCGATCGGAAACATCGGCAGCGAAAAACGCAGGAAGCCGTACCCGCCCATCTTGAGCAGGATGGCGGCCAGGATCACCGAGCCGGCCGTCGGCGCCTCGACATGTGCGTCCGGCAGCCAGGTATGCACCGGCCACATCGGCATCTTCACCGCGAAGGACGCGAAGAAGGCAAGCCATAGCCAGGTCTGCATATTGGCTGGGAAGTTATGCGTCAGAAGCGTCGGGATATCGGTGGTGCCGGACTGGAAGAACATCGCCATGATGGCGAGCAGCATCAGCACCGAGCCGGCCAGCGTATAGAGGAAGAACTTGAACGAGGCATAGACGCGCCGCTTGCCGCCCCACACGCCGATGATGATGAACATCGGGATCAGGCCGGCTTCGAAGAAGACGTAGAACAAGACGATGTCGAGCGCGCAGAACACGCCGATCATCAGCGTCTCGAGCAGCAGGAAGGCGATCATATAGGCCTTGACGCGCTTCTCGATCGATTCCCACGAGGCGAGGATGCAGAGCGGCATCAGGAAGGTGGTCAGGATGACGAACAGCATGGAGATGCCGTCTACGCCCATATGGTAGGAGATGCCGGAATCCAGCCAGGCAAACTTCTCGACGAACTGGAAGCCGGGCTGCGAATTGTCGAAGCCGGTCCAGATAAACAGCGAAACCACGAAGGTGAACGCAGTCGTGAACAGCGCGATGGCGCGGATGTTGCGGCGCGCGTTCTCGCTGTCGTCACGCACGAAAAGGATGAGCAGCACACCAACCAGCGGCAGGAAGGTGACCAGAGATAGGATCGGCCAGGCGGTCATCAGAGCATCATCCAGGTGACGAGTGCGGCAACGCCGATCAGCATGGCGAAGGCATAGTGGTAGAGATAGCCGGTCTGCAGCTTGACGACCCGGTTGGTGACGTCGACGACGCGCGCCGAAATGCCGTCCGGCCCGAGCCCATCGATGACGGTGCCGTCGCCGGTCTTCCACAGGAAGCTGCCGAGGCGCTTTGCCGGCCGCACGAACAGGAAGTCGTAGAGCTCGTCGAAATACCATTTGTTGAGCAGGAAGGCATAGAGCAGGCGATGGTTGGCGGCGACGCTCCGAGGCATTTCCGGCGCGCGAATATAGAACTGCCAGGCAATCGCAAAGCCGATCAGCATGGCGATGAACGGTGACAGCTCGACCCACAACGGCACTTCGTGGATTTCGTGCAGGATGTGGTTGTCCGGCAGCGTGAACAGCGACGCCTTCCAGAATTCGGCATAGCCCTCGCCGATGAAGGCGCCGTGGAAGATCACGCCGGCGAACAGCGCGCCCGCCGCCAGGATGAACAGCGGCACCAGCATGACCGGCGGCGATTCATGGACATGGTGCATGACCTCGTGGCTGGCCCGCGGCTCGCCGTGGAAGGTCATGAAGATCAGCCGCCAGGAGTAGAAGGAGGTGAAGCAGGCGGCAATGACCAGCAATATGAAGGCAAACGCGGCGACCGCATTGTGGCCGGCGAAGGCCGCTTCGATGATGGCGTCCTTGGAAAAGAAGCCGGCCGTGCCGATGATCGTTACCGGAATGCCGACACCGGTCAGCGCCAACGTGCCGATCACCATCATCCAGTAAGTCGTCGGAATCAGCGTCCTCAGGCCGCCCATTTTGCGCATGTCCTGCTCGTCGGAGACGGCGTGGATGACCGAGCCCGAGCCGAGGAACAGCAGCGCCTTGAAGAAGGCGTGGGTGAACAGATGGAAAATCGCTGCGCCATAGGCACCGACGCCGAGCGCCACGAACATGTAGCCGAGCTGCGAACAGGTCGAATAGGCGATGACGCGCTTGATGTCGTTCTGGACGAGACCGACTGTCGCCGCGAAGAAGGCGGTGAAAGCGCCGATGAAGGTGACCACCGTCAGTGCCGAATGCGACAGCTCGAACAGCGGCGACAACCGCGCCAGCATGAACACGCCTGCCGTCACCATGGTGGCGGCATGGATCAGTGCCGAGACCGGCGTCGGGCCCTCCATGGCATCCGGCAGCCAGGTGTGCAGCGGCACCTGCGCCGACTTGCCCATGGCGCCCATGAACAGGAGCAGGCAGACGACCGTCATCGCAGCCTGCCTGTCGAGTGCATAGCCGAGGAAGGTCAGCACGGCCGCACCTTGCGGCGCGCCTTCCGCCGGAATGAACGTCGCCGCATTGGCGAAGATGGTGCCGAGATTGACCGAGCCGAACAGCACGAACACGCCGAAGATGCCGAGCGCAAAGCCGAAATCGCCGACGCGGTTGACGACGAAGGCCTTGATTGCAGCCGCATTGGCCGAAGGCTTCTTGTACCAGAAGCCGATCAGCAGATAGGAGGCAAGGCCGACGCCTTCCCAGCCGAAGAACATCTGCACGAGGTTGTCGGCCGTCACCAGCATCAGCATGGCGAAGGTAAACAGCGACAGATAGGCGAAGAAGCGCGGCCGGTCCGGATCGTGATGCATGTAGCCGATCGAGTAGATATGGACCAGCGACGACACCGTGTTGACGACGACCAGCATGACCACCGTCAGCGTGTCGATCCTGAGCGCCCAGGACGCCTCCAGCCCGCCCGACTGGATCCAGCGCATCACCGGCACGGTGAACACCTCGCCGCCGCCGAAGCCGACCGAGAAGAAGGCGACCCACGACAGCACAGCCGCGATCACCAGGAAGCCGGAGGTGATGTATTCTGAAGCCTTGGCGCCGAGCGAAGTGCCGAACAGGCCGACGATCAAGAAGCCGAGCAGCGGAAGGAAGACGATGGCCTGATACATGGTGGTTCCGTCAACCCTTCATCATGTTCACGTCTTCGACCGCGATCGAGCCGCGGTTGCGGAAGAAGACGACGAGAATGGCAAGGCCGATCGCCGCTTCGGCCGCCGCGACCGTCAGCACGAACAGTGCGAACACCTGGCCGACCAGGTCGCCGAGCGCCGCCGAGAAGGCGACGAAATTGATGTTGACGGCAAGCAGGATCAGCTCGATCGACATCAGGATGACGATGACGTTCCTGCGGTTCAGGAAGATGCCGAACACGCCGAGCGTGAACAGGATCGCCGATACGGTCAGGTAGTGCGCGATGCCGACGACCATCTCAGACTCCTTCGCCCGTCTTGACCTTGCGGATTTCCACTCCGGTTGCCGCCGTGCGGCCGACCTGGGCGGCGATCGACTGCCGCTTGACGCCCGGCTTGTGGCGCAGCGTCAGCACGATGGCGCCGATCATGGCGACCAGCAGCACCAGCCCCGCCACCTGGAAGTAATAGAGGTAATCCGTATAGAGGATGTCGCCGAGCGCTGCCGTGTTCGAGCGCGCGGCCAGGTCCGGAATGGGTTTGGCGACCGTCGCCACCAGTTTCGGCGCGAATGTATAGCCGCCGAGCACCACGATCAGCTCCGCCGCCAGGATCAGCCCGACCAGCGCGCCGATCGGTGCATATTGCAGGGCGCCTTCCTTCATTTCGGCGAAGTCGACGTCGAGCATCATGACGACGAACAGGAACAGCACCAGCACCGCGCCGACATAGACGACGAGCAGGATCATCGCCAGGAACTCGGCGCCGGTCAGCATGAAAAGGCCGGCGGCGTTGAAGAAGGTCAGGATCAGGAACAGCACCGAATGCACGGGATTGCGCGCCGATATGACCATGAACGCCGATGCCACCGCGACAAAGGCGAAGAGGTAGAAAAAGGCCGCCTCTAGTCCACTCAGCATGGGTTCCCCCGGGTTTCCTGTCAGAACAGGACGTTCGTCCTGTTTTTTGCCACCGCCTCCGGTCGGCAAGTTGCGTGTTCCTTAAACGAGGGCCCTCGCCCCGTCCATGCGTCAAATATCAGCGGTAAGGCGCATCCAGCGAGATGTTGCGCGCCAGTTCACGCTCCCAGCGGTCGCCATTGGCCAGGAGCCTGTCCTTGTCGTAATAAAGCTCCTCGCGCGTCTCCGTCGCGAATTCGAAATTCGGGCCCTCGACAATGGCGTCGACCGGGCAGGCTTCCTGGCAGAAGCCGCAGTAAATGCATTTCACCATATCAATGTCGTAGCGCACGGTGCGCCGCGTGCCGTCATTGCGACGTGGGCCGGCTTCGATGGTGATGGCCTGCGCCGGGCAGATCGCCTCGCATAGTTTGCAGGCGATGCAGCGTTCCTCGCCGTTCGGGTAGCGGCGCAGCGCATGTTCGCCACGGAAGCGCGGGCTGACCGGCCCCTTTTCATGCGGATAGTTGATGGTCTCCTTCGGCGCGAAGAATTGGCGCATCGACAGGAAGAAAGCGCTGACGAAGTCCTGCAAAAGCAGTGACTTGGCGGCCTGGGATAGCGTACTCATTCAGCACCCCCAAAGATCTGTGTTGCAGCGATTGCGCCGATAAATCCGAAAAAGACAGGCATCAGGAAACGGTATGCAAGTCTCGTCATCGACGCCAATATCTGCTTGTCCCAGCCAAACACCGGCACTCGGTAGTTTGCTGCCAACCTTTGGTCCTGTTGCCGCAAAACGTAGGGCAGCACAACGACGTTGCCAAAGAGCGCAACAAGCACGCCGACAGCTGCGCCTAGAAAACCAACGATCAGACTGCCCATCACGCAAACCCCGTGATCTTGAGGAAGGCGGCGGTGGCGACCACCATGAACAGCGAGATCGGCAGGAAGACCTTCCAGCCGAGCCGCATCAGCTGGTCGTAGCGGTAGCGCGGCACGAACGCCTTCACCATGGAGAACATGAAGAACACCAGGCAGACCTTGAGCACGAACCAGATCAGCCCCGGCACCCAGGTGAACGGCGCGAAGTTGAAGGGCGGCAGCCAGCCGCCAAGGAACAGGATGGTGGCCAGCGCGCACATCAGGACGACGGCGACATATTCGCCGAGGAAGAACAACAGGAACGGCGTCGAGGAATATTCGACCATATGGCCGGCGACGAGTTCCGATTCGGCTTCCACAAGGTCGAAGGGCGGCCGGTTGGTCTCGGCCAATGCCGAGATGAAGAAGACGATGAACATCGGGAACAGCGACAGCCAATGCCAGTCGAGGAAGGTGTTGGGCAGGCCGAGCCGTGTGCCCAGCCCGTCCTGCTGCGACAAGACGATGTCGGACAGGTTGAGCGAGCCGACGCAAAGCAGCACGGTGACAATGACGAAACCGATGGAGACTTCGTAGGACACCATCTGCGCCGCCGAGCGCAGCGCGCCGAGGAAGGGGTATTTCGAATTGGACGCCCAGCCGCCCATGATGACGCCATAGACCTCGAGCGAGGAGATGGCGAAGACATAGAGGATGCCGACATTGACGTTGGCGATCGCCCAGCCTTCATTGACCGGTATGACCGCCCAGGCAGAGATCGCCAGCACCGCCGACACCAAGGGCGCCAGCAGGAAAACGCCCTTGTTGGCGCCGGACGGGATGACCGGCTCCTTGAAGACGAATTTCAGCAGATCGGCGAACGCCTGCAGCGTGCCCCACGGGCCGACGACGTTCGGTCCGCGGCGCAATTGCACCGCCGCCCAGATCTTGCGGTCGGCGTAAAGCACATAGGCGACGAAGATCAACAGAACGATGATCAGCACGACCGACTTCAAAAGGATCAGCAGCGCCGGCAGCACGTAGAAGGAGAAGAAGGTGTCCATGTCTACTCCGCCGCCTGCCTGAAGCCGTTCTTCGCCAAAGCCGAGCACTCGGCCATCACCGCGGAAGCCCGCGCGATCGGGTTGGTCAGGTAGAAATCCTTGACCGGCGAGGTGAAGGTGCCCTTGTTCAGCCGCCCGCCGAGCTTGGCAACCCTGGCGATGTCGGCCGGGTCGCCGGCCGCGACATGGTCGATGCGGGCAAGATGCGGGTATTCCGCATAGAGCTTAGCGCGCAGCTGCGGCAGCGAATCGAACGGCAGCTTCTTGCCAAGCACATCCGATAGTGCCCGAAGGATCGCCCAGTCCTCGCGTGCCTCACCGGGCGCGAAGCCGGCACGGTTGGTCTGCTGCACGCGCCCCTCGGTGTTGACGAAGGTGCCCGACTTCTCGGTATAGGCGGCACCCGGCAGGATGACGTTGGCGCGGTGTGCGCCCTTGTCGCCATGCGTGCCGATATAGACGACGAAAGCGCCGCCGGTCTTTGCCATGTCGATTTCGTCGGCGCCGAGCAGGAACAGCACATCGGTCTCGCCCAGCATGCCGGCGACGTTCCTGCCGCCCTCGCCCGGCACAAACCCGACATCGAGGCCGCCGACGCGTGCCGCGGCAGTGTGCAGCACGGCAAAGCCGTTCCAGTCGGCCCTGGCGGCGTTGACGGCGACGGCGAGCTTCGCCGCCTGGCCGAGCACGGCCGCCCCGTCCGGACGCGCCAGCGCACCCTGTCCGACGATGATCAGCGGATGCGTCGCCTTCTTCAGCAGTTGGAAGAACTTGCCATTGCCGTCGGCCAGATCCTTCAGCGATTCCGGCCCGGCGCCGAGCTGCTCGTAATCATAGCGCGTATCGCCGACATCGCCGATGACGCCGACTGGCAGATTGCCGGCCCGCCAGCGCTTGCGGATGCGGGCGTTGAGCAAGGATGCCTCGAAGCGCGGATTGGCGCCGATGATCAGCACCGCATCGGCCTGTTCGATGCCTTCGATGGTCGGGTTGAACACATAGCTCGCCCGGCCGAGCGACGGATCGAGTGCGGCGCCGTCCTGGCGGCAGTCGGTGTTCTTCGAGCCGAGCGAAGCCATCAGAAGCTTCAGCGCGTAGATCTCCTCGACGGCGGCAAGATCGCCGGCAATGGCACCGATCTTTTCGGGTGCGGCATTCGACACCGCTTCCTTGATCGCGGCAAAAGCCTCGGCCCAGCTTGCCGGGGCCAGTCTGCCCTCCTTTCGCACATAGGGCCGGTCGAGGCGCTGCGTGCGCAGACCATCCCAGATGAAGCGGGTCTTGTCGGAAATCCACTCCTCGTTCACCGCCTCGTTGGTACGCGGCAGGATGCGCATCACTTCGCGGCCTCGGCTATCGACGCGGATCGCGGAGCCGACGGCGTCCATCACGTCGATGGATTCGGTCTTGGTCAGTTCCCACGGCCGTGCCTGGAAGGCGTACGGTTTGGAGGTCAGCGCACCAACCGGGCAAAGGTCGATGACATTGCCTTGCAGTTCCGAAGTCATCGCGCTTTCGAGATAGGTGGTGATCTCGGCATCCTCGCCGCGGCCGATCAGGCCGAGCTCGGAGATGCCGGCAATCTCGGTGGTAAAGCGGACACAGCGCGTGCAATGGATGCAGCGGTTCATGATGGTCTTGACCAGCGGCCCGATATACTTGTCTTCGACCGCCCGCTTGTTCTCATGGTAGCGCGAGGAATCGACTCCGAACGCCATCGCCTGGTCCTGCAGGTCGCACTCGCCGCCCTGGTCGCAGATCGGGCAGTCCAGCGGATGGTTGATCAGCAGGAATTCCATCACGCCTTCGCGCGCCTTCTTGACCATCGGCGTGTTGGTGAAGATTTCCGGCGGCTCGCCGTTCGGGCCGGGGCGCAGGTCGCGCACGCCCATGGCGCAGGACGCCTGCGGCTTGGGCGGACCGCCTTTCACCTCAATCAGGCACATGCGGCAATTGCCGGCGATCGACAGCCGCTCGTGGAAGCAGAAGCGCGGCACTTCCGCGCCGGCGTCCTCGGCCGCCTGCAGCAGCGTGTAGTGGTCGGGTACAGTGATCTCTTTCCCGTCGACCTTGAGCTTTGCCATTTCGCCTCAAACCCCTGCGGACGTTCCGCAATCTTTCCTTCCGGGCGCAGCCGAGACCGCGCACGATATTGAATTCACTTTTTGGCCCCGGCCAACGCGGCCGCCTGACCGATCCAGCTGTCGCGGCCGATGCGGCCCTTCAACGACAGGTAATCTTCGACCCAGGCGATCTCTTGCGGCGTCCACGCGGCGATCTGGGCGTATGTCCAGATGCCAAGGCCGTTCAGCACCTTTTCCAGTTTCGGCCCGATGCCCGATATCGCCTTGAGGTCGGCCGGCTCGGCTGGCCGATCCATCGGCTTGGGCTGCTTGAAATCTTCCGGCATCAGCCCAGCCGACGCATCCGCTGCAACGGTGCTGGCATTCGCCAAGCTCCGTGCAGCGGTGCTCGTCGCAATGTCAGTCACATCGTTGGCGAAGGACTGCGCCTCGGCAATCAGGGTTTTGGTCGCCGCGCGCGCCTTGGTCGAGGAGCTTTTGCCGGTCGCGGAAAAGCGTTCCGTTCGCGCCTCGAAATCCTCGGCGACCGGTTGCCAAAGCCGCTGCGAGGTCTCGGCGGCGCCTGAAAGCACGCCCATCCAGATACCAAAGGCATGGTTGGCAAGGCCGATGCCGAGTGCCGTCATCGCCGCCGCGCCCGCGACAGGATGCGCCAGGAGATTGACGGCATTGGCCATCTCCTTCGGCATCATCCTGGTCAGATCCTGGTTCATCTTCAACAACGGGTCCATATCGGGCGTAAAATCGTCGGGTGTCGAAAACAGCGACATAGGTGGTCTCCTGGTCGTTTCCGTCTGCCCCGCGCTCGTTTCCTCGTTTCGGGCATTCGCCCGCAATTTTTTGAATTCTTCTATTCCGCCGCCGCCAGCACCGGTTCGGCGCGGTGTGCGTTGCGCGAAAACTCGTCGATGCGCCGCTCCACCTCGCCGCGGAAATGCCGCATCAGGCCCTGGATCGGCCACGCCGCCGCATCGCCCAGCGCACAGATCGTGTGGCCCTCGACCTGCTTCGTCACGTCGAGCAGCATGTCGATCTCGCGCTTCTGCGCCTCGCCGCGCACCAGCCGTTCCATCACCCGCCACATCCAGCCGGTGCCCTCACGGCAAGGCGTGCACTGGCCGCAGCTCTCGTGCTTGTAGAAATAGGACAGCCGCGCGATCGCCTTCACGATATCGGTCGATTTGTCCATGACGATGACAGCCGCCGTGCCGAGGCCCGATTTCAGGTCGCGCAACGCATCGAAATCCATCGGCGCGTCGATGATCTGCTCGGCCGGCACCAGCGGCACCGAGGCGCCGCCCGGAATGACCGCCAGCAGGTTGTCCCAGCCGCCGCGGATGCCGCCGCAATGCGTCTCGATCAGTTCGCGGAACGGGATCGACATCGCCTCTTCGACGGTGCACGGATTGTTGACGTGGCCGGAGATGCAGAACAGCTTGGTGCCGACATTGTTGGGCCGGCCGAAGGACGAGAACCAGGCGGCACCGCGGCGCAGGATGGTCGGCGCGACAGCGATGGACTCGACATTGTTGACCGTCGTCGGGCAGCCATAGAGGCCGACATTGGCCGGAAATGGCGGCTTCAGCCGCGGCTGGCCCTTCTTGCCCTCGAGGCTTTCGAGCAGCGCCGTTTCCTCGCCGCAGATATAGGCGCCGGCGCCATGGTGCATGTAAATGTCGAAATCGTAGCCGGAGGTGTTGTTCTTGCCGATCAGCTTGGCCGCATAGGCCTCGTCTATGGCGCGTTGCAGCGCCTCGCGCTCGCGGATGAACTCGCCGCGCACATAGATGTAGGCGGCGACCGCGCCCATGGCGAAGCCGGCAAGCAGGCAGCCTTCGACCAGCGTGTGCGGGTCATGGCGCAGTATGTCGCGGTCCTTGCAGGTGCCGGGCTCGGACTCGTCGGCATTGACGACGAGATAGCTCGGCCGGCCGTCGCTTTGCTTGGGCATGAACGACCATTTGAGCCCGGTCGGGAAACCGGCGCCGCCGCGGCCGCGCAGGCCCGATGCCTTCATCTCGTTGACGATCCACTCGCGCCCCTTGGCAACGATGCCGGGCGTGTTGTCCCAGGCGCCGCGCGCCATGGCGCCGGCCAGCGACTTGTCGAAGCGGCCGTAGATGTTGTTGAAGATGCGGTCTCTGTCCTGAAGCATTGCTCGTTCCTCAGACCGGCTTCTTGCCGGTCGGCCGGCTCTTGTTTCCGGGCGACGCCTTGGCCGCCTTGGCGGCAGCCTTCGCCGGTTTGACCTTGGCCTCCGGCGCCTTGAAGGCAGACGCCGGCTCGGCCTTGTTCTTGGGGCCCTTGCGCTGTTTCGAGACGTCCTCGACCTGCGGCTCGGCCTTGTTGGCATTGGCGGCCGAATGCAGAGGCGCTGCGACGCTCGCCGCCTTCTCCACCGCGGGCGCGACTTTCGTGGCCGACGGCGATTTCAGCGCCGGGTTGGTCTCGACCGCGTCGGTTTTCGGCTTGCTGGCATTCGAGGGCGCAACCGGCGCCGGTGCAGGCGCGGCCGAAGCCGCTGGCGGAACTGGTGCTGCGGCGGCAGCCGCCGGCTCTGCATCCTTGGCGGCCTTGGTCGCCGCCCTGGTTTCCCGGTCGCGGGTCGCCTTGAGGATCGCCTTTTCGCTCTTGAGGGTCGTCAGGCCACTGGCCGGCTCAGAGGTGATGCGGCCGTTTTGCGGTCCTGGCGTCACCGAAGCACCTTTGCCGGCGTCATAGAGGTCGATGATCTCGGCAAGCCGCTCCGGCGTCAAATCCTCATAGGTGTCCTTGAATATCATCACCATCGGTGCGTTGACGCAGGCGCCGAGGCACTCGACCTCCTCCCACGACAGCGTGCCCTTGTCGTTGGTGTGGAATTGGTCGTGATGGATTTTCGAGCGGCACACATCCATCAGCGCTTCCGAGCCGCGCAGCATGCAGGGCGTGGTGCCGCAGACCTGGATATGAGCGCGGGTGCCGACCGGATTGAGCTGGTATTGCGTATAGAAGGTGGCGACTTCCAGCCCACGGATATAGGGCATGTCGAGCATGTCGGAGATCGTCTCGATCGCCGCCTTGGTCACCCAGCCTTCCTGCTCCTGCGCCAGCATGAGCAAGGGGATAATCGCGGATTGCTCGCGCCCCTTCGGATATTTCTTGATCCACTGCTTCGCCGCCGCCGCATTCGCCCGGTTGAAGGCGAAGGAGGCTGGCTGGAGGCTGGCTTCTGCGAGACGGCGGACTGACATTTAGCTTTTAACTCTGTTGTAGCAGTCGAAATAAAAACGAGGGTCGGACCTGGCCAAGACCGCGGTACTCTCATCGTTTCCGATCTTTCCCCGGGTAGTGTCGACATAGTCGCGATATTCGCGATACCGATCCGAGCAATCCGCGCCAAGGGCCACATTCCAATCCGGATATGCCGTATCGGCATAAAGATACCAACCGGAATCCAGATCCCAAAGTCGGCCCGTCGTGGTTACCCTGCACATGACATCTGTCTTCACGCCCTCAAGGCGGCAGGACACCCAATAGGCTTCCGCCGAGCGGCCCCAGGCGGCAACGGCACCCATGCCTGCCACTCCGGCAGCAAAACCGGCAGCAACATGCAGGGCGCTCCGCATCTTCACCGATCCACCTCCCCGAAGACGATATCGAGGGAGCCAAGCACAGCGGTGACGTCTGCCAACATGTGGCCGCGGCACAAAAAGTCCATGGCTTGCAGATGCGCAAAGCCCGGCGCGCGCAGCTTGCAGCGATAGGGCTTGTTGGTGCCGTCGGAGACGAGATAGACGCCGAACTCGCCCTTTGGCGCCTCGACTGCGGCATAGACCTCGCCGGCCGGCACGCGGTAGCCTTCGGTGTAGAGCTTGAAGTGATGGATCAGCGCTTCCATCGAGCGCTTCATCGCCGCGCGCTTCGGCGGCACCACCTTGCCGTCAAGGTTGGACACCGGGCCGGCGCCCTCCTTGCCGAGCAACAGGTCGACGCACTGGCGCATGATTTTCGCCGACTGCCGCATCTCTTCCATGCGCACCAGATAGCGGTCGAAACAGTCACCGTTCTTGCCGATCGGAATGTCGAAATCCAGCTCGGCATAGCATTCGTAGGGCTGCGATTTGCGCAGGTCCCACGGCGCGCCCGAGCCGCGCACCATGACGCCTGAAAAACCCCAGGCCCAGGCGTCCGCCAGGGAGACGGTGGCAATGTCTACATTGCGCTGCTTGAAGATACGGTTGCCGGTCAAGAGCGAGTCGAGGTCGTCGACCGATTTCAGGAACGGGTCGATCCAGCTGCCGATGTCCTCGATCAGCTTCTGCGGCAGGTCCTGGTGGACGCCGCCGGGGCGGAAATAGGCCGCGTGCATGCGCGAACCCGAGGCGCGCTCATAGAACACCATCAGCTTTTCGCGCTCGACGAAGCCCCACAGCGGCGGCGTCAGCGCGCCGACATCCATCGCCTGCGTCGTCACGTTGAGGATATGCGACATGATGCGGCCGATCTCGGAGTAGAGAACTCGGATCAACTGCCCGCGCTTCGGCACCTCGATGCCGAGCAGCCGCTCCGCGGCAAGCGCGAAGGCATGCTCCTGGTTCATCGGCGCGCAATAGTCGAGCCGGTCGAGATAGGGCACGGCCTGCAGGTAAGTCTTGGCCTCGATCAGCTTTTCCGTGCCGCGGTGCAACAGCCCGATATGCGGGTCAACGCGATCGACGACTTCGCCGTCAAGCTCCAGCACCAGGCGCAAAACGCCGTGCGCCGCTGGATGTTGCGGGCCAAAATTGATGTTGAAGTTGCGAACGGAGGTTTCAGCCATTTACTGCTTTGCCTTTTCATCCCCCGGAAGCACGTAATCCGTACCTTCCCACGGAGACAGAAAATCGAAATTGCGGAATTCCTGCTTGAGCTCCACCGGCTCGTAGATGACGCGCTTGGCTTCGTCGTCGTAACGCACCTCGACGAAGCCGGTCAGCGGAAAGTCCTTGCGCAGCGGATGGCCTTCAAAGCCGTAGTCGGTCAGGATCCGCCGCAGATCGGGATGGCCCGAAAACAGCACGCCGTAGAGATCGTAGGTCTCGCGCTCGAACCAGTCGGCGCCGGGATATATCCCGGTGATCGACGGCACGAGCGTCTCTTCGTCGGCCTGGACCTTGAGCCGGATGCGGATATTCTGCCTCGGCGACAGCAGGTGATAGACGACGTCGAAGCGCTTTGCCCGTGACGGATAATCGGCGCCGCAGACGTCGATGATCGAAATGAACTGGCATTTCGGGTCGTCGCGCAGGAAGGTCACCACCTCGATCAGGTCGCGCGGCTCGACCGAGATGGTGAGTTCGCCATAGGCGAACACCGCCTCGCCGATCCGGCCGATCAGCTTCTCGCCGAGATAGGTCGAGAGGTCATTCAACGCCTGGGTCATGCCGCTCACCGCTCGATCGTGCCGGTGCGGCGGATCTTCTTCTGCAGCAGAAGGATGCCGTAAAGCAGCGCTTCAGCGCTCGGCGGGCAGCCGGGCACGTAGATGTCGACCGGCACGATGCGGTCGCAGCCGCGCACCACCGAATAGGAATAATGATAATAGCCGCCGCCATTGGCGCATGAGCCCATCGAGATGACGTAGCGCGGCTCCGGCATCTGATCGTAGACCTTGCGCAGCGCCGGCGCCATCTTGTTGGTCAGCGTGCCGGCGACGATCATGATGTCGGACTGGCGCGGAGACGCGCGCGGCGCCACCCCGAAGCGCTCGCTGTCATAGCGCGGCATCGACGTGTGGATCATCTCGACGGCGCAGCAGGCGAGGCCAAACGTCATGAACATCAGCGAGCCGCTGCGCGCCCAGGTGATCAGCGCCTCGGTCGAGGTGACGAGAAAGCCCTTGTCGGCGAGCTCGTTGTTGATCTCCAGGAAGAATGGATCATCCTCCCCCACCGGCCTGCCGGTGTTGGGGTCGATGAGACCCTTGGGCTTCGGCGCGACGAGCGTGCCGGAACTGTCGTTCAATCCCATTCCAGCGCTCCTTTTTTCCATTCATAGGCAAAGCCGATGGTCAGCACCGCCAAAAACACCATCATCGACCAGAAACCGAGCATGCCGATCTGGCTGAACGACACCGCCCACGGAAACAGGAAGGCCACCTCCAGATCGAAGATGATGAACAGGATCGACACCAGGTAGAAGCGGATATCGAACTTCATGCGGGCGTCGTCGAACGAGTTGAAGCCGCACTCGTAGGCGGAAAGCTTTTCCGGATCGGGGTTGCGGTAGGCCACCAGGAACGGTGCGGCGAGCAGCGCCAGCCCGACGATCAGCGCCACGCCGATGAACAGGACGATGGGCAGGTACGAACCTAAAAGTGCGTTCATGCTGCAGTTTCCGTTGGCGGCCAATCCACTCTGATTACAGCACCGGACCCACTTGCGGAAGCGTGACAGTTTAACCACTGAACCGTTTTAAGGGGGCTCTATGCTGCAACGCGGCGAGGGTTAGCGCAGCGCTTTCGGCGAAGCAAGTCAAACCTTGTTCAAATCGCGGTGCTGGACGGCATATCCGGGAAAACTGGTCCGATCCGCTCCTGTTTGATTTCCTTCACTTTTTACTCCACTTTTCTCTCCTGACATGGATGCCGCCAAAACCCTGTTAGCATGGCACGGAATCGCAGGTCATTTTCTCTGTCTAAAATCGTCCGGATGCCGCCTTCATGAAGGAAAAAATCTCGCTCGCCATGGCCCGCCGCATTGCGCTCGCGGCACAGGGATTCAATGACCCGCGCCCCACCGGCACGCCTGACCGCCGGCATCTGGCCCGCGTGCTTGCCCGTACCGGCCTGCTGCAGATCGATTCCGTCAGCGCCGTGGTGCGCGCCCACTATATGCCGCTCTATTCGCGGCTTGGCCCCTACAAGCTGGCGCTGCTCGACGACGCCGCCGTAACGCGCAAGCGCATGGTCTTCGAATATTGGGCGCACGAAGCCTCCTTCTTGCCGGTCGAGACCTATCCGCTGATGCGCTGGCGCATGCAGCGGGCCGAGTGCGGCGACGAAATGTACAGCGGACTGGCCAAATGGGGCCGCGAGCACGCCGCCTATATCGAAGACATCTATCGCGAGGTCGCCGAACGAGGCCCGATCGCGGCGTCGGCTTTCGAAGGGCAGAAGGGTTCGGGTGGCTGGTGGGGCTGGAGCCATGCCAAGCACGCCTTCGAATGGCTGTTCTGGGCCGGCCGCATCACCACGGCGCATCGCCGCGGCTTCGAACGGTTCTACGATCTGCCGGAGCGCGTGCTGCCGCCAACAATACTGAGTCTGCCAACGCCCTCCCCCGAAGACGCTCACCGCGAATTGCTGCGCATCTCGGCCCGTGCCCACGGCATCGCCACGGCAGGCGACCTGCGCGACTATTTCCGCCTCTCGCCCGCCGACATCAAGGGTCGCATCGAGGAGCTGGTCGAGGCCGGCGAGCTGTTGCCGGTGAGCGTCGACGGCTGGAACAAAACAGCCTATCTCCACAAGGACGCCCGTTTGCCGCGCAGGATCGAGGCGCGCGCCTTGCTCGCGCCGTTCGATCCTGTCGTCTTCGAACGATCGCGCACCGAGCGGTTGTTCGACTTCCACTACCGCATCGAGATCTACACGCCGGCCGAAAAGCGGCGGTATGGCTATTATGTGCTGCCATTCCTGCTCGGCGACAGCATCGTCGGGCGCGTTGACCTCAGGGCCGACCGGCCGGCCGGCGTATTGCGCGTCCATGCCGCCTATGCGGAGCCCGGCGCCCCGCCACAAACCGCTGCCGAACTCTTCAAGGAATTGAAGCAGATGCAGGGCTGGCTCGGCCTGGAACGCATCGAGGTGACCGCTGCCGGCGATTTGGGCCGGCCGCTCGCGGATATCGCCGCGCCATAGACGTGCGTTGACACAACTGCCTCCACAAGCCTAAATCCGTTCCAGACGGTCCCCTGCCCGCAACGGCAGGGGCCAAGAGGGAATGCGGTGCGAAATCTCGATTTCAAATCCGCGGCTGTCCCCGCAACTGTAAGCGACGAGCCAAGGCCGAAAACCACTGGGATATTCCCGGGAAGGCGGCACCCAGGCGATGACCCGCGAGCCAGGAGACCTGCCGTCTAGGACCTAAGAATCCGATCGCCTGGCGGGTTTTCCGGGCAAGGAGCCTGATTTGGAACGCGACAGCAGTTTTCCGGCTGAGACAGCGGATTTATTGTCCGGCCATGGTGATTCCCCGGCCGGCGTTACCGTCATCGTCTGCTCGTCCTGCCGTGACGAGACCGGTTCGGACGCTCATCCGCGCGCTGGCGAACTGCTCGCAGAGGACACGCGCCGCGCTGCTTCCAGCGAAAACATCAAAATCCGCACCGTCGAATGCCTCGGCAATTGCAAGCGCCGGCTCAGCGCGGCCATGCTGCGCGACGGCTGCTGGAGCTACGTCTTCGGTGATCTGACCACGACCAGCGGCGCCGATCTCGTCACCGGGGCAAAGCTGTTCGCCACCTCGACGGATGGGCTCATTCCATGGCGCGGCCGTCCCGATTGCCTGAAGCGCGGCCTGGTTGCCCGCATCCCTCCCCTTGACCTTTTGAAGGACCTGACATGACCGCTGCCTCCCTTTCGCGCGTTCCCTGCACCGTGGTCACCGGCTTTCTCGGCGCCGGCAAGACGACGTTGATCCGCCATTTGCTCGAAAACGCCAAAGGCAAGCGCCTGGCCATCATCGTCAACGAGTTCGGCGACATCGGCATCGACGGCGAGATCCTGAAGGGCTGCGGCATCGACACCTGCCCCGAGGAAAACATCGTCGAGCTGGCCAACGGTTGCATCTGCTGCACCGTCGCCGATGATTTCGTCCCGGCGCTGGACCAGATCCTGTCGCTGACGCCGAGGGTCGACCACATCCTGATCGAGACATCCGGCCTCGCTTTGCCCAAGCCGCTGGTCCAGGCCTTCCAGTGGCCGTCGGTGAAAAGCCGCGTGACGGTGGACGGCGTCATTGCCGTGGTCGACGGACCGGCGCTGGCTGATGGCCGCGTAGCCAACGACATGGACGCCCTGCAGGCCCAGCGCGCGCAGGACCAGACGCTCGACCATGACGATCCGGTCGAGGAAGTGTTCGAAGACCAGCTCGCCTGCGCCGACCTGATCATCCTGTCGAAGAGCGACCTGATGGACGCAGCCGGCTCGGCCCGTGCCAATGCCGTCATCGGCAAGCACGTTGCGCGGGCGGTGAAGATCGTACCGACTTCGCAAGGCAAGGTCGACCCGTCGGTGCTGCTCGGCCTCGGCCTCGCCGTCGAGGACGACATCGAGAACCGCAAGACCCACCACGACGACGAGCTCGACCACGAACATGACGATTTTGACTCGTTCGTCATCGACATCACGTCTGTGTCCAACCCGGACGAGCTCGCACAACGGGTCGCCACGGCGGCGGAGGAAGAAAACGTGTTGCGCGTCAAGGGTTTCGTCGAAGTCGGCGGCAAGCCGATGCGGCTCCTGCTGCAGGCCGTCGGTCCGCGCGTCAACCACTATTACGACCGCGCCTGGACCGCCGAAGACGACCGCCGCTCGCGCCTGGTCGTCATCGGCCTGAAAGGGCTGAACCGCCCGGCCATCGAGCGTATCCTCGCCGGCTGACCCAGGTACGAGCCGCGATGCACATCCTCACCACCACATCCGCCTCGCTCGACGATCTCGCCGAGCCTGTCGATCTCAGGCAAACGCCTGCGGATGTCGTGGCGCTGTCCTTCACCGACAGCGACCTGGCCGGGCTGGCGGCGGCGTGGAAGGCAGATGCGCACCGCCTGCCGTCGATGCGGCTCGCCGCCTTGCGCGACCTGCGCCATCCGATGTCCGTCGACCTGTGGATCGACAGCGTCGCCCGCCACGCCAAGGTCATTCTGGTCCGCATCCTCGGCGGCTATGACTGGTGGCGCTATGGCTGCGACCAGCTCGCCGCTATCGCGCGAAATCGCGGTATCAAGCTGGCGCTGCTGCCGGGCGAGAGCCACGACGAGGATTTGCGGCTGATCGAAGGCTCGACGCTGCCGCGCGAGGAGTTGGACGGCCTGCTTGGCTATTTCCGCGAGGGCGGACCGGCAAATATGACGGCGCTGGTGCAGAGGCTGGCAAGTCTCGCTGGATCGGGTGCGGCTGTAGCCGAACCTGTCAGCGTGCCAAAGGCGGGATTTTACGAGCCGGGACTGGGGGTCGCAGAACGCGGCGTCCCCCTCCTCCTCGAGAGGAGGGTCCGGCCGCAGGCCGGGGGCGGGATCCTCTCCGAAGCGCGCCTACACAAAACGTCGACCACTGCCGTGACGACCCCACCCGGCCGTGCGGGCCACCCTCCCCTCGAGAGGGAGGGGGACGTCGTGCCAATTCTCTTCTACCGTTCGATGCTGCTCGCGGCCGATGTCGCGCCCATCGACGCGCTTTTCGAAGCCCTGCGCCACCGCGGCATGGTTCCCGTGCCTATGTTCGTCTCCAGCCTCAAGGACCCGGCGTCGCTCGCCTTTGTCGAAACCGCGCTCGCAACCCTGAAGCCTGCCGCCATCATCACCGCCACAGCTTTCGCCTCGGGTGCCGAGCCCGGCGTTGAAACCCTGTTCGACCGCGCCGGCGTGCCCGTGTTCCAGGTCATCGTCGCAACCACCCGCCGCGACATCTGGCAAACCAATCAGCGCGGCCTGGCGCCCGCCGACCTTGCCATGCATGTCGTCCTGCCCGAGCTCGACGGCCGCATCCTGGCCGGCGCCATTTCATTCAAGGGCGAAAGCGAAACCGACCCGGCGCTGGCCTTCCGCGCCTTCGCCAACCGGCCTGAGCCCGACCGCGTGGCGCAAGTGGCGAACCGTGTCGAGGCCTTCGTGCGCCTGCAGCGGACGCCGCGTGCGGAGCGCAAGCTCGCCATCCTGATCCCCGACTATCCGAGCGCCCCCGGTCGCACCGGCTACGCGGTTGGTCTCGACGTGCCGTCCAGCGTGCTGGCAATGCTGCGCGACCTCAGCGAACAGGGCTACGCCGTTGAAAGCATTCCACAAACGCCGCGCGAGTTGCTGGATGCGTTGGAAAAGGACAGCCAAGGGCTGGCATTGAAGGAGTATTTGACCTTCTCGACGGAATTGCCGCCGTCGGCCATCGCTGCGGTGGAAGCCGCATGGGGAAATCCAGAAGATGAGACAGGTTTGTGCGAGGCACCCCCCTCTGTCCTGCCGGACATCTCCCCCTCAAGGGGGGAGATTGGCAGTTTCGCCGACGGCTCTCTCTCAACATCCTTGGTGATTGGCGAAAGCCGAGACAACAGCGCAATCTCCCCCCTTGAGGGGGAGATGTCCGGCAGGACAGAGGGGGGTGTTCGAGCGCCTACGGCAAAATTCCCCTTCCGCGCAGCCACCTTCGGCAACATCACCGTAGCCCTCGCCCCCGATCGCGGGCGCTCCATGAACCGCCGCGCCGACTATCACGACCCGACGCTGCCGCCGCGCCATGCGCTGGTCGCCTTTGGGCTCTGGCTGCGCAAGTCGCTCGGCATCCATGCAATTGTCCATGTCGGCGCCCATGGCACGCTGGAGTGGCTGCCCGGCAAGACCGTGGCGCTCAGCGAAAACTGCTTTCCCGAGATAGTCACCGGTCCCCTGCCCGTCATCTATCCCTTCATCGTCTCCAACCCGGGAGAGGCAGCGCAGGCCAAGCGGCGCATTGCCGCCGTCACGCTCGGCCATCTGCCGCCGCCGCTGACCGGCGCCGGGCTGGACGAAAACCAGCACAGGCTTGAACGACTGGTTGACGAATATGCCCAGGCCGACGGGCTCGACCGTCGCCGCCGCGACCGCCTGGCGAAGCTGATCGTCGAGACGGCGGAAAAGACCGGCCTCGCCTCAGAGGCAGGCGTCGCCAGGACCGATGCGGCCGACGAGGCTTTGCGCCGCATCGACGCCTGGCTCTGCGATCTCAAGGATTTCGCCATCAAGGACGGCCTGCACATTTACGGCCGCTCGCCGGAAGGCGAGGCTGATCCGTTGTGGCGGCAAAGCGCGGCAGCTGAAAAAACCGCGCTGCTTGCCGCCCTCGACGGCCGCCACGTCGCTGCCGGTCCGGCCGGTGCGCCGGCGCGTGGCCGGAGCGATGTGCTGCCGACCGGCCGTAATTTGTTTACCGCCGACCCGCGTACCATGCCGACGCCGACCGCCTATGATCTGGGCAAGATGGCAGCGGAAGAAGTGGTCCGCAGCTACATGCAATCGCATGGCGACTGGCCGCGCTCGCTGGTCATCGACCTGTGGGGCTCGGCCTCGCTGCGCACCGGCGGTGAGGAGATCGCGCAAGGACTGGCGCTGATGGGCTGCCGGCCGCAATGGGATTCCGCCACCGGCCGCATTACCGGCATAGACGTGCTGCCGCCGGCAACACTCGGCCGTCCGCGCATCGATGTCACCTGGCGCATATCGGGCCTGTTCCGCGACATGTTCCCGACCCAGATCGCGCTGATCGACGCCGCGGCCAACGCGGTGGCGACCCGCGACGAGGACGATTCGGAAAACCCGCTCGCCGCTAGGACCCGCATCGACGGCAAGATCAGCCCGCGCATTTTCGGCACCTCGCCGGGCACTTACGGCGCGGGCATCGAGGACTTGTTGTCGAGCGGCGACTGGGCCGCGCGCGAAGAGATCGGCCGCACGTATCTCGCCGCCACCTCGCACGCCTATGGCGGCTCCGAGGGCGAAGGCATTTCGGCGCCCGGCGCGTTCGAGGATCGCCTCGCCGAGGCCGACCTTCTGGTTCATACCGGCGACGACCCCGGCCGCGACATCCTCGAAGGCTCGGCCGACGTCGCCTTCATCGGCGGCTTTTCGGCAGCGCTTGCCGCGCTCGGCAAGAACGCCGACGTGATCGTGCTCGACACCACGGACCCGCAAAAGCCCAAGCCGCGCTCGATCAGTGAGGCCGTATCCCGGGTAGTTCGCGCCCGCGCGGTCAACCCGCGCTTCATCGCCGGCCAGCTGCGGCACGGGCCGCGCGGCGCCTCGGAATTCGCCGAGACGGTCGACCGGCTGGTCGGCTTTGCCGAGACTACCCATGCCATATCGGGCACGCTGATCGAGGCAGTGCACGACGCCTATCTTGGCGACCCCGTGGTGCGCGCCTTCATCCTGCGCGAGAACCCGGCGGCGGCGAAGGTGATCGCCGAGCGTTTGCTGTCGGCACGGCGGCGCGGGCTCTGGCATCCGCTGCGCAATTCGATCGATGACGATCTCGCCGCACTGATTGCCGAAGCGCAAGCGCTGGGAGTGGCGGCATGAACGCTTTCTCGCGCCGTGGCGCCTGCCCCGCTTTGTCGGCGCCGATGCAAACCGGCGACGGGCTGCTGGTGCGGCTCAATCCGGTCGCTGGAGGACTGTTGCCGAAGTCGTTGATCGGACTCTGCGAATCCGCCTTGCGCCATGGCAACGGCATCATGGAAGTGACCGCCCGCGGCAGCCTGCAGATCCGCGGCCTGACGCCGGCAAGCGCGCGGCTGCTGGCGATGGAGGTCGATGCGCTCGGCATCGCTGTGCGCACCGGCGTGCCGGTCGAGACCGGCCCGCTGGCCGGGCTCGACCAGGAGGAGATAGCCGACCCGCGCCCGATGGCGGAGCGGATTCGGGCGGCAATTGAGGACGCCGGTGTTACGCAACGTCTTGGCCCGAAGGTGTCGGTGATTGTTGACGGCGGCGGGCAGCTGACAATGGATGCGGTTACGGCCGATGTCTGGCTGGTCGCGGTGCGGGCCGCCGACGGAATTAAGTGGCGGGTATCGCTCGCCGGAGATGCGCAGGGTGCCACGCCGCTGGCGATGTCCGAGGAAGATGCGGCTTGTGACATCGCCGTCGCCATTCTCAGGATGGTTGCCGAAAAAGGCCGCGATGCCCATGCGCGGGATTTGACGGCGAGGCAGCTGAGATCTCTCGCAAGTTGGCGATCCGTCGCGCCCCCCTCTGTCCTGCCGGACATCTCCCCCTCCAGGGGGGAGATCTGCAGCTTCGCCGGCGGCTTCCCCCCAGCACCTTCGGCGATTGGCGAAAGCGGAGACGAAGGCGCAATCTCCCCCCTGGAGGGGGAGATGTCCGGCAGGACAGAGGGGGGCGCGACGGATCGCCGGCCCATCGGAATTTTCGATCTGGCAGCCGGCAGTACCTCCCTCGGCATCGGCCTGCCGTTCGGCAGCATACCAGCGCCAAAACTTATCGATCTCACCCAATACGCCCTCACCCTCGGCACCACCGAAATCCGTCTGGCGCCGGGTCGCGCGCTGCTTTTGCTTGGCCTCTCCCCAGCCGCATGTCTTTCCCTCCAGAAAACCGCCGCAGCCCTCGGCTTTGTCACCGACGCAGCCGATCCGCGCACCAGGATCGCCGCCTGCCCCGGCGCACCCGCCTGCGCCTCCGGCCGGATCGCCACCCGCGACATCGCCGAGATCATCGCTACAGAAAACCGCGACATCCTTGATTCCTCGCTGACGCTGCACATCTCCGGCTGCGCCAAGGGCTGTGCCCATCCCGGTCCGGCGGCGCTGACCCTGGTCGGTGGCGAAAACGGAGCCGGACTTGTCGTGGACGGGACGGCAAAGGCATTGCCCGCCGGATACAGGCCGGGCTACGACGCCGCGCACGGCATCGGCCGCGTTGCAGCGGCGATCCGCAGCGCACGACATTCCGGCGAGACTGCTGCCGCCTGCCTGGCAAGGCTCGGCGCGGCCGGCATCACCGAAATCTACCGACAGGAATGAGCATGCCCGCCCAGAACGCCTACGACTACATCCATGATGGCACGGCGATCTACGAGCGCTCCTTCGCCATTATCCGCGCCGAGGCCGACCTTTCGCGCTTTTCCGAAGCCGAGGCCGAAATCGCTATCCGCATGATCCACGCCTGCGGCCAGGTCGATGCTTGCAGGCACTTCGTTTTCTCGAGCGATTTCGTCGCCGCCGCGCGCACGGCGCTGGCGGCCGGCGCGCCGATCTTCTGCGATGCGCAGATGGTCTCGCATGGCGTCACGCGCGCCCGGCTGCCGGCCGGCAATGAGGTGATCTGCACGCTGCGCGATCCGCGGACCGCCGACATCGCGAAAAAGATCGGCAACACCCGCTCGGCCGCCGCGATCGACCTGTGGGGCGAGCGCATGGCCGGTTCGGTCGTCGCCATCGGCAATGCGCCGACAGCCCTTTTCTATCTGCTGGAAAAGCTGCGCGACGGCGCGCCGAAGCCGGCGGCGATCATCGGCATGCCGGTCGGGTTTGTCGGTGCCGCCGAATCGAAGGATGCGCTGGCCGAAAATTCCTATGGCGTGCCTTACGCCATCGTGCGCGGCCGGCTGGGCGGCAGCGCCATGACCGCCGCCGCACTCAATGCATTGGCGAGGCCGGGCCTATGAATACGATTGCAAAAGGCAGGCTTGTCGGCGTCGGCACCGGACCCGGCGACCCGGAACTCTTGACGCTGAAGGCAGCGCGCGCGCTCGCCGAGGCCGATGTCGTCGCGCATTTCGCCAAGCGCGGCAACAACAGCAATGCGCGCGCCATTGTCGGCGCGCATTTTCGCCCTGATCTGATCGAACTGCCGCTGCTCTACCCGGTGACGACCGAGATCGACAAGGACCACAGCGATTACCGCTCGCAGATAACCGATTTCTACGAGCAATCGGCCGAAAAGGTCGCCGCGCACCTCAGCGCCGGCAGGATGGTCGCTGTGCTTTCGGAAGGCGACCCGCTTTTCTACGGGTCCTACATGCATCTTCATGTCCGGCTGGCGCACCGCTTTCCGAGCGAAGTCATTCCCGGCGTCACCGCCATGTCCGGCTGCTGGTCGGCGACCGGCCTGCCTATCGTCCAGGGTGACGACGTGCTGACGGTGCTGCCGGGCACCATGAGCGAATTCGAGCTGACGCGTCGCCTCGCCGATACCGACGCTGCGGTGATCATGAAGGTCGGCCGCAACCTGCCCAAGATCAGGCGCGCGCTGGAGGCAACCGACAAGCTGGCGCGGGCCATCTATGTCGAGCGCGGCACCATGCCGGGCGGCGTCTCGATGCGGCTGGTCGATAAAAAGGACGACCAGGCGCCTTATTTCGCCATCGTGCTGGTGGCCGGCTGGTCGGGCCGGCCAAGCGCATTGAAAGCCGAAGCATGAGCGGCCGCCTCACTGTCATCGGCCTCGGGCCCGGCAACGCCGACCAGGTGACGCCGGAGGCAAGCCGTGCCGTTGCCGAGGCAAAATTCTTCTATGGCTATAAACCCTATCTCGACCGGCTCGATCTGCGTCCCGACCAGATTCGCGTCGCTTCCGACAATCGCGAGGAACTCGCGCGCTCCAGGGACGCGCTGCTGAAGGCTGTGGAAGGCCACGATGTCGCCGTCGTGTCGGGCGGCGATCCCGGCGTCTTCGCCATGGCCGCGGCCGTCTGCGAGGCGATGGAGGCGGGCCCACCCGAATGGCGCGCGGTCGACATCGCCATCGTGCCCGGCATCACCGCCATGCTCGCCGTCGCCGCCCGCATCGGCGCGCCGCTCGGCCATGATTTCTGCGCCATCTCCCTGTCCGACAATCTGAAGCCGTGGGATCTGATCGAGCTACGCCTGCTGGCGGCAGCCGGCGCTGGCTTCGTAATCGCGCTCTACAACCCGATCAGCAAGGCGCGCCCATGGCAGCTAGGCCGCGCCTTCGAATGCCTTGCTGCGATCCTGCCCGGCACCACGCCGGTGATCTTCGGCCGTGCCGCCGGCCGTCCCGACGAGCGCATCGAGGTTTTTCTGCTGGCCGACGCCGATGCCGCGAAGGCCGACATGTCGACCTGCATCATCATCGGCTCGCCGGAAACCAGGATCATCAAGCGGGGTGACAAGGCCGTGCTGGTCTACACGCCGCGTTCGGCAACGGGCCCAAGAACATGACCGACCAGAACATGATCGACCATCTCGCCAAGAGATTCGACGGTCTCAGCCGACGTGACGTCCGGCAGCGCCGGCCTGCGGATCATCACCACCTCGATTCCCAGCGCTCGCGCCGCCGCGATCTTGCCGTAGGTCGCCTCGCCGCCGCTGTTTTTGGAAACAACGACTTCGATGTGGTGTTGCAGAAGCAGTGCATGTTCGTCGACTTCCCGAAACGGCCCGCGCGCCAAGAGATAGGTCGCGCGGGGCACAGCGAGCCTGGGCTCGACCGGGTCGACACTGCGGATGAGATAATGATGCTGGGGAGCGGCCTTGAAGGCAGCGACCTCCTGTCGCCCGAGCGCCAGGAACACGCGGCGCGGCACCGATCCCAGAGCCGTCACTGCGCTGGCAACGGTGTCGACCAACATCCAGCGATCACCTTCGACCGCCTCCCATCCGGGACGCCTGAGCGCAACGATAGGCACGCCGGTCATGCGCGCTGCTTCCGCCGCATTGGCAGAGATTCGCGCCGCATAGGGATGCGTGGCGTCGATCAGCAGGTCGATCTTGTTCTGGCGGAGATACGCCGCCAGCCCGCCGGCACCGCCGAAGCCGCCGACCCGCACCGGCACCCCCTGCGCGGCCGGCTTTTCGGTGCGGCCGGCCAGCGACAGCATGACCGAAATATCCGCGCGCGCGGCCAGCTTTCCGGCCATTTGCCGGGCTTCCGTGGTTCCGCCGAGGATCAGAATGCGGTGGGTCGTCATGCCTGCTGAAGCTCCGCGCGGCGCCAAGCTCACCTCAAAGTGGCTCACGATCATCGGCATCGGCGAGGACGGTGTAGCGGGTCTCGGCGACGAGGCCAAGCGGTTGATCGCGGAGGCCGAATTCGTCTTCGGCGGCAAGCGCCACCTTGCCCTCGTCGCGTCGCTCGCCAAAGGTGAAGCGCGCGCCTGGCCGACACCTTTCGATGCCGAGATGCGCGACGTGCTGGCGCTCTCCGGCAGACGCGTCTGCGTGCTGGCCTCCGGCGATCCCCTCTACCACGGTGTCGCCGTCACCCTCGCCCGCAAGGTCGCGGCAGAGGGTATGCGGGTGATCCCCGCACCCTCGGCCTTTTCGCTGGCCGCCTCACGCCTGGGCTGGGCGCTGCAGGACGTCGAGACCATTTCGCTGCATGGCCGCTCGCTCGACCTGATCCGGCCGTTGCTGCATTCTTGCACCCGCATTCTCGCGCTGACCTCGGACAGCGATGCACCGGGAGCGATTGCCCGTCTCATGACCGAACTTGGCTTCGGCGCTTCGCGGTTGATGGTGCTGGAGGCGCTGGGTGGGCCGAACGAAAGCCTGCGCTCGGCGAGCGCCGGCACTTTCGACCTCGAAAAGATCAACCCGCTCAACGTGCTCGCGATCGAAGTTGAATCGACTTCGCAAGCACGCATCCTGCCGCTGACACCGGGACTTGCCGATCATTTGTTCGAGCATAACGGCCAGATCACCAAACGCGAAGTGCGCGCCGTCACCCTGTCCGCTCTCGCGCCAAGACGCGGCGAACTGCTGTGGGACATCGGCGCCGGATCGGGCTCCATTGGCATCGAATGGATGCTGGCGCATCCCTCCATGCGCGCCATTGCCGTTGAGGCCGATCCGACCCGCGCCGCGCGCATCCGACGCAACGCCGCGGCTTGCGGCGTTCCCAGTCTCACCGTCGTCGAAGGTTCGGCACCGCAAGCTCTTGCCGGGCTGGAGACGCCCGCGGCGATCTTTATCGGCGGCGGCGGCAGCGATGCCGGCGTGCTGGAAGGAGCCACCGATGCCTTGCCTGCCGGCGGCCGCCTCGTCGCCAATGCGGTGACCCTGGAGATGGAGGCGCTGCTGCTTTCCCGTCACGCCGCGCACGGCGGCCAGCTCGCCCGCATCGCTGTATCCCGTGCTTCGCCGGTTGGTTCGATGCAGGCCTGGCGGCCGGCTATGCCGGTCACTCAATGGAGTTGGGTCAAGCCATGATGGTCGCGGGCATCGGCAGCCGCAAAGGCGTCAGCGCAACGGACGTGCTTGCCGCGGTAGAAACCGCGCTGGAGGCGCACGGGCTTGCCCTGCCCGCGCTTTCGGCCCTCGCGACCGCGTCTCTCAAGCAGGATGAGGCGGCAATCTTCGACGCCGGACGCGAACTCCGCCTTCCGGTAATCGTTGTCGGGCAGGACGAACTCAAAGCCGCATCTACGACCAGCCGTTCCGACCTATCGCAGGAGCATGCCGGCACGCCGTCAGTTTCCGAAGCCTCGGCGCTTGCCGCCGCCGGCAAAGGCGCAAAACTGCTCGGGCCGCGCACCGTGCTCGGTGCTGTCACTTGCGCCATCGCCATCAGCGGAGAGGCGGCATGACCGTTCACTTCATCGGTGCCGGCCCGGGTGCTGCCGACCTCATCACCTTGCGCGGCAGCCGCCTGCTCGGCAGTTGTCCCGTCTGCCTCTATGCCGGATCGATCGTCGCGCCCGAGCTGTTGCAGCACTGCGCGCCCGGAACGAGGTTGATCGACACCGCGCCGATGTCGCTCGACGAGATCGAGGCCGAATATCTGGCCGCCCACGCGGCCGGCAATGATGTCGCCCGCCTGCATTCCGGCGATCTTTCGGTGTGGAGCGCCGTTGCCGAGCAGATCCGCCGGTTGGAAAAGCACGGCATTCCCTACACGCTGACGCCGGGCGTGCCGTCCTTCGCCGCTGCGGCGGCAGCGCTGCGCCGCGAGCTGACCATTCCAGAAGTCGCGCAAAGCCTAGTGTTGACCCGAATCTCCGGCCGCGCCTCGAAAATGCCGCCCGGCGAAACGCTGGCCGGCTTCGGCCGCACCGGCGCCACGCTGGCCATCCACCTTGCCATCCACGCCATCGACCGGATCGTCGCCGAACTGACGCCGTTCTATGGCGCCGATTGCCCGGTGGCGGTCGTCTTCCGTGCTTCCTGGCCGGACGAGCGCGTGCTGACCGGCACGCTGGCCACCATCGAGGCGCAACTGGCCGCCGATCCGATGGAACGCACGGCAATGATCTTCGTCGGCCGCTCGCTGGCGGCGGAGGGCTTTGGCGAAAGTTCACTGTATGACGCGCACTACCAGCGACGCTTTCGCGGACGGGACGGATTGTGAGCGGCAGCAACAGAAACACTACGGTCGAGCAGGCGCTCACCCGGCTAAACTTCAAGCCGCGCCAGCTTGAGCCCGGGCATGTCTGGCTGGCCGGCGCCGGCGCTGGCGATCCCGGCTGCCTGACGCTGGAAGTGCTAGCCGCCCTCGGACAGTGCGACGCGCTGGTTTATGACGCGCTGGTCTCGCCAGAAGTCGTCGCTGTCGCCGAGGGCGCGGAACTGTTCTATGCCGGCAAACGCGGCGGCAAGCCGTCGATGAAGCAGGACGACATCACCGCTCTGCTGGTCCGGCTGGCGCGCGAGGGCCGGCGCGTCGTCAGGCTGAAGGGCGGCGACCCCTATATTTTCGGGCGTGGCGGCGAAGAGGCGCTGGCGCTGGCCGGGGAAACTATCCCGTTCCGCATCCTGCCTGGCCTGACGTCCGGCCTCAGCGCGCTGGCCGCGACCGGCATTCCCGGCACCATGCGCGGCATCAACAAGGCGCTGATCCTGGCGACCGGCCATGCCGCCGGCACCGATGATGATCTCGACTGGGCGGCAATCGCCCGCACCGGCCAGCCGGTGGTCATCTATATGGGCATGGCCAACCTGCCGCTGATCGCCGCTTCGCTGCTCGAGGGCGGCCTGCCACCTTCGACGCCCGCCGCGGTCATCGTTGCCGCGACGACGCCGCAGGAGCGTATCGTCGTCGCCACGCTCGCCACGATTGCGGAAGAGGCAGCGGCCGCCGGTCTGACCTCGCCGGCGCTGATCGTCGTCGGCGGTATTGTCGCGATGCGCGCGGCACTGGCGGGTGAGCCATGACCCGCGCCATCATCATCGGCGCGCCGCGCTCGGGCTCGGGCAAGACCAGCGTCACCATCGGCATTTTGCGCGCACTTGCCCGGCGCGGCCTGAAAGTGCGCGGCGCCAAATCCGGCCCGGACTATATCGATCCTGGCTTCCACACCGCCGCCACCGGCTTGTCCGGCATCAATCTCGACAGCTGGGCAATGCCGCCCGCCCTGCTCAACGCGCTGGCCGGCGAAGCGACCGAAGATGCCGACTTCATCTTCCTCGAAAGCGCCATGGGCCTGTTCGACGGGATTCCGGCTGCTCCAGGCCGTTCCGGCTCGGCCGCCGACCTTGCCCGACTCTACGGCCTGCCGGTGCTGCTGGTGCTCGACGTTTCCGGCCAGTCGACCACGGCGGCGGCCGTCGCCAAGGGCTTTGCTATTTATGACCCCGATGTGCGCATGGCCGGGGTCGTGCTCAACCGGCTGGGCAGCGAGCGCCACCGCCGGCTATGCGGCGATGCCATCGAGGCACTTGGCCTGCCTGTCGTCGGCGCCATCCTGCGCGATCCCTCGCTCAACCTGCCCGAGCGCCATCTCGGCCTCGTCCAGGCCGGCGAATATGAGAATCTGGTGGCGCATCTCGACCGGCTGGCCGACATGGTCGAGCGCTCGCTCGACCTCGAGGCCATCATGGCGCTGGCGGCGCCATTCACGCCCGCGCCGGGCAATTTCGGCGATGCGCTGCCTCCCCCCGGCCAGCGCATTGCACTCGCCGAGGACGCCGCCTTCACCTTCCTCTATCCGCATGTCGCCATGCATTGGCGCAAGGCCGGCGCCGAAATCGTGCCGTTCTCGCCGCTCACCGATGAGGCGCCAGGCGACGATTGCGATGTCTGCTGGCTGCCCGGCGGCTATCCCGAGCTTCATGCCGGCCGCCTCGCGGCCGCGGCGAATTTCAGGGCCGGCATGGCGCGGTTCGCCGCCACGCGGCCGGTGCATGGCGAGTGCGGCGGCTTCATGGTGTTGGGCGAAGCGCTCGAGGACGCGTCGGGCGAGACGCATCGGATGCTTGGCCTCCTCGGCCATTCGACCAGCTTCGCCAAGCGCAAGATGAATCTCGGCTACCGCGAGGCGCGGCTGCGGTCCGGCTGTCCGCTCGGCAGCCAAGGCACGCTGATCCGCGGCCATGAATTCCACTACGCGCAGATGATTGCGACCGGCAATGACGAGCCGCTGGCCGACCTCGCCGACGGTCAAGGAAATCCGCTCGGCGCCTCCGGCTACCGGCGCGGCAATGTCAGCGGCACGTTCTTCCATGCCATTGCGAGGGGCGGATGAAGGCCTCGCAACAGCAAATTCTCGATGATATCGCGCTTTGCCTCGTCTTCTTTACCCGGCTGCCGCTGCCGAGAGCCGACTTCCGTGGCCGCAGCCTTGCCGCTGCGATCTGGGCTGCACCCGTTGCCGGTCTCGCCGTCGCTCTGGTCGGTGCGCTGGTCTACGCCGGCGGCACGAGGCTCGGCCTCGCCGCTGGCCCTGCTGCAGCGTTGGCCCTTGCCGCGATCTTGCTCGCTACCGGCTGCCTGCATGAGGACGGGCTTTCGGATGTCGCCGACGGATTTGGCGGCGGCAAGACACGCGACAAAAAGCTGGAGATCATGCGCGACAGCCGCATCGGTGCCTACGGCGCTTGTGCACTTGCTGTCTCGCTGCTGATCCGCTGGAGCGTGCTCTCTGGATTCGCCGGCCCGGCTCATGTCTTCTGGGCCCTCATTGCCGCGCATGCCGCGTCGCGCGGCCTGCCCCCCGCCTTCATGCACCTGCTGCCACCGGCCCGCAGCGACGGCCTCTCGATTGATGCAGGCGCAGTCACGGCCGAAACCGCCGGTATCGGTACCGTACTCGGTGCGATCGCGCTGCTGGCGCTTGGGTTCGGCGCTGCCGTTTTCGCGATCATCCTGCTCGGTCTGTTATTCGCCGCCTTCCGCGCGCTTTGCCTGAACCAGGTCGGCGGCCAGACCGGCGACACCGTCGGCGCCCTTCAGCAGCTGGGCGAGATCGCAATCCTGCTCGTCGCTTCCGTTTCCCTTTCCTGACTCTGTTTCGGAGATTTTGCCCCCATGCCTTTCAAATCGCTCGATGAACTGCGCGCCGCCTGCCTCGACCTGCCCACTGGCAGCGATGCCGCCGCAAATGCCGTCGCCCGGCGCCAGGACACGCTGACCAAGCCGCAAGGCAGCCTCGGCCGGCTGGAGACAGTAGCCGCCTGGCTGGCGCGCTGGCAGGGCCGCGACATGCCAAAGCTCGACCGCGTCAAGGTTTTCGTCTTTGCCGGCAACCACGGCGTCACCGCGCAAGGCGTGTCGGCCTTCCCGTCGGAGGTCACCGTGCAGATGGTGGCGAATTTCGCCGGTGGGGGTGCTGCCATCAACCAGCTTGCCCGCATTGCCGGCGCCGAACTCGACGTCATCCCGCTCGACCTCGACCGCCCGACCGGCGACTTCACGCAAGAGCCGGCGATGGACGACGAGGCCTTCCTCGCCGCCGTCTCCGCGGGCTACGACGCGATCAGCAAGGAACTCGACCTCGTCTGCTTCGGCGAAATGGGCATCGGCAACACCACGCCGGCGGCGGCCATCTCGACCGCGCTGTTCGGCGGCGGCGCGGAGCGATGGACAGGGCGTGGCACCGGCGTCGACGACGCCGGCCTCGTGCGCAAGATCGTCGCCATTGAGGCCGGCCTGAAGCGCCACGCCCCGGCGCTGGGCGATCCCCTGAAGGTAGCGGCAGCCCTCGGCGGCCGCGAGCTTGCGGCGATCTTGGGCGCTACACTGGCGGCGCGCCATCTCGGCGTGCCGGTGCTGCTCGACGGCTTCGTCTGCACCGCCGCCGCGGCACCCTTGGCCGGGCTGCATCCTGCCGGCCTTGCCCACACCATGGCCGCTCATGTCTCGGCCGAGTCCGGCCACCGCCGCCTGCTCGAAGCGCTCGGTCTGCCGCCGCTGCTTGATCTCGGCATGCGTCTCGGCGAAGGCTCCGGCGCTTGCCTGGCGGTCAACATCGTCCGCTCGGCGCTCGAATGCCATGCCCGCATGGCAAGCTTCGCCGAGGCCGGCGTGTCGGAGAAGTAAGGCGGAGCCAAGCGCGGATCGCGTTGATGAACAAACGCTCACAGATCTTCGGAGACCCCAAACAGGGGCTTCGCGATATTCTTGCTCGGATCATCAGAGATTTCGATAGCAAGAGCGGCGCCTTTGCCGGGCTGAAATACAATTCGCCGTGGATACTCGCCACCGAGGATTGGGCAGAGCGATCGGGCCATACGGTCGAAGAGCTATGCGAGATGATTTCTCAATGGCGAATCTCAATCTTTTCTGGCGAGCAGACAGACCCGAGAATCGTTCAGATTTTTGAAGATCTTCGCAGCGCCGCGGAAGATTGGCGAACCGAGACAGACTACATCGATCCACCGCTTCCCTACGATCCTGAAGAGGCAAAATTCCCCAATCGCAAAGAACTGAAAGCGCATACCCTCAGGGCTTGGGGATTCTTTGGGATTATCGACGCAGTGGCATAGCTATGATGCCAAGGACCTTAGGTTCTGCGGAATTTTTGAGAACAGATTTGGTCACGATGTTACAGTCACAATGACCTTTAAGCTTGGATATGGTGGGCCTATCCGGCTGGATTTTCACTTTCCTTACTACGCAGACGATGAACCTACATCCTTTGGACTGGGCGGTCTCTCGGGCGAGGCGCTATTCAATGCACTTCGACTGCCCAGGCATCCTGAACTCGAATGGATCGCAGGCAAGAGCAAAACAAACTTCGATGCCGTCGACGGCGTGATAGCCATAACGCGAGCAATCCTGACCTATCTGAGGCCCACCATCCAATAGTCGGGCGAGCCGACCGCAGCTGGCTGATACGTGCAAACCTGCAAAACGCCGTCTCGCGTTCCCAGCTCGTTAAGGTCCTTCCACCAAATCCTGGAGATTTTTGGTGGGTGCGCACAGGATTGAACTGTGGACCCGCTGATTAAGAGTCAGCTGCTCTACCAACTGAGCTACGCACCCACTCGGCCGGCAAAACCGGCGTTGGCGGGCATATAGCCGCCGATATCCGCCATGTCCAGCCCCGTGGGATTCATTTCCCGACAAATCGCCGAAGTGCCGCGCCCGTCAAACAAAAAGCCTGCCTTCAGCCACCTTCACCGCATGGCCGCCGATGCGGGCGGCCGCCAGTTTGCCGCCTTCGACATTCAGTTCGAGGCGAATGCGCGAAGGCCGGCCCATCTCCAGCCCCTGCTCGATCCACAGTTGTGAAACGCCGTCCGTCGGGCCGTCGAAATGCATGATCGCGCCGGCGAAGGCGGCCGCCGCTGAGCCGGTCGCCGGGTCTTCGTAGGACGGATTGCCGGGCACCATCATGCGGACATGGAAGGCGCTGTCGTGATGCACCGTCTCGCGGCAATAGACATAGGGGCTGGCGAAGGCCCATTCGCTCTTGCGTGGTGCGAGCTCCGACCAGGCCTGGTTGTCCAGCCTGATCCGGGCGGCCGCCTCCAGATTGGCGACGGGGATGGTCACGTAGGGCACGCCCGCCGACCAGAACGAAACGCGGTGGTTCTCGAAGCCGATCTCGTGCGGCCCAAGGCCAAGGGCCGCGCCGATCGCCTCGGGATCGGCCGACAATGCCAGCTGCGCCGGCAGTTTCGCCAGGTCGAACTCGGCAAAGGTCGAACCGTCGTGCTTGCTGACAGCGCAGCGCACCGGGCCAATATTCTCCTCGAGCACGAAGATGCCGGCGGCCTCTCCCGCAATTTCGGCGAGCGCTATCGCCGAGCCGACGGTTGGGTGGCCGGCGAACGGCATTTCATAATCGGGCGTGAAGATACGGATGCGGGCCCGGTGCTTCGGGTTGTCCGGCGGCAGCACGAAGACGGTTTCGGACAGGTTGAACTCGCGCGCCACCGCCTGCATCGTCGCAACGTCCAGCCCATCACAGTCGAGCACCACGGCCAGCGGATTGCCGGCCAGCCAGTTGGTGGTGAATACGTCGTAAAGCAAGTAATTCCGCGGCTGCATCTCAGTAAGTCCTCTGCCTCATTCCAAACATGAGCGAAATTTAATTTGAATTTTGAACCATAAGGCCTGATTTGTGCACCGATGGGATATCACTGAACATAGGGGTCCGGCGTGGACCAGATTGTCAATCTGCCAAAGACGGAATCCGCTTCCGCCATCGAGACGGCGCTCGGGCTCGACCACCAGGGCCTGAAGACAAAACGCCGTCGCGGTTGGGGTTACGCAGTGTTCGCACTGCTTGCCGTCGCCGCGAGTGTCGTCGGCTACCAGTGGTATGCGGGCTCGCCCGCCAAGATCGAGTATACCACGACACTGGCCGCCATGGCCGACCTTACCGTCGCCGTTTCGGCTACCGGCGCGCTGCAGCCTCTCACCCAGGTCGATATTTCCAGCGAACTCTCCGGCGTCGTCCGCTCGGTTTCGGTCAACGAGAACCAGCTGGTGAAGAAGGGCGATGTGCTGGCCGCGCTCGACACCGCAAAGCTGGAGGTGCAGATCGAGCGCGCCCAGGCCTCCGCCAAGGCAGCGGCGGCGAGCGTCGAGGACGCCACCGTGACCCTGGCCGAAAACGAAAAGGCGCTGGTGCGCGCGGCGCAACTGACCAAGCGCGGCATGGCGACGGACCAGTCGCTCGAAGCGGCAACCGCCACCCGCGACCGCTCGAAGGCGGCGCTTGATATCGCCAAAGCCAACCTCGCCATGGCCAATGCCGATCTCAAGGCGCAACAGACGGATCTTGCCAAGAGTACCATCTACGCTCCGATCGACGGCATCATACTGACGCGCTCGGTCGACCCCGGCCAGACGGTCGCCTCCTCGCTGCAGGCGCCGGTGCTGTTCGTCATCGCCGCGGATTTGAAGAACATGGAATTGAAGGCTGCGGTCGACGAGGCCGATATCGGCGCCGTCAAACCCGGCCAGCATGCGCGCTTCACCGTCGACGCGTTCCCCGAACGGCCATTCGACGCCGAAATCCGCGACATTTCCTATGCCTCGGTCACCACCGACGGTGTCGTTACCTATGATGCAAGGCTCGACGTCGACAATAGCGAGCTTCTTTTGCGGCCCGGCATGACAGCCACCGTCTCGGTCGTCACCAAGCAGGCCAAGAACGTGCTCACCGTGCCATCGATCGCCTTCCGCTACCGGCCGGCGCAGACGGCGGAGCGCGGCTGGAGCCTCACCGACCTGTTCACCGGCCGCATGGGACGCCCCGGCGGCAACCGCCAGCACCAGGCGGCGGCGAAGCCCACCGACGGCTCGCGCACGCTCTACGTGCTGGAGAATGGGCGGCCGCATCCGGTCAACGTCAGGGTCGGCTCGACAGACGGAGAACTGACCGAGATCGTCTCCGGCCTGGAGGAAGGCGCGCAAGTCATTACCGCCTCGCAGCAGCGGAGCTGATCGTGGCATCGGGCGCGACCACCCTCATAGGCTTCGACAAGGTCTGGAAAAGCTATGGCCAGGGCGAAGCCCGGGTGCATGCGCTGGCCGGCGTCGACCTCGCCATCAGGCGCGGCGAATTCATCGCCATTATGGGCCCGTCCGGTTCGGGCAAATCGACGGCCATGAACATCATTGGCTGCCTCGACACGCCGACCGCTGGGACCTACAGCTTCGAAGGCATCGACGCCGGCCGTCTCGATCGCAATCGCCGCGCCGTACTGCGCAACCTCTATGTCGGCTTCGTCTTCCAAGGCTACAACCTCTTGCCGCGCACCACGGCGGCGGAGAATGTCGAACTGCCGCTGATCTACCGCGGCGTTGGTGCCCGCGAGCGTCGCGGCCTTGCCATGCAGGCGCTTGCCGAGGTCGGCCTTGTCGGCCGCGAGCATCATACGCCAGCCGAGCTGTCCGGCGGCCAGCAGCAGCGCGTGGCGATCGCCCGCGCCATCGTCACCAGGCCGACGCTGCTCGTTGCCGACGAGCCGACCGGCAATCTCGACACCGCACGCACGCACGAGATCATGGAACTCCTGACGCAGCTGAACAGCGAGCTCGGGCTGACTATCGCCATGGTCACGCACGAAGCCGATGTTGCCGGCTATGCGCAGCGCACGATCCGTTTCCTCGATGGCCATGTCGCCTTGGACACAGCCAATCTCGAGATGGCCTAGCCATGATCTGGGAAACCGTTCGCCTCTCGCTCCGCTCCATCCGCCGCAACGTGCTGCGCTCGTTCCTGACGCTGCTCGGCATCGTCATCGGCGTCGCCGCCGTCATCGCCATGCTGACCATCGGCTCGGGCACCACCGAGAAGGTCAAATCCGACATTTCCAAGCTCGGCAGCAATCTGCTCGTCATCCGTTCCGGCCGTCCGGCCGGGCCTGGCGGACCTGGAGGGCTCGATCAGGTCGTCCGACCGCTGGGCGACAAAGATCTCGCAGCGCTTGTCGCGCATCTGGACGGCGCGCGTGCCATCTCGCCGGCGTCGCAAAAGCAGGTGCGCGTCATTTTCGGCACCGAAAGCCTGACCTCGGGCGTCACCGGAACCGACAGCGTCTATCTCGATGCCCGCGACTGGAAGCTGGTTTCGGGCCGTCCGTTCAGCGATTCGGAAACCCGCTCGGGGACCGGCGTCTGCCTCATCGGCGAGACGGTGCGCCAGCAGTTCTTCGGCGCCGGCGACCCTGAAGGCGAGATCATCCGCGTCAACCGCACTTCCTGCAAGATCATCGGCTTGCTCGAACCGAAGGGCTATACCGGTTTCGGCCAGGACCAGGACAATGTCGTGCTGATGCCGCTCGCCGCCTATCAGCGTCGCATTGCCGGCAATCGCGACATCGATTCGATCTATGTCGCCGCCGACGACCGTACGCCAACCACGGTGCTGCAGCAGCGCGTCGAGGACATCTTGCGCGACACACGCCGCATCACGCCCGACCGCGACGATGATTTCTCGATCCGCGACATGACCCAGATCGCCGATGCCATGGCCAGCGCGACCACCACCATGACTGGCATGCTCGGCGCCGTCGCCGGCGTCAGCCTGCTCGTCGGCGGCATCGGCATTATGAACATCATGCTGGTGTCGGTAACCGAGCGCACGCGCGAGATCGGCATCAGGCTCGCCATCGGCGCCCACGAAAAGCACATCCTCATCCAGTTTCTGGTCGAGGCAACCGTGCTGTCGCTGCTTGGCGGCATCATCGGCATCCTGATCGGCCTGGCGCTGGCCGGCCTCGCCTCGCTAACGCTGACGATCCCGTTTGCGCCAAGCCCGGCGGTCATCCTGCTTGCGGTCGGCTTTTCCGCGCTGATCGGCATGGTGTTCGGCTTCTTCCCGGCGCTGCGCGGCGCGCGGCTTAACCCGATCGACGCGCTGAGGCATGAATAGGCATTGCAGCAAGTGTCGCCTCCAGACGCTGCCAATTTTTTATGCAACCTGCCCTTGTCGCAGCACATTCTGCAATGATAACAATGCTGTTGGGGACTAAGGGGGGAACAATGGATGAGCAAGAAAGCGCGACTGGCTCTGGCGATTGTGATCGTCGAAGCCGCCTTGGCAGGGCTTTGGTGGAATTTGATCCTTTATGGGATGGACAACCCCGATCGCGTCACCGCTGACTTCCAGCAGGTAATTGGGCAGACGATGGGAACGGCGATGGGCGCGCTCCTGGGTCTCGGCGTGCTGTTGTATTTTGTTGCCGCCCGCAACGACCGCAAGGCTATTGAAGGTAGGCTACGACGTTAGAGTTGGAAACCTTGCTCGCTCGCAAAGTGCCATTCGATCAGCGGTCTCATATGCGGCATCAGCCCGTCCGGCAGGTCGGCTGCATTGCGGATGATGACGGGGCCTTCGATTTCAGGCTCTGATTCGGCGGCGACGAATGCACTGATCCGCTGTGCCAGGTCGTCGGCGGAGGCCGTCTCGCGGTAGCGGCGAAAGATCACCGTGCCGGTTGCCGTCGACAGGGCGTAATAGCGCCTGCCGCGTGTCGCACCTGATAGATCGAGCCCGGTTTCCTCCAGTACCTCGCGGATCATGTTGAAGTCGACGTCAACAATGCCGTCGCGGAAATCGGTTGGCTCGAACGAACCGGCGGCGAAGTAGACGCGCCCGGCATTGACCGTATGCGGTGCCATACGGATCGCCACCAACGCGTTGTCGCCGGCGACCAGCATGGCGTGCGCGTAGGCATGTTCGGCGCCAGGCACCTGTCGATTGCTGCGCCAAAGCATGAAGGTCGAATAACGCACCGCATGGCAACGGCCGACTAGGCGATTGTCGCGATAGCTGAGAGCGGAAAGCAGCACCACGGTGCCGTCGAAAAGCGCCGGCTTGGCCGCGGTCTCACGCCGCCAGTTCGCCGCGATCGCGTCGGCATGATCGCGCTCGAACGGATGCGGGCCGGAATCGAGCCTGACGTCGATGGCATCGACCGGCAGGATGACGTTGCGCGGCAAATCGAAACTCACGCCTGTCTCACACCATGTCGAGGGCAATTGCTACTGGGCAATGGTCGGATGCCTTCGGCCGGTCCCACCCGGCGCGTGGGAAGCGCTCGACCTCCTGGCCCGCCGGAAATATGGTGCGCCAAGGCTGCCCGCTACGGATGATATCGGGAACGGCGGTGGCGTTCTGCCTGGCTAGCGCCCTCGACAAAAGGATGTAGTCGAGCTGGCAGAGATGCCGCTCTTCCGGTCCGCGCGTGTGATAGAAAGTCCAGCGGTCCATTTCCGGCCGCCGCTCGACCGTGTTTTCGCAAAAACCGCCGGCAGTGAGCACGTCGATGCAGGACCGGGTCTCGTCGATCACCTCGAAGCGATGGCCGTCGAAAACATCGCCAGTGATCTTCACGCGCTGCCGGTAGTCGTTCATGTCGCCGCAGATTGCCCAGCGCTTGTCGGCGGCATTATCCTTACCGAAGCGCTCCTCGATGATCCGGCGCACCGCTTGCGCCTCGGCGATGCGCAGCGGCATTGTCGCCTCGCGGCCGTCGAGGCCGTTACGGGGCGAGCCCATCGACTTGAAATGCACGAGATACAGCGTCAACGGCGCGCCAGCGACCGTCAGATCGATTTCCAGGCAGTCGCGTCGGAAGATGCGTTCATTGGCCTGGTGACCAAGCGCTGCCAATTCCGCCGTGTGCAGGCCGAATTGCTCGAACGTGACATAGGCGTAGCTAGTCATGCGCACGAATTCGATTGGCTGGCCCTGCGCGGTCTCGTTGCGCATCATCACGGCGACGTCGATGCCGCGCGAATCATTGCCGGCGGTGGTGTATTTCTGCCGGTAGCCTTGCCCCACCATCTTGAACAGATAGCCATATTCGAAGGCCCTCAGCGCCTCGATATTGTCGACTTCCTGCATGCAGATGATGTCGGCGCGGGTGGCCGCGATCGCCAGCGCCGTCAACTGGCGCGTGTCGTCGGATTGCGCGATCGCCCGCGCCTGCTCGAGCATCTTGTATTCGGCCTCGCTCTGGATGTCGAAAAGCGCCAGTGTGCGATCTTCGTTGAGCTGATTGCGGTATCCGGAATAATCAAACCTGTTCATTAGGTTTTCGACGTTGAAGGTGGCAAGGCGCAGCGACATGGCTTTGAGCTTTGCCCGCAAGCGCGCCCGAAAACAAGGGCGCAGAAACCAGGCGGCTCTGATTGATCGCGCGCTCGCCATGGTTGACGGAACCTTTTTGTTCATCTTCCGTTCAGATGGAAAGTTCCATCAATAGGCCCTTCCCCGAGGTTTCTGGGCGTGGGGCCTGAATTTCGGAGAGTGCGATGAAACCGCTCTTTTTATCTTCCGTCAGATCCGGGCTGATGGCCCTCGGTCTGATCGCCAGCCTCTCGGCCCCGTCGCTTGCCGGGCCGATGCCCAAACCCCTGCTGCCGGTGGCGGGCAACGCTGCCGACATCGTGCAAATTCGTGAAGATTGGGCAGGCGGCAATGACAGGCAGATCTGGCGTTGGCGCAATCGCGGCTTTCGGCAATGGCACGGCGGCGACGATTGGAGATGGCGGTCCCACAATTTCCGCGGCCGTCATTTTTCGAGACACTGGGACAATGGCGGCTGGGACGACAGCTGGCGCTGGCGCCACCATCGCCGCCATTACCGCGGCGGCTACTATGATGATGGTGCGGGTGCCGCGATTCTTGGCTTGGGCCTGGGCCTCGGCCTTGGCAGCCTGTACAACAGCTACAACTACTACGACGCGCCGCCACCGCGCCGCTATTATCGCGCAGGGCGGCTTTCCAGTGCTCATGTCCAATGGTGTTACAATCGCTACCGGTCGTACCGCGCCTGGGACAACACCTTCCAGCCCTATTACGGGCCGCGCCAGCAATGCTACTCGCCCTATAGGTAAGCAGGCCGACAACAAGCATCATTCGGCGCCGTGCTTCGCGGCGCCTTTTTCTTCCAGCCAGGAACCGCGAACATCGCCCAGTCCCGACTGCTGATAACGCTATTTTTATCAGGCAGGTCTAATAATCCTCCCGATCAGAACGCCCGAGACGCGAAAAATGGCTGGATTGCGTGCGATGGCCGAGGACGAACAGAGGGACAAACACCGGCAGCGCGTCTTGAAGGGCGCGACGATCCTGACCGGCGTGAGCAATTCCGAGGTCACATGCACGCTGCGCAACATGCACGCCGGCGGCGCCGAATTGAAGGTCTCGATCGACGCGCGCGTGCCCGATGAGTTCCTGCTCTATGTTCCGACCGACGGCATTGCCTACAAGGCCGTGGTCCGCTGGCGCCGCGAGGATCGTATCGGCGTGATGTTCACCGGTACCGAACCAAAGCCCAGTTGGCACTACGGCTGAGATCCCGGCGCTATCCGGGTGGCAGGACTCGCAGTGTCTGCTCGTCAAACAGCGGCTCATCCTGGCCGACGCGAACGAATAGAAGCTTTCGCAGTTCGGGTGATTGCACCTCGAAATACTGAATGCCGTCCGGGGCTTCGCCCCATTCGCCGCAAGGCGGTACGCCGACCTCGTCAGGGTTGGCGACGGTCTTCAATTCCTCACGATAGGCGGCATTGGGACTGAAAACATACCGGAGGATGCGCGCGGGCGTCGCCCCTTCGGTGTAAGGCATGAGCACGCAACGTGTGCTGATGGCTTTCTCGGTCTTCTCCGTAAAAATGCGCTGCAACGCAGCATCGGCGGCCTCGCCAGGCAGCATATCGAAGACTTCGACGACAGGATCGGCCGGCCCGCCGTCGCTGTATTTGATGGCAAGAGCATTGCCGCCAAGCTCGAAATGAATCCGGCGAAGACCGAAATCGCAACGCTGCACCCAGGCAGCCAGCCCGACATCCCTGTCCGCCAGCCGTTCCCAAGCGCATTTGTCGACAGGCGGACGCGACGGCTTGCTTTGGTCGGCACGAGCGCCGGTTGCCATGGCAACAAGGACCGGCAGGGCGCAGATGCAGGCCGGCAGTCTCTTGCTATTCATCGCTGCAACCCGACAAGGTAAAGGCATCCCAGGCTGAACCGTCGGGATTGGCATTGGCGAAATCGGGCCATTCGGTAAAAATCGCGCCGAAGTCAGGCAACAGCAACCCTGCCGGTGCCGGCGAGGCTTCGCGGGAATTCAACTGCTCGGCACCGCCTGCATTGAACGCATAGACTTGCCCATCCCACACTCTGCACAGCCCGGTGCCGTCCTCGAGACCAGCCTCACGATCGTCGTCGGTGCAGGTGTGCCGGATCGTGCCCACAGGAAAGGAGTACTTGCCATTGGTCCAGGTAATGTCCGACGGCAGACGAATGTCGGTATTGGGCACGATCAACGAAAAGACCTCGGTCGTCAGCGCGGCCGGCTCGTTGTTGGTTGGCCGGAACTGTATCGTCGCTCCCGAACGCGGCTCGCGATAGGTCGCATGGCTGAGCGAACATTCTGTTGCGTTCGCTGCTTGCAACAGGCTCAGCATGCTCAGAAAAATAGCTGCTGCTTTGCGGATGATCATTTAAGTCCCTTGGAGCAGCATCATTGTGAAGTTTGAGCATCGATGCTTTAGCATGGCCCAAGGCCGCGTCGAAAAGAAAGAATCGATGATGCGAAATCTCTTGATGCTCATTTCGATCTTAACATTTACGTGCGGCAGCGCCTTTGCCACGGAACCCTATGTGGGCACATGGTCCGGGGACAGATCGAACTGTACCGCCGTTGCGGATGTTCAACGCCAGACTGTCTACACATTGTACCGCGACGCGCTGTCGGTCCCTGCTCTCGGCTGCGAACACGCATCGTTTCTCAAGACGCCTACGGGCTGGGTGGCTCGGGCCAGCCAATGCTACGGATCCGACCCGTCGGCCGAAGAGCCGTTCTCCCGTGTCATCCATATTGTGGTCGACGGGGCGACGGTGAGATTGACATGGCCTGGCTTCGACAGCGGAGTTCTTGTCAGATGCTGAAGACAGGCGTCTTTTTCCGCTGGATATGCAGCCTAGGACAGCAGCTTCAGATGACGCCTACCAGCAGCGCGGCTCCACCGAGGAGGCCAACTGCGCAGACCCACAGGAGCCAGAGCCCGCTCACCCTGCATTCGAGAACCGCTGCAACCGGGTTGTCGGGATCGTAGTGGACCTCGACCTTGTCGCCCTGGAGGTAGCGCTGCGATCGACCGCTGACGAGGCTCGGCAGCGAAGCCGTCACGTTTGCGCCGAACGCGATGCGATCGGCGGCGTAGCGCTGGCCGGCGACGCTATAGCTGTAGACGACGCGGGATTTGAAGACTGTCCGCCAGGGCCGATAGCCGCCTCCGGACCTGTCGCGGGTCTCGAATTTCTGCAGGCCCGAAGCATCGATGCGTCCTGCCGTGATCGGCCATTTGGCCGCCTGTTCCGCAAGTGACTTCTGGGCAAAGCCCATGCGCAGGACAAACAATCCCATGAAAAGCAGCAGGGCAGCGGCGCCGAGGTTCTGCGGCCTGGGCAAAAACGGCCGGATCGCTTCGAGGACGCCGCCGACGGAGAAGACCAATACAAGCGCGCCGACCACCAGCCCGGCCGAAAGCTGGACCATGAACTTGAAGGAGCCGTCGGGCATGGTGCGTTCGATCACCGCCTTGGCTGGATCGGCCGGATTGTAGAAGACGGTTACGCCGGCCCCGTTTGGAAATTTCGCAAGGGTTTCCGCCACTGCAAAGTTTCCAAGGTTCTCCTGCACGCTGTAGTGCGAACTGCGAAATGTCTTGCCGTTCACCTTGTATTCGAAGGTGATTGCCGGGAAGTTGCGGATTTCGGTCGACCCTCTGCTGTCCGAACCGGATCCCGAACTGGTCACCTCGCGGGCCTCGACCCGCGACGAGATGATTTTTCCCGGCGTCGGAGACCAGCGGCTGACCGCCCTCACCTCCCACCATTTCAGCAAGGTGACGAGGGAGAGCATGCCGGCAACCGCGCAGGCAAACCCGATCAACAGAAATTTGAGTTCCAACTCTCACCCCCTTGGCACTTTTGTGCCATGCCCCGCACAGGCATATCACGGTGATGAGGATAGTGCGCCTGTCCAGAAGCCTGGAAACCACACGATCTTGATGCGAAAAGGCCGGCGGATCGCTCCGCCGGCCTTTCTTGATCGGCAATGAAATTGCGATCAGTTCTTGGCCTTGTCGACCAGCTTGTTCATGGAAATTCCCACGCGCCCGCAGGGCGAAGCCCGAGGACGGGTAACGAAACGAACGTGGACGTCCTTCAGTTCTTGGCCTTGTCAACCAGCTTGTTCTTCGAAATCCACGGCATCATCGCGCGCAGCTTGGCGCCGACTTCCTCGATCTGGTGGCTGTCGTTGTTGCGGCGGATGCCCTTGAAGCGCGACATGCCGGCGCGGTATTCCTGCATCCATTCCGAGGTGAACTTGCCGGTCTGGATATCCTTCAGCACGCGCTTCATCTCGGCCTTGGTCTCGGCGGTGATGATGCGCGGGCCCGAGACATATTCGCCCCATTCGGCGGTGTTCGAGATCGAGTAGTTCATGTTGGCAATGCCGCCTTCATAGATCAGGTCGACGATCAATTTGACCTCGTGCAGGCACTCGAAATAGGCCATTTCCGGCGCGTAGCCGGCTTCCACCAGTGTCTCGAAGCCGGCGCGGATCAATTCGACCAGGCCGCCGCACAGCACCACCTGCTCGCCGAACAGGTCGGTCTCGCACTCCTCGCGGAAATTGGTCTCGATAATACCCGAGCGGCCGCCGCCAACGCCGCAGGCATAGGAGAGCGCCAGGTCGAGCGCATTGCCCGAAGCGTCCTGGTTGACCGCGACCAGGCACGGCACACCACCGCCCTTCTGGTATTCGCCGCGCACCGTATGGCCAGGCCCCTTCGGCGCGATCATCACGACGTCAACCGAAGCTTTGGGCTCGATCAGGCCAAAATGCACGTTGAGGCCGTGGGCAAAGGCGATCGCTGCGCCATCGCGGATGTTCGGCGCGATCTCGGATTTGTAGATGTCGGCCTGCAGCTCGTCCGGCGTGGCCATCATCATCAGGTCGGCCCACTTGGCGGCATCGGCTACGCTCATCACCTTGAGCCCGTCGGCCTCGACCTTCTTGGCGGTCGCCGAGCCGGCTTTGAGGCCGACGGCGATGTCCTTGACGCCGGAATCCTTGAGGTTGAGCGCATGCGCCCTGCCTTGGCTGCCATAGCCGATGATGGCGACCTTCTTGCCCTTGATCAGGTTGAGATCGGCATCGCGATCGTAATAGACACGCATTTTTGTTCCTTCCCGTTTTGAATTCAGAGGCCTTGCGGCCCGGTTTTTGCCCCGTAAAGAGCGAGAAACTGCTGCGTCGCCCGGACGGCATCGCCGCCGATCGCCGCATCAGTCAATTCCAGCCGGTCGCCAAGCAGCAGGCGGATCTGCACGTCGCGGGCGACCAGCCCGAAAAAGGTGCGGAACGCCGTCTCCGCGTCGGAAAACTCGAGGAAACCAGCTTCCTTGCCTGCCTCCAGCACCGGTTTAAGGCGCCGGGCCAGTGCGAAGCGGCCGTTCTCCAGCACGATGGCGCCGAGATCGTCCTTCCCCGAACTAGCATGGCCGACCGCCACCCTGTTCAGCGCGATCGAGGTGTCGCTCGAAATTACCTTGAGCCAGTCCGAAGCGAAGCGTTCGAGGCTCGCCGTCAGCGAAGGGAGGTCGAGCCCCTTGCGGTCGACCGGCACTACCCGCACCTTAGACGCCTGCCATTGTACCGTTGCCGTCAACAGCCCGTCGCGATCGCCGAACCATTTGTAGAGCGTCTCCTTCGAGCAGCTCGCCCGCCGCGCCACGGCGGTCATGGTCAACTGATCGCCCTCTTCGACCAGCAGGCGAAGGGCGGCGTCGAGCACGTCCTTCTGCCGCTCCGTCAGCGCCTCGCTGGTTTCGATGTCGGTCACAGCGTGCAACACAGTTTTTCCTCAGGACGCGAACTCACCCGCAGTTCAGATACGAGCTCGATGGCGTACCGTACGTTACGGTTCGGCTTTATGGCGTATTGCCCGACCCGACGCAAGCCTTTATTTCTGTAGCTTGCTCCATGCGGGGCATCACGGGAGACACTGATCATGCTCGCCGGATTGCTTGCGTTGACCGTTACCGCAGTGTTCGCGGGTGCGGCTATCTACGTCAGCGTCGCCGAACAGCCGGCGAGGCTTCGCCTCGAGGACAAAGCATTGCTGCAGGAATGGCAGCCTTCCTACAAGCGCGGCGCCGCCATGCAGGCCTCGATCGCCGTCATCGCCTGTATTCTAGGCCTCGTCGCGTGGTGGCTGACCGGCAATCTCGCTTTTCTGGCCGGCGCTGTGCTGATCATCCTGCCTTGGCCATGGACGCTGCTGGTGATGATGCCGGCAAATAGGTTGCTGGAGGCGATGGACGCGAACTCCGTCAATCCTGAAGCTCGGACATTGATCGCCAAATGGGGCAATCTGCATCTGGTCCGCGTCGGGCTTGGCGTTCTGGCGACGTTGGCATTCCTCTTGGGCAGTGCCTGACCTCGCCAATCGGTCGCCATCTTCGTCATGAAGGCGTGTCACTCCAGGGCGGGCGGATCTCGCAGGCGCCCAAGCAGAGCTGACAGCGCGTCCAGTTCAACATTGGAAAGCCGGGAGCCGACCAACTCCGCGATCGACCGGCCGTAGACAGCCCACATGCGGCGGCGCGTCTCGCGTCCCTTGTCTGTGACGCGGACTGTTTGCCCGCGGCCGTCATCGGCAACTGGAAGCTTCTCGACCTGCCCGTCGGCTTCGAGCCGCGCCAGCAGCCGGGAGATGTTGTACTGCGCAAACAGGGTGCGCTCGGTGAGTTGGAACGGCCGCAATCCGCCCTCGCCCGCCTCGGCAAGCTCGTGCAGGATGTCGTACCAGGCAAGCGGCGGCAGGCCACTGTCCTTCAGCGCGTCCTCGGCTCTTTCCAACAACTGGCGCGAAACCCGCATCAGGCGGGCCCAGGCCTTGATGGCTGGAGGTGAAGGAATCCCGGTCATGATTGCATCGTAGGCGATAGATGCAATTGCATCAAGCTTGACGATCGATGCAAATGCATCTATATAGATGCAATCGCATCAATCACGAGAGGCAATTCCGATGAAGCATGAAATCTGCAAGATCGCCGACATTCCGGAAACAGGCAGCCTCATCGCTCCGTTTTTCGGCCGCGAGGTCCATGTCTACCGCAGCGGCGAGCGTATCCGCGCCGCCGCCAACGTCTGCCTGCATTTCGGTGGCCCGCTCGACTGCAAGGACGGGAAGCTCGTCTGCCAGTGGCACGGCGCCTCGTTCGACATGGCGAACGGTGATCGCCTCGAAGGCCCGGCGCCGAAGGGCTCCCGCCTGATGTTCCTCTCCACCCGCGTCGAGGACGGTGCTTTGAACTATGTCTGGGGGGAGTGAGATGACCGACAAGCTCACTCTCGTCAGCCATCATCTTTGCCCCTATGTGCAGCGCACGGCGATTTCGCTTCGCGAAAAGGGCGTGCCATTCGAGCGCATCACGGTCGATCTCGCCAACAAGCCTGCCTGGTTCAAGGCGATATCGCCGCTCGGCAAGGTGCCGCTGCTCCGCGTTGGGCATGACGGCCAGGAAACGGTGATCTTCGAATCGCTCGTCATCCTCGAATTCCTCGAGGAAACCCAGCCCAATCCGCTGCATCCCACCGACCCCTACGCCCGTGCCCGGCATCGCGCCTGGATCGAGTTCGGCTCGGCAATCCTCAATGCCATCGGCCGCTTCTATTCAGCTCTCACCGAAGCCGCCTTCATCGCCGAACGCGGGGCTCTGGCAGCAATGTTCGATCGCCTGGGAGTGGAACTGGCGAACGGCGCGGCTGGGCCATGCTTCGACGGCGAGCGCTTTTCACTGGTCGACGCGGTCTACGGCCCGATTTTTCGCTATTTCGACGTCTTCGACCGGATCGGCGATTTCGGCATCCTGGACGGAAAGCCGCATGTCCAGGTGTGGCGCGAGGCGTTGCGCAAACGCCCATCCGTGAAGGGCGCGGTCGCTCCCGATCATCCGCAACGCCTCCATGCATTCTTGCAGGCTAAGGGTTCGCACCTTTCGGAAATCATCCGCCAAGGCGATCCGGCCACAGCGCTTCCGCAAGCCCTATCGGCTTGAATGGATTGGGCACCGTTCCTGTAACCATGGAAGCAAGAAACTGCGGCGCCGGCGGGACTTTTGCCAGCGTCGCCACCAGCCTGTCGCGGACGAACGGCATCACAATCGAATCCGATTGATAAAACGGCGTCAGCACCAGCGACAGCGTCTGGAAGACCCGCACATGCCATCGCCGCGCCCGAACGTAAGCTTCCAGCGCAGTATCGATACGGTCCGTTCCTATGAGCGCGTAGTTGAGCGCGGCTGCATCGAGCAGCGCCATGTTCGCGCCCTGCCCGAGCTGCGGGCTTGTCGAATGGGCCGCGTCGCCGATAACGGCCAATCGCCGTCCGGCTGGCGTCTTCATCGTGTGATGGCCATAGCGCGCCAGCGAGAGCTGCTCGAAACTGTCGATCTGGTCGATGAAGGCCGCGCATTCAGGCCACAGCCCGACCAATCTCGCCTTCCATGCCTCGAGACCTGCCGCCCAGACGCGCTCGGCATCCGCCGGCTTGAGGCTCCAGAAGAATGCCGCCATCTTCTGGGCATCCGGCTCGGGCCGGCCGATTGGCAGCACGCCGATCATCACGCTCGCGCTGTCGTAGCGCTGCAGCAGCGCGTGCTCGTCGAAACCCTCGCCGCGCCAGCCAAGCGATGCCCAGAACGCGCCATAGGCGAGCGATCGCGGTTCGCCCGGATTGTTCACGCACCGCCGCAGTTTGGAGCGCGAACCGCTGGCATCCACTACCAGGTCGAACGACCCTATCCGTTGTCCGTTGCCGCAGATCAATGTTGCCCGCTCGCCGGTTTCCAGCGTCTCGAGCTCGATACCTGTCTCAATGGTGAGCGCCTGGCGCCGGGCGGCGCGGAAAAGCACGCCGAACAGAGCCGCGCGGTGCACCGCCAGCCCGAAGCGGCCGCCACTCCGGGCATCGTAGCGGACGTCGAGCACTGTGCGGCCGGTCTTGGCATCTGCACCATGCAGGCGGTCTATGCGGCTGCCCAGCGCCAGAATGTCATCGAGCAGGCCGAGATCGGCAAGCACCGTCAGCCCGGTCGGCTGCAGGATCAGCCCGGACCCGACCGGTTGTGGCTGGTCGAAGCGCTCGAAGATGGTGACCCTATGTCCGGCGCGCGTGAGATAGAGCGCGGCGGCAAGTCCAGCCGGCCCGGCGCCGGCAATCGCGATGTCCAGAGAATTGCCCATCTGCCCGCCCCAACCCAGGCCGGACAATCCTTCAGCACCGCCGCTAAATCAAGCCGCCGTCTCGGCCTGGAGGCTCAGCCTTCGGCAGCATCGAAAACCTTCCGTGCCTCGCGTACAGCGCCGTGATTGAGCTCGGCCCATTGGATCAGCTGATGCAAGGGTCCAAACATCGAGCGCCCGAGATCGGTGAGGCTGTATTCGACGCTCGGCGGTTTGGTCGGGAACACCTGGCGATGCACATAGCCGTCGCGCTGCAGATCGTGCAGCGTCTGGGTGAGCATGCGCTGTGAAATATCGGGCACCAGCCGCCGCAATTCGCCGAAGCGGTACGGCTTCTCGGCCAAGGCCTCCATCAACAGTGAACTCCATTTATTGCTTATGCCCTGGATCACGTCGCGAACCGGGCAATCCGCAAGGTTTCCGCCACCGCTGCCTGCTTTGTATATCTCGAGCTTCGATCTCAGATTGACGATCTTGCCGTCCATGGCTGGTTCCCTGGGTGTGCCTACCTCCCGCAAAACTGCCTTCTTTACGAGGATGGGTCAATTCCTATTTTAGTGCTGGTCTCTTTTTGAGACTAACATATGCACCCGCCGCTCCGGCGCAACGTCAGGACATCTCATGACCGACACCCTTCTCGTCACCGGCGCCTCCGGCCAGCTTGGCCGCGGCGTCATTAATCATCTGCTTGACACGCTCAAGGTCTCCCCTCAGCGCATCATCGCCGCCACCCGCAACCCGGAAAATCTGGCCGATCTGGCAGCCCGAGGCGTCACCATCCGGGCAGTCGACTTCGACGACGCCACGTCGTTGGCCAGTGCATTTACCGGTGCGGACAGGGTTCTGATCATTTCGACAAACGAGCTCGCCGTTCCGGGCAAGCGCCTGAAGCAACATGAGGCTGCGGTCGCCGCAGCAAAAAGCGCCGGCGTTTCGCATCTGCTCTACACGTCGATGCCCAGTCCGGAGCCAGGATCGCCGGTACTGTTTGCGCCTGATCACCACGGCACCGAGCAGGCGATCAAGGCGAGCGGTATCCCCTACACCATCTTCCGCAACGGCTGGTATCAGGAGAACCTGTTCATGGCGCTGCCGCACGCCATCGCGTCGGGGCAGTGGTACACATCCGCCGGAGACGGCCGCATTGCCCATGGCGCGCGCGACGACATGGCCGCGGCGATCGCCGCCAGCCTTGCTTCGAGCGGAACCGAAAGCACGACATACACGCTGACCGGCCCCAAGGCCCACACGATGGCCGAGATTGCAGCCCTCGTCACCGAAGTTACCGGCAAGCCGATCGAGGTCGTCCAGCTTTCGGACGAAGCGCTGACCGGGGGATTGAAGGCAGCCGGCGTCCCCGAAGGTTTCGCGCCTGTCATCGTTTCCTTCGACACCAACACACGCTCCGGCCGCATCAGCATGGTGACGGACGCGACCGAGACGCTGTCCGGCAGGAAGCCGCGGCCGCTGAAGCAATTTCTTGAAGCAAACAAGGCGGCTCTGGTGAGCTGAGCCTGACAAATGGCGGTGCCCTTCGAAGGGCACGGCCGTTTGCTCAGATAGCCACCTGCGTTCCGATCTCGACGACGCGTCCGGTCGGGATCTGGAAATATTCCGTCGCATCGGCCGCCGTGCGCGCCAGCCCGATGAACAGCTTGTCCTGCCAGACCGGCATGCCGGAATTGGGCGAGGCCTTGAGAGAGCGCCGCGACAGGAAGAAGGACGTCGTCATGATGTCGAACTTCCAGCCCTGTTTGCGGCAGATCGCCAGCGCACGCGGGATGTTGGGCTGCTCCATATAGCCGAAGGTCAGCGTCACCCGCATGAACAGCTCGTTGACCATTTCCATCTTGACGCGCTCGCTGTCGGGCACGACAGGCTGCGGCGCAGTCACCACCGAAAGGATGACGTTCTGCTCGTGCAGCACCTTGTAGTGCTTCAGGCTGTGCATCAGCGCGGTCGGCGCGCTCAGCGGATCGCTGGTCAGGAACACCGCGGTGCCCGACACCAGATGCGGCTTCTTCTTCAGCAGATTGCCGGCGAGGAAATCCAGCGGGATCTCGTTCCGGCGCGTCTTGTCGAACAAATAGCGGCTGCCGCGGATCCAGGTCCACATAGTCATCACGATAACTGCGGCGATGGCAAGCGATGCCCAGCCACCTTCAAACACCTTGACTATGTTGGCGGCAAAGAAGCCGGTATCGACGAAGGCGAACACGGCCATCAAGGCGATCGCGACGCCGAGCGGCCATTTCCAGATGCGCGTCATCACAACAAAAAGCAGCACATTCGTCACCAGCATGTTGCCGGTCACCGAAATGCCGTAGGCCGAGGCCAGGCGGCTGGATTCGCCGAAGCCGACCACCAGCAACATCACTACCAGCGCCAGCATCAGGTTGATGCGCGGCAGATAGATCTGGCCCGACTGTTTTTCCGACGTATGCTGGATAACGAAACGCGGCAGCATATTGAGCTGCACCGCCTGTCTGGTCAGCGAAAAAGCGCCGGAGATCACCGCCTGGCTGGCGATGACGGTCGCCGCCGTCGCCAGCACGACCATCGGAATAAGCGTCCAGCCCTGGTTCATCTCGAAGAATGGATGACCGACAACGCCGCCATTTGCCAGCACGAAGGCGCCTTGCCCGACATAGTTGAGCAACAGACAAGGAAACACGATTGCCAGCCAGGCGAGTACGATCGGCTTGCGGCCGAAATGGCCGAGGTCGGCATAGAGCGCCTCGGCGCCGGTGACGGCGAGGAAGACCGCACCAACCGTGACGAAGGCGACATCGGGCGAGTTGACCAGGAACGACACGATGTAATGCGGGCTGATCGCCAGCAGGATTTCCGGATCGGCGATGATGTGGTTAATGCCGGAAAGGCCGATGGCCAGGAACCACAGCGCGGTGACTGGCCCGAACACCAAACCTACGCCGCCGGTGCCGAATCGCTGTACCGCAAACAGGATCGCCAGGATGGCCAGTGTCAGTGGCACCACATAGGGCTGGAATGTCGGCGTGACGACGTTCATACCTTCGACCGCCGATAGCACCGAGATCGCCGGCGTGATGACTGCGTCGCCGAAAAAAAGCGCCGCGCCGACGATGCCGATGCCGAGGATCACCGCCGAGCGCGTCGGGAAGCTGTTGCGCGCCAGCGCCATCAGCGACAGCACCCCGCCCTCGCCTCGATTGTCGGCGCGGAGCACGAACATGATGTATTTGATGGTGACGGTGATCGTCAGCGACCAGATGATCAGCGACAACACACCGAGGATGTCGCCACGGTTGGCGACGTTGCCACCGGCCGATGCGTGCAACGCCTCGCGAAATGCATAGATCGGGCTGGTACCGATATCGCCGTAAACCACGCCGAGCGCGCCCAGCATCAGCACCTTGGTGCTGTGCTGCTCGACCTCAGAATGGCTGGATTGTTCGACAGGTTCTGCCTCGTTACCAGCATTGGTAAGGGCCATGGACGACACTCCGGTAAGCGGGCGGTGCTCTACGCTTGCTGCGCTGCAATATCAAGTGCCGTCACGTAATGGCTCCGTCCCGATATTGCGAGCCCTCCACGACTTGGCAGACTCAGTCCGATCGGCAGACCACCTGGAATGTCGCAACGGACACGTTTTTAAATAGCCACCTGCGTCCCGATCTCGACGACGCGTCCGGTCGGGATCTGGAAATATTCCGTTGCATCGGCCGCCGAGCGCGCCAGCCCGATGAACAGCTTGTCCTGCCAGACCGGCATGCCGGAATTGGGCGAGGCCTTGAGAGAGCGCCGCGACAGGAAGAAGGACGTCGTCATGATGTCGAACTTCCAGCCCTGTTTGCGGCAGATCGCCAGCGCACGCGGGATGTTGGGCTGCTCCATGTAGCCGAAGGTCAGCGTCACCCGCATGAACAGCTCGTTGACCATTTCCATCTTGACGCGCTCGCTGTCGGGCACAACCGGCTGCGGTGCCGTCACCACCGAAAGGATGACGTTCTGCTCGTGCAGCACCTTGTAGTGCTTCAGGCTGTGCATCAGCGCGGTCGGCGCGCTCAGCGGATCGCTGGTCAGGAACACCGCGGTGCCCGACACCAGATGCGGCTTCTTCTTCAGCAGATTGCCGGCGAGGAAATCCAGCGGGATCTCGTTCCGGCGCGTCTTGTCGAACAAATAGCGGGTGCCGCGTATCCATGTGGACATGATCAGCCCCATGCCGCAGGCGACCGTGATCGACACCCACCCGCCTTCGAGGATCTTGACGACGTTTGCGAGGAAAAATCCGGTATCGATCGTGCCGAACAGCAGTGTGAGCGCGGCCGCCAGTGCAAGCTGCCATTTCCACCGGAACCGCATCACCACGAACAGCAGGATGGTCGTCATAAGCATTTCGCCAGTCACCGAAATGCCATAGGCGGAAGCCAGCGCACTCGAACTGCCAAAGCCGACAACCAGCAACATCACGCCCAGCGCGACCACCAGATTGACCCGCGGCATGTAGATCTGGCCGGATTGCATCTCGGAAGTATGCTGCACCTCGATGCGCGGCAGCAGATTGAGCTGTACCGCCTGGCGAGTCAGCGAGAACGCGCCGGAGATCACCGCCTGGCTGGCGATCACCGTCGCTGCCGTCGCCAGGCCAACCATGGGCATCAGGGCCCAATCAGGCAGCATTTGGAAGAACGGATTGGTGGGTTTGCCGCCATTGGCCAGGACGAACGCCCCTTGTCCGAAATAGTTGAGGAGCAGACAAGGGAACACGACGGAGAACCACGCCAGCACTATTGGCCTGCGGCCGAAATGGCCGAGATCGACATAAAGGGCTTCGGCCCCGGTGACCGCCAGGAACACAGCCCCGACCGTGACGAACGCACCGGTGGGCGTATTGGCCAGATAAGCGACCGCGTAATAGGGATTGATCGCCAGCAGGACCGACGGGTCGTCCAGCAGATGGTAGACCCCGGCGGCACCGATCGCCAGGAACCACGCTGCCGTCACCGGTCCGAACACGGCCGCCACCCTGCCGGTGCCAAAGCGTTGCACGGCAAAAAGCATTGCCAGGATGATCAGCGTGATCGGAACAACATAAGTTTCCAGCGTCGGGGTCACCACTTCCAGGCCCTCGACCGCCGAAAGCACGGAGATGGCCGGCGTTATGATGGCGTCGCCGAAAAACAGCGCCGCGCCGCAAAGTCCGATCCCCAGAATGAACCGGGCTCCCTTTGGATAAGCGTTGCGCGCAAGCGCCATCAGCGACAGCGTGCCGCCCTCACCCTTGTTGTCGGCTCTGAGCACGAAAGCGACGTACTTTATCGTGACGATGATCGTCAGCGCCCAGACGATAAGCGACAGCACGCCAAGGACGTCGTTGCGCGCTACCGGTCCCGACGATGCGTGCAGCGCTTCCCGAAACGCGTAGATTGGGCTCGTGCCGATATCGCCGTAAACCACGCCCAACGCGCCCAGCATCAAAACTCTGGTGCTGTGCTGTTCGGCCTTGGAGTGGCTGGATTGTTCGATGGGTTCTGCCTCGCTACCGGCGTGGGCAAGAGCCATGGACGACACTCCCATAGACGTGCGGCGCTCGACGCTGCGGGATGGAAAGGACGCGCTGCCGTGCCCGGAACGCATGGCCTATCGGCTCGCCTTTCTCTACCAGCCACAAGCCTTCAGAAACCGCCTGACCGTTGCGGCCATGCCATACTCCAACGCATCGGCTGTCAACCCATGTCCGATCGACACTTCGGCCAATGCTGGGATGCGCCTGGCCAGCGCCGGCAAATTGCTCACCACAAGGTCGTGCCCGGCGTTGACCTGGAGCCCTGCCGCCAATGCGGCATCCGCCGTCTTTCCCAATTTCTCCAATTCCTTCGCCGCTTTTGCCGAATCGGAATGATAGCTGCCGTATGGACCCGTATAGAGTTCGATCCGATCGGCGCCGGTGTCGCGAGCGGCGTTCACGCCAGCGGGATCCGGATCCGAAAACAGCGACACGCGAAAGCCTCCCTTCTTCAGGCGCTTGACGACCGGTGTCAGGAACGCAGCCTCGGCGGCGAAGTTCCAGCCATGGTCGGAAGTCGCCTGCGCCGGGTCGTCGGGCACCAGCGTCACCTGCTCGGGCTGATGCTTTTCCACAAGCGCCAGGAACTCCTCGGTCGGATAGCCCTCGATGTTGAATTCCGCATTCGGGAACTCGTCGTCGATCAGCGCCCTGATCTCAGGCAGATCGGAATGCCTGGTGTGCCGCTCGTCGGGTCGCGGGTGCACCGTGAGCCCATGCGCGCCGGCGGCAAGGGCGATGCGTCCGAGCCCCGTCACGCTTGGCCACGGCAGGTCGCGCCGGTTGCGCAGCATGGCGATCGCATTGAGATTGACGGAAAGCTTTGCAGGCATTTGCACGGCTCCAGGCTGATCTTGGCGCGCATCTATACCGCCTTTAATGGGAACAGACAGAGGGTTTCAGGTGTTCCAAGGTGTGCGAAGGAAATCGAGCGCAAGGAGTTCCCTGTTGAATTTTCTCGAGGCCGTGCCGGCGGTTCGCCGCATCGACACCGATCGCGAAGACCTCTTCGCCATCGATGTCGTCGGCCATGTCGCAGCGGCTGACGCCGAAAACCTGTTCGGATTGCTGGAGGCGGCCTATGCGCTGCATCCGAAGATCGACGTGCTGGTGCGCCTGATCGACCATGAGGGTGTCGACTGGGCCGACGTATCGGACGAGACGATCGAACAGGGCATAGCTCATGCCGTGGAGCATATCGGCCGCTGCGCGGCGATCGGTGAGCCGAACTGGATACCGGAGGCAAGAGCCTTTTTGCCTGCCTCTTTGCCTATCGAACTCCGGCATTTCGAGGCCAAGGACGAAGCCGCCGCCTGGGAATGGCTTGACGCCAGACCGATCGCCCAGCGCTGATACGACGGACCTGACAGCCCTATCGGACGATCGTCAACCGTTCGGCCGCGCGCGTGATAGCGGTATAGAGCCAACGCTGGCGAGTTTCCTTGAATGCCCAGCTTTCGTCGAAAAGCACGATCTCGTTCCATTGCGACCCTTGCGCCTTGTGCACGGTCAGTGCATAGCCATAGTCGAAATCGTCGAAACGTTTCTTCTGCTGCCAGGGAATGTCGGCGTCCGGATCTTCGAATGCCGCCTTGAGCAGCTTGATCTTGGCGACGCCGCGATCCGGGTCGTCTTCCTCCGGCGAAACCAGCAGATTGATGCCAGGCTTGACCGTCTCGCGCGACGAGGTCATCACCTTCCACAACGAGCCGTTGAGCAGTCCCTTGGCCGGATCGTTGCGCAGGCAGACCAGCTTGTCGCCGGCTTGCGGATAATCGGCGTTGAACCCCTTCAGCTCGCGCAGCCGCTGGTTATAACGGCGGCGCGTACGGTTGGTACCGACCAGCACCTGGTCCGCCTTCAGCACCAATTCCTGGGTGACGTCTTCCTTGCCGATCACTTGCGCCGCGCCATAGTCGCCGCGCATGAACTCGCGGCCCTCGCGCACGTCAAGCGCCAGCCGGATGATCGGGTTGTCTCGCGCTTGGCGATGGATTTCGGTGAGCAGAATGTCCGGCTCATGGTCGGTGAAAAAGCCGCCGCCGGAGATTGGCGGCAACTGGCCGGGATCGCCGAGCACCAGGATCGGCGTGCCGAAGCTCATCAGGTCACGGCCGAGCTGCTCGTCGACCATCGAGCATTCGTCGATGACGACGAGCTTGGCTCGCGAGATCGGGCTCTGCCGGTTGAGCGAAAATGTCGGCGACATCGATGTCTTGCCGGTCACCTCGTCCGCTACCGATTCCTCGCCCTTCGGCCGGTAGATCAGCGAATGGATGGTGCGGGCATTGACCGCCCCCTTGGAACGCAGCACCTGCGCCGCCTTACCGGTAAACGCGGCGAACTGCACCTGGCCGTCGACATGCTCGGCGAAATAGCGCGCCAGCGTCGTCTTACCGGTGCCGGCATAGCCGAACAGCCGGAACAGCTGCGGCTTGCCTGCTTTCAGCCAGCCGGCCACCGCCTTCAGCGCCTCGTCTTGTTGAGGAGAGAATTCCATCAGCGCGACAGACCGGATTCGCGAGGGAAAGACAAGGTGACTGCCGTCACCGGCAAATTTTCATCGCCGGCAATCACGCCGCTGCGACAGGGTCAGGCTATCAGTGACGAACAGGAACGTAAAGAGAACAAGGCCGGGCGGCCGCAGCTTACCCGGCCCGCTGTGGATCGTTCTCCAGCTGGATCGGCTTGCCATGCGGCGTTGCGTGCGCGGCGCGTTCCCAGGCAGCGGCGAGCGCATCGACGTCGCGCTTTCCGGCAACGCCCTTGGCCAAAAGCAGCTTTTCCAGCGCTGCCAGCCAGTGCTCGTAGTAATCGTGACCGTCGCGCGCGGCGCCCGGCCGCTTCACCTCTGCCGACAAAGCATCCGCCCATTCGCTCCACGAAAACAGCCCGTTGTCGTGCAGTGCTACCGTCATGGCAAAGGCCTCTGCTTGCCACGGCTCGGCAAACACAGGCGCCTCGACACCGGCGGGCAGCATGGCGGCAACTGAGCCCGTCTCACGCCGGCTCAAGGTAGCTCTCCCAGGCGTCGATCGACACGACAAGTGTCGGATCGGCGCCCTCGCCCCAGATTTCGCCGCCGGTGAAGGCCACCGTATAGACCCATTGCGGGTTTTCGCCCTGGCCGTGCGCATTGGTGTCGGGAAAGACAAAGCCGTCGCGCACAGCCTCGACGACGCCTCGCTTGCCGCGTGCATAGCGCGGCAGTCTGGTGTGGCCGGTCGGATGAAAGTTCTTGGTTCGCACGGGGTCGCCCGCCTTGAACCGCGCAGGCGCGGCGACAGGCCGGTCGCAGTGCCCGCCCTTGGCCAGCACCGCCGGAACGTCCTTAGCCTTCAGCACCCGTTTGGGTGTCGCTGCCGGGTCGACTGCGTCGCCCGTAGTCAGGTCCCGGTCGCTGACGAAACCATGGCGTTTGAGCAGCACCTCCAGCGCCTTGATCCATATCTGGTAGTAGCTGGAGGCATAATAATCCGCTGGATGCAGCGATTCCCGCGCGTGCCGGCTCTCGTCGATGGTCCAGGCGCCCATGGCGCCGGCGCACAACGTCACGCCCAGCGCCCGCCTTTCCCAATCGGCATGGAAATAGGGTTCGTCAGGTTCGGGCGCGACCGGCCCGAAACCCATCTGGCCGCCGAGATCCTGCGGCCCGTTCATGCCGGTTCCCGCACCAACGCCGTGCCGATCATGGCATCGCGCGTCACCAGATCGGCGAGCCTTGCCTCATCCCAGCCCTCCGTACCCCGGGGGCGCATCGGCACCACCAGATAGCGCAGCTCGGCGGTCGAATCCCACACCCGGATTGTCGTCCTCGCCGGCAAGGTCAGACCGAATTCCTCGAGCACGCCGCGCGGATCGATCACTGCGCGCGAACGGTAGGGCGGCGCCTTGTACCAGACCGGCGGCAGGCCGAGCACCGACCACGGATAGCAGGAGCATAGCGTGCAGACGACGAGGTTGTGCGTGTCGGCCGTGTTGAACACCGCCTGCATGTGCTCGCCTTGCCGGCCGGTGTAGCCGAGCGATTCGATTGCCGCCGTCGCATCACGCTTCAGCCATGCGGCAAACCCGGGATCAACCCAGGCCTTCGCCACCACCTTTGCGCCGTTGCGCGGCCCGATCTTAGTCTCATAGGTGTCGACGATAACATCGATCGCCGCCGGATCGATCAGGCCTTTGCGGGTGAGAATCGTCTCCAGCGCGCGCACCCGCGCCGCAAAGGGATCAAGCTCGTTGTCGTGGTCGTGATTGTGCGGCATGGCGTCAAATTACGATCGCGGACCCCCGGCCGCAAGCACCACGGCTTGGGCCAGCGCTATTCGGCTGCCGCCTTTTGCGGCACCGGTTCTTCCTCCTCGTCGAACAGTGACGGCTGGTCGACCGCTTCGACCGGGCTCGGCTCGCCCCGGCGCCGCGCCCACAGCCTGACCAGCCAGCCGGAAAAATGCTCCATGTAGACGTAAATGACGGGTGTGACGAACAGCGTCAGTGCCTGCGAGGCGACAAGACCGCCGACCACCGCCACGCCGAGAGGCTGGCGCAATTCCGCGCTGGCGCCGGTGCCGAGCGCGATCGGGATGGTACCCATCAGCGCGGCAAGCGTGGTCATCATGATCGGCCGAAAGCGCATCAGGCAGGCCTTGTGGATGGATTCGACGGGCGACATCCCCTCGCGCCTGAGTTCCAGCGCCACGTCGATCATCATGATGCCGTTCTTCTTGACGATGCCGATCAGCATCAGGATGCCGATCACCGCGATCACCGACAGATCCATCCCCGCCAGCCGCAGTGCCACCAGCGCGCCGAGCACCGCCGATGGAAGCCCGGTCAGGATGGTGAGCGGGTGGATGAAGCTCTCATAGAGCATGCCGAGAACGATATAGATGGTCAGAATCGCGCCGCCGATCAGCAGCCCCTGGTTGGAAAGCGAATCCTGGAACGTCTTGGCCGTCCCCGAGAAGGCGGTCGAGATCGTCGGCGGCATGCCGATCTTGTCCTTCAGCGCGTTGATGTGGCTCACGCTGTCGCCGAGGGCCACGCCTTGCGGCAGATTGTAGGAGATGGTCACTGCCGGAAGTTGGCCGAGCTGGTTGACGGTCAAAGCACCGGCGGTCCGATCGACGCGGGCGAACGCACCGAGCGGCACTAGGCTGCCGCTCGCCGTTCTCACCTTGATGGCCAGCATCCGCTCGGGCGACCACTCGATCTTCGGATCGAGCTCCATGATCACGTCGTAGCTGTCGGCCGAACCGAAGATGGTCGACACCTGCTGGGTGCCGAAACCGCCGTAGAGACTGGAGCGCAGCGTGTCGGTATCGACGCCGAGGTTCGCCGCCTTGTCGCGGTCGATCACCAGCGTCGCCTGTAGCGCGTTGTTCTGCAGGTCATTGGTGACGTCGGTGAAGGCGGCATGATCGGCAGCCATCGCGTCCGTCAGCTTCTGCGCCCAGACGTTCGTCAGGCCGGTATCGAGGCCCTGAACGGCAAGCTGGTAGGCACTCGCCGAAGAACGCGCGCCGAGCCGCAGGTTCTGCACCGGCTGCATGTAGGTTTCGATGCCGGGCACATTGGCCAGCTGGCGCCGCAGGTCCGTAAGCACCTTGTCGATGTTCGGTCGGTGGTCCTTGTCTTTCAGCTGCACAAACAGCTGGCCCTGGTTGAGCGCATTATTTCCACTGCCCGCCGACCAGCCGACATGCGCGACGTAGGGCGAATGGGTGAAGACATCCGCCACTTGCCCCTGCAGCTTCACCATCGCGTCAAACGAAATGTCCTGGCGCGCGATGGTCGTCACCGAGACCTGGCCGATATCCTCCTGCGGGAAGAAGCCCTTCGGCGAAATCTGGATCAGCCACACCGACAGCCCGGCGGTCACGAGGAAGACAAGGAAGACAAGGAAATTGTGGCGCAGGCAGAATGTCAGCAGCCTGTCATAGCCCCGCATGAAGACGTTTTGTCTATGGCCTTCACCGTGCGCTGCTTTCTGCTCGGCTTTCGATAATGACAACAGCCGCGAGCACAGCATCGGCGTCAGCGTCAGCGAGACGAACATCGACGCCAGGATGGCGACCGTCACCACCACCGCGAATTCGTTGAAGATGCGCCCGATCACGCCGCCCATCAAAAGCACCGGAATGAACACGGCGACCAGCGAGATCGAGATCGAGATGATGGTGAAGCCGATCTCGCGCGCGCCCTTGAGTGACGCCTCGAGGGCCGAGAGCCCGTCCTCCTCCATATGGCGGAAAATGTTTTCGAGCATGACGATTGCATCGTCGACGACAAGGCCGACCGCCAGCGTCAGCCCCATCAATGAGACGTTGTCGATGGAAAAGCCGAACAGGTACATTACACCCAGCGTGGCGATGAGCGAAATCGGTACCGCCACCGCCGGAATGACCGTCGCCGTCACTCGGCGCAGGAACAGGAAGATCACCATCACCACCAGCGCGATGGTGAGCAGGAGCGTGAACTGCACGTCATCGACCGCCTCGCGGACCGATGTCGAGCGGTCGTTTAGCAACTGGATGCTCGCCGCTGCCGGCATCTGATCGTCGAAGGAAGGCAGCATCGCCTTGACGCGGTCGACGACGTCGACGGTATTGGCATCCGGCTGGCGCTGCACCGCCATAATGATGGCGCGGGTGCCGTCATACCAGCTTGCCGTCGTCGTGGTCTCGACCGAATCGATGACGCGGGTCACCTCGCCGAGCCGCACCGGATGGCCGTTCTTGGTGGCGATGATGATGTTGGAGAATCCCGCCGCATCGTTCAGCTGCGTGTTCGCGGTGATCGTCAGCTGCTGTTTGTTGTTCTTGAGCACGCCGAGCGGCGTGTTGCTGTTGGCTGAGGCAATGGCCGTCTGCAGCTGGTCGATCGAGATGCCGCGTGCGGCGAGCGCCGTCGGATCGATCTGGACGCGCACGGCATATTTCTGCTGCCCGTAGATCGACACCTGCGCAACGCCGTCAATCGTCGACAGCGACGGCGAAATCACATTCTCGGCAAACGCGTCGAGATCAGTCAGCGGAATTGTGTCGCTGACCAGCGACATCAGCAGGATCGGCGCGTCGGCTGGATTGACCTTGCGGTAGCTCGGCGGGCTGGTCATCTCCGGCGGCAATTGTCGTTGCGTACGTGCGATCGCTGCCTGCACGTCGGCGGCGGCTGCATCGATGTCGCGGTTGAGTACGAACTGAATGGCGATCGAGGTCGAGCCGAGCGAGTTGGTCGTCGAGATCGAATCGATGCCAGCGATAGTGGCAAACTGCTTGATCAGAGGCGTTGCCACCGAGGTCGCCATGGTTTCCGGCGAAGCCCCGGGCAGCGAGGCCGAGACGTTGACAACCGGAAATTCGGCGCTTGGCAGCGCCGCGACCGGCAGGAATTTGTAAGCAAATAGTCCGCCCAGAACCAGGGCGAACGACATGAGCAGCGTGGCGACGGGCCTGCGGATGCAGAATTCGGAAATCATGGCTGTGTTCCGCCCGTCCGGTCAGCCTCGGCAACCTTCGGAGCCGCCCGATCGCCTGTGCCGGTCGAAGCCTTGCCTTCGCGCACCGCCGCGCCGTTCTTCAGTTTGGTCTGACCCTCGACGACGACACGCTCGCCGCTTTTCAATCCTTGGCTGATTGCGGTGTTGGTGCCTTCTGTCAGCGCGACCTGCACGGGCCGCATTTCAACGGTGTTGTCCGGCTTGATTACATAGACGAACGGGCCCTTTTGGCTGGGCTGGACGGCGACCGTCGGAACGGACGTCATTTGTGGCATGATGCCGGCATCGAGCACGACGTTGACGTATTGGCCCGGCCATAGCGAAAGATCGGCGTTGGGCACACTGGCCCGCGTTGCGATCGTGCCGGACGCCGTGTTGCCGCGGCGCTGCCAGCGCCTTGTGCAGCAAGGCAAGATCGCTTTCGGGGAGATTGAAGTTCACCTGCAGCGGGTCGACCTGCGTGATCGTCACCAGTGGAGTCGACGTGCTGCTGCCGTTGCTGGTGGTGACGAGATCGCCGACGGCGACGCTGACTGCGCCAAGCCTGCCGGAGATCGGCGCCCTGATCGTGGCGAAGCCAAGCTGGATTTGGTCCGCATCGATCGTTGCCTTGTCGGCGTCGACGGTGGCCGCGGCGGATTTCTGTGCCGCGACGGCCTGATCGTAGGTCTGCTGTGTTCCGGCCTGCCTGGCGACGAGATTTTTGGCGCGCTGAAGATCGGCCGTGGCGCTGGCAAGCAGCGCCTGGTCTTTTGCGAGCGTCGCCTGATCGCGTGCCAGTTGCGCCTTCAACGAGCGATCGTCCAGCGAGAAAAGAAGGTCGCCGGCCTTCACCATCTGTCCGTCCTTGACCGCGATTGCGACGATCTGGCTCGAGACCCGCGCGTTGATGCTGACCACGGCAGGAGAGGACACAAAGCCGATGGCATAGCGCCGGACCGGGAAATCGGCCGTCGTAGCGGTGGCGGCAACCACCGAAGTCGTACGCGCGGCATTTGCCGCTGCAGCGGGCTTGTCCGCCGTCGCCGTCTGCTTCGCCGACAGCATCTGCTGAAGACCGCTCATTGCGCTGGGCGAAAGATAGAGCCACGCCGCGGCAACGCAGGCTGCAGCGATCACCGCTAATACGATCTTTCCGCGCATCGACAAAAGACCTCTCGATCCGACACGCCGCTATCCGGTGGCCGTAGTCTAGCTCAACTCGCAGCCTCTTGCCGCGCTTTTGCCAGATAATAGAGGATGCCGAAGGCGAAAAAGGGCCAAAACCCGTCATTACGAAGATTTAATGTGCAGTGCACAATAGAACGGCAGCTAACGCAGCATCGGCCACAGCGTCGCCGCAAGCATCACACCCATGACGATGTTGAACCATTTGAGCCGCACCGCATCCGCCAGAAAGCCGCGCAGCGCCATGCCGAAACCGGCCCAGGTCGAAATGCTCGGCAGCATGACGACGGCGAAAGCGGCTGCGATCAGCACCACCGACACAAACGGGCGTTCCGGACTGGTATAGACGGCCATGGCTGTAATCGCCATCACCCAGGCCTTGGGATTGACCCACTGGAATGCCGCAGCCTCGATGAAGCGCATCGGCTGGCCCTTCGTCTTGTCTTCGCCGCCGAGCGAGCGCGACATGGCGATCTTCGAGGCGAGATAAAGCAAGTAGAGGCCGCCGGCGATCTTCAACCCGGTATGCAGGACCGGAAAGGCCGTCAACACGGCGCCAAGCCCGAAGCCTACGGCAAGCAACAGCACGAGGAAGCCGATGCCGATGCCGAGCATGTGTGGCACGGTTTTGACCAAGCCGAAATTCACGCCCGAGGCCAAAAGCATGAAATTGTTCGGACCCGGCGTGATCGAGGTCACGAAGGCATAAACCAGCAGAGCAAGGAATGCATCGAAGGTCATGGAGGATCGCAAAGATCAATAATACTGAAATACTGACTTAAATCGATGAGGTGCTGAGTGCAATTGCAATTCGTTGGTCCACGCGCCCCAAGCGTTCCTTCATATCTTAGGCCAATATCCGCTGAGAACATCTATCTGCGGTAGGGCTGCACCGACCATAGATCTGAATTCGGGGCAGTTTCGCGCTGACGGCGCACGCGTCGCAGCCCTTTTCGTCTCGGCGTATTCTCCGGAATCTTGACGCTGTGCGCCAGACCCAGGATCGCCAGAACCTGAATGAATAGCCAGCCGAGATCGATCTGTCCGTGTTCCAGACCAAGCCGTGCAGACTCGGGAAACGCGTGATGGTTGCCGTGGAAACTCTCGCCGAACGTTACCAGCCCGAAACGCGGCAAATTGTATCCTTGCACGGCAACGTCGTCGACGCGCCATCCTTGCTCCCCATCTCGGTGCGCAAAATGCCCAACCAACCAATGCCCGGTAAGCGACACTGAAACGCGCACCGCGATTCCCCATACCACCCAATCCCAGCCGCCAAGCGCGAAAAAGAGGATCGCCCAGGGCAGTTGTTGCAGCATCCAGGTGCGCTCGACGAACTTGTAGAACCGGTCATTCGTGATCGAGTGTTCGATGACGAAGGTGGGTGGATTGCGCAAAGCGACCGCGCAATGCATCTGCCAGAAGGCATCGGTGAAAAATGGCCGACGATGGGCATGGAGATCGTGACATGCGGTCTGGCGCTGAGCCCAGTCACGAATATCGTGAGCATAGATCATCCCAAAAGGACCGGCCATGCCGACGAGCACGCCAAGGTAGACCAGCGCATGCTCGACCCAGATATGAACCTTGAACGACCGGTGGACGAGCAGACGGTGCATCCCCACCGAGTGTCCGGCGCAGATTGTCGCCGCCGTTGTCGCAACGAATAAGGCGAAGGCACTCCAGCTAAATGTCATCGGTCCCAACACAATGGCGGCGATCGTCATCGCCCCGACCCAGATCGACTTTGCCGGCACCCACACGACTTTGCCGTCTTCGGCGTCACTGTCCTGTTGGGAAATCATTCTGCCCGTGGATATGGTTTTCATCGGTACCCCTCCTCCTGCATGAACATTTCCGGACCACAGCCTTGCCTTCTGGCGCGTCGTCCGTTACTTAGGCAGTAAGCTAATCGTCTACTACTGTGAATTAGGTATTTAGGCAATAGTCTAAATGAAAATAAGAAAGGCGGACCGAGGCGCAGCCAACGCCTCGGCATCACAAGGTGGCAGACAGTGATCGAAGATGCAGAGCACGCAGCGGATGCCGAAACGGCTGCTCACGCAAATGGCGCGATACAGCGCGTGTTTGAAGCGCTATCTTCAGCGCCCCGGCGCAAGATCCTCGCCTATCTTGCGCACTCTTCCCTAACGGCGGGCGAGATCGCGGCGCGCTTCGAGATGTCGAAGCCGTCGATCTCGCAGCATTTGAGCATTCTGGAGACGGCCGGGCTCATCGCCAAGGAGCGGCACGGACAGTTCATCCACTATTCTCTGGTCCAGAACAATCTTGTGAACACGCTGAATGGATTTGTTCAGGATGTCTGCCCGGTATCGCGCCCTATCAAGAGAGAAAGCAAAGAACTTGGTCGAGGCGAGGCAGCGCAAAGATCGCAGTTGCGCAAATCTGAAAAGCCCTAGCGGCTTTGCATCGTTTTCATGAGCGCCTTGGCGTATCGGCAGGCGTCAAATTCCACAGCGATCTCGCAAGACTTTTTGTAAGCGGCCATCGCCTCGGCTTCGTCCGCAGAGACGCCTTCACCATGCTGAAGGGCGCTGCCATACATGGTGCAACCCCAGGCATCGCCCTCATTGCAGCTCAGCTTGAATGTGCGCGATAAGGGCAAGATTCATTGGCACTACCGGCGGCAAGCAGTTTGTTTAGCCCAAGCCGACCCAAGAGAATTCCCGCGCCGCGATTTGTGCAGCCGCCGATACTGCCAGTTGCGCAGGCCTGGGCGAACATCTCCTCGGTCCATTGCTTGTCTTCTGGCGAGTGCTCCTGGATGACCCTGGCCGTCTCGAAACAGGCTTCGCCCCTGCGTCCGTCGAAACACCGCCTGGCACAGGCCAAGACGTCTTTCTCACAACCTTGGTAATCTATTCCCGGCGTGGAAAAGAGCGCGTCATCGACGCCCGACGCCCTGCGCCAAATATCGGCCGGGCATTGTTGGAAATAATAGCTCGGTGTGCCCCTGCGGGTCGATTTCTTCAAACAATTTCGGCAGCACTGACTTGTCGAATACCGGCTCCTAGCTGGCCGCCGCCGTCGTGACCGCAAGAACGATTGCGCCGGCGCCTGCTAGAATTGCCGCCGCGAGCATCATGATCACATCCCTTGCGGGCCGCGGTTCATCGCCGCCACCCCGGTACGGCAGATCTCGACCAGCCCGAGCGGTTTCATGATGGCGATGAACTGATCGAGCTTGGAGCCCTTGCCGGTGATCTCGAAGATGAAATGCTCGGTGTTGGCATCGATGACGCTGGCGCGGAATGCATCGGCGAGCCGGAGCGCCTCGACGCGGGCTTCGCCGGTGCCGGCGACCTTGACCAGCGCGAGTTCCCGCTCCAATGGCCGCTCCTGTCCGAATTCCTGCGACCGCACGGTGAGATCGACGACGCGGTGCACCGGCACGATGCGCTCGAGCTGGTGCTTGATCTGCTCCAGCACGTGCGGCGTGCCGCGCGTCACGATGGTGATGCGCGACAGGTGCTTTTCGTGCTCGGTTTCCGAGACCGTCAGGCTCTCGATGTTGTAGCCACGTCCGGAAAACAGGCCGATGACCCGCGCAAGCACGCCCGGCTCGTTGTCGACCAGGACCGAAAGCGTGTGGTTCTCTGGTTTTTCCGTCTCCTTGGCGATGAAATAGGCGGAGCCGGTCGGTTGCAACTGTGCGTTCATGACATGAATCTCGATTTCAAACTTTTGCGCTAATCTGCTGTTTTCGCACAGCTTCCTTGAACCAGACTACACCAGTTCCCTACCCTTGGCGTCGATCGCGTTGGCGACAGCTTCGTCCGTCGCCTCGTCCGGCAACAGCATCTCGTTATGCGCCTTGCCGGACGGGATCATCGGGAAGCAGTTGGCGAGCGTCGCCACGCGGCAGTCGAACAGGACGGGCTTCTTGACCGCGATCATCTCCTTGATGGCATCATCGAGTTCGTCCGGCTTGTCGCAGCGAATGCCGTGGCCGCCATAGGCTTCGGCGAGCTTGACGAAATCCGGCATCGCCTCGGTGTAGGAGTGCGACAGCCGGTTGCCGTGTAGCAGCTGCTGCCACTGCCGCACCATGCCCATATACTGGTTGTTGAGGATGAAGATCTTGATCGGCGCCTCGTGCTGCACCGCCGCGCTCATTTCCTGCATCGTCATCTGCACCGAGGCATCGCCGGCGATATCGATGACCAGCGCATCCGGGTGCGCGATCTGCACGCCGAGTGCCGCCGGCAGGCCGTAGCCCATCGTGCCCAATCCGCCAGAGGTCATCCAGCGGTTCGGCTTCTCGAAATGATAGTGCTGCGCCGCCCACATCTGATGCTGGCCGACCTCGGTGGTGATGTAGGTGTCGAGGTCCTTGGTCAGCGCATAGAGCCGCTGGACGGCGTATTGCGGCATGATCACCTCGTGGTTCATCTTGTAGGCGAGCGAATCGCGCGCGCGCCATTTGGCAATCTGCTCCCACCACGGGTGAAGCGCTTTCTTGTCGGCCTTGGCGGTTGCCCGCCACAGCCGCACCAGATCCTCCAGCACACGCCCGACATCGCCGATGATCGGCACGTCGGTATGGACGTTCTTGTTGATCGACGACGGGTCGATGTCGATGTGGATCTTCTTCGAATTCGGCGAAAACGCCGTCAGCCGCCCGGTGATGCGGTCGTCGAAGCGCGCACCGATGCAGAGCATGACGTCGCAATCGTGCATCGCCATGTTCGCTTCATACGTGCCGTGCATGCCGAGCATGCCCATCCAGTTCTTGCCCGACGCCGGATAGGCGCCGAGGCCCATCAGCGTCGAGGTGATGGGAAAGCCGGTGAGGTCGACCAGCTCGCGCAGCAGATGGCTCGCCTCCGGGCCGGAATTGATGACGCCGCCGCCCGAATAGATGATCGGCTTTCGGGCAGCCCCCATCAGCTCGACCGCCGCCTTGATCTTTTCCAGATCGCCCTGGACCTTCGGTTGGTAGCTGGTGCGCGGCGCCGTCTGCGGCGGGACATAGATACCCCTGGCGAACTGCACGTCCTTCGGGATGTCGACGACGACCGGACCGGGGCGCCCTGTCGTTGCCACATGGAAGGCCTCGTGGATCGTTGCCGCGAGCTCGTTGACGTCCTTGACCAGCCAGTTGTGCTTGGTGCAGGGCCGCGTGATGCCGACCGTGTCGCACTCCTGGAACGCATCCGAGCCGATCAGCGAAGTCGGCACCTGGCCGGTCAGGCAGACCAGCGGGATCGAGTCCATCAGCGCGTCCTGCAATGGCGTCACCGCATTGGTGGCGCCCGGCCCTGAGGTCACCAGCATGACGCCGGCCTTGCCAGTCGAGCGCGCATAGCCTTCCGCCGCGTGGCCCGCGCCCTGCTCGTGGCGGACGAGGATGTGCTCGACCTCGTCCTGCTGGAAGATTTCATCGTAGATTGGCAGAACCGCGCCGCCCGGATAGCCGAAAACATGCTTGACGCCATTGTCCTTCAGCGCCTGCACCACCATTTCGGCACCCGTCATTTCGCTCCTTGGCATTTCAGTTCTTGGCATTTCGCGCCGCTCATTCTGTCCACTGCTCATCGTTCTGGTCCCGTACTGTTCGCCATCTGGCGATTGCTCGTCGTTTAGTCGTGTTTCGGGCAATAAAAAAGGCCCCCGAGGGAGCCTGTGTCTTGCGCATGGGAGGTCACCGCCCGGCGGTTACACCGCCTTGCCCACGCGCTTTCCTACGAGAATGAGTGCCTTTTTCATGGTGGCGGACAATAGAATTGGTTTGACGCCGCTGTCAACGGCGAATGTGCACTTGGCCCGACGTCGGCACATCCGCCCATTATGCACCCGCGCCGCCTTTCCGCCGCGCGGGTGTTCCGTTTCAGGCGCAGAGCACCACACCCCTCGCCTTGGCCCAGCGCTCGATGATCTTGCGCTCCTCGAGCGAGGCGAGACGATTGCCGAAACCGCGCACCTGCACCGCACGGTTTTGCGGGTCGAGTTCGATCGTCAGCAACCGCTCGATCTTGCCCAGCGCCGAGCGCCGCAGCACCCAGATCGAGGCATTGCCGGCGATGCATTTGGCCGCGTATATCGAGACGCAATGATGCATCGCCCGGCTCTCGGCGACCAGATCCTCGGCTGTCTTCAACTGACGGACGAAGAAACGCTCGCCATGCGCCTTTGCCTCCTTGGTCGACGGCTGCCAGTCCCAGTCGTCCAGGCACGAGCCGTCCCAGGCGCGACCCTGCGACTGCGTCCCGGCAGTACGCGTGGTCCGCCCGGCAGCGCGGCGGCGCATTGCCTCGATGCGTTCGATCGCGGCAATGTCTCGATGCCATTCCAGCATCTGCCGACGCAGCGAGGCAAGCGTGCGACCCTTCAGGCTGTACGCCGCATCGCGCTGGTGCACGGCGCCGATATAGTCGCAAAGATCGTCGATCTCCTCCTTCGACGCGGGTTGCCCGCAGAAGAACCGTGTCACCTCGCGCCAGAAGGCCAGATCGTTACGTGGCGTGCGCGCGATTTTCGACTTGGCAAGTCGGGCCGCCAACCCGGAATCATCCGTGTAGGACCGGGCGATCACCACCCAAAATGCCTCGTCGAACGTGAAATCGCCGGGCAAGTTCAAGAAGCAATGCACCTCCTTGCGAGACAGCCACGCACAGGCGCCCGCCTTGTAAAGCGAGTCACCACGCGCCACTGCGGTATACCAAGCCTTGCGAAGCGCAATCTCGCCGGCATTCAACCCCGAGCTGTCCAGCCAGATCCCCTCGAGCGCGGCTGTAACCGGGTAGCGCGCATAGAGATGGCGCGCCGCGGCCAGCCGCAGCCGCGCGGGGTCGCGCGTCTTCAGCTTTGGACGCCACAGCGCGCCGTCGCGGATCGCCATGCCGGCAAAGCCCCGACGTGCCTCGTCGAGCGCCCGCTCGAAATCCGGAGCGGGACGCGGGACAGGAAAAACCCGCCGCAGCGTTACGGCATATGCTTCAATGCGTTCGCGCTCGGCATCCTGCCTGCGCTGGATCATGGACTTTGCCATGGCCGTTCTTCCTGATTGGAACCCTGTCAGCCGCACGCAATTCCAGCGTCGGCACGGAATGTGTCGATCTGGATCGCCGGGTCATTGACAGGTCTCCTTTCAGGACGACGGATCAGAATGGGCGGCTTCTCTAAGCTCGCCGCCAATTTGACGCAAGAGCTATTCTTTCCACGCCCGCGATGGTCTGACGGGTGTTGCAAAGGTGCATCGTTGTCGCCATCAGCGTGTCCGGCCGACGCGTTTCCAGTAGATGAGGGTGCCTGTGAGCCCGCCATGCGGCTTCAGCGCATAATCCGGTATTTCGCCGGCCAGCGTGAAGCCGAGCTTTTCATAGAGCCCGGAAGCCCCCTCCTCTTTTGCCGTGTCGAGGACCAACAGCGTGCGGCCTTTCTCCACAGCAACGGCTTCCGCCGCCTCCATCAGGCGGGTTGCGATGCCCTTGCCGCGGTAATCGAGGCGGATCATCAGCTTGGCGATCTCGGCCCGGTGCGGCTGGTTGGGAGGGCAGTCGAGCAGCAAGGTGATGGTGCCGACCAGAGCCTCGCCGTTCCAGGCCCCAAGCACCGCCCTTTCGCCTCTGGCGGCCGCCTGAAGCGACTTGTTCCAGAAGGCCGCGGCCATCTCCGGCACCAACGGATGCATGAAGCTGACCGAGCCGCCGGCAGCGACTGTCCCGATCAGCAGTTCCGTCAGCATTTTTTGCGTTCCGTCAGCATTGCTGAGTGGCCTGATTTCGATCGAACTCATGTCGTTCCCCTGTCGCCGTCCGTCAGTCGAAACGACTGGTCCGCTTCCGCTTCCTGGCCCGCCGGATTTCCGCGATGCGATCGGCGTCTTCCTCTTGCAGATGTCGCCCGCGTTCCAGCAGTTCGAGCGTGTATTCCTCATAGGTCAGGCCCAGCCGCTCGGCCTTGTGCAGCCGCATCAGCAAGATCTCGCGGCTCGGCACTTTCCATGCCTGGGCATGGGCGGTCTGCCAGGCAAGAAACACATAGGGGTCGCCCTTGCCCCAGGGCGGACCGTCATAGTCGTCGAGCGGCGGACCGCCATTGTCGCAGCGTTTTGGACGGCGCGCCTTCACCTCAGCTCCTGGCCAACGCAACCAGATAGTCGGCGGCGTCCGGCCCCGGAGCGTGAAAGACGCAATCGGATGGCGCGCCGAGCGCCAGGCAGTCGCCCGGTTCGAGCCGGTGAACGATGTCTCCCTCTGTGAATTCCAGCCGCCCGGAGATCAGCCATATCTGTTGCCTGATGAAGGCATAAGACGCCGCCGGGAAACTTACCTTGGCGCCGGCCGGCAACTGGATCCGGATCAGTTCGAGGGGCATGTCCGAAACCGGCGAAAGATGCCGCCGCACATATCCCGTAGCCGGATCGCGCCAGAGCGGCTGGTCACGTTCGCGAAGCAGGCCACCGCCCTGCAATTCCGCCCTTGCGATCAATGTGGACAGCGTCATGCCGAAGGCGGCCGCAATACGCACAAGGAGTGCCGCCGTCGGGCTGGTCATGCCGCGTTCTACCGTGCTCAGCATGGCTTTCGAAACATCGGACCGCTCCGCCAGTTCTGCCAAGGACCAGCCTCGAGCCACTCTTTCGGTATGTATTCTTCTGCCGATGGTCGAGGAGATGTCGTTCGCTATATCATCCATTAATCCAATATATCGAAATTCTTCTACAGAGCAACGGCCGTTTCATCCAGTTTTCGCAAACTCCTTAATGTCCGCTAAACCATCCGGCCTCATCCCACCTTAACCCCGTTCGCCTAGGCTCATCGCTTGGGAAAAGGGGACCGGCGTATCCATGCTCGTTGAACGCGAAGCCTCCATTGGGGAACCGACTTTGCTGGAGCGCCGCAGGGCGGAGCAGAACGACAAGCGCATTCTGGGCAATGTCGTACAATGCGACGGCGCGCGCGCCACCATCAGCGCCTATGCCGACGATATCGAAGGCACGGTCACCGGCCTGTGGAGCGTCGGCAAGATGATCTCGATCAATCTCGGTACATCACGAACCGTCGGCCTGGTCTATGAAATCGGCAAGTCGGATCGTGCGTGGAGCAGCGAGGGCCAGAATCCGATCGAGGTCAGCATCGAATTGATCGGCGAGGTGCGCGACGGGGCCGAACCCGGCGCGAAGCCGATCTTCGACCGTGGCATCACAACCTACCCGCATATCGGCGCCATTGCCCATCGTATCCGCAGCCGCGACCTGCAGGCCGTCTACGATCTCGCAGGTCGTCATTCGATCACCATCGGCACGCTGTCGCAGGACGAGGCGATCGACGCCAATATCGCCATCGACGATACGCTGGCGCGGCATTTCGCCATTGTCGGCACCACCGGGGTCGGCAAATCGACCGCCGTGTCGCTGCTCTTGCGCAAGTCGATCGCCGCCCGGCCCGACCTGCGCGTGCTCATCCTCGATCCACACAACGAGTTCGCCGCGTCGTTGCCCGAATATTGCGTCAGGGTCGATTCGACGACGCTCGACCTGCCCTTCTGGATGTTCAAGCTAGAGGAATTTGCCGAGGTGCTGTTTCGCGGCCGCGAGACGGTCCCGGAAGAGGTCGACGCCTTGCGCGATCTCATCCCCGCGGCCAAGAACCTCTACCGCAATCCGAACTCCGGCAACTATCTACGGCGCAGCACCGATGCGCTGACCGCAGACGCGCCGGTGCCCTATCGCATTGCCGACCTCATCAAGCTGGTCGACGAGCGCATGGGGCTGCTGGAAAGCAAGAACGATCGCCCGACCCTCAGGTCACTGAAGACACGTATCGAATCGGCGGCATCCGATCCGCGCTACCGTTTCATGTTCAACTCGCGCCTGATCGAGGACACCATCCACGAGACGATCGGCAACATCTTCCGCGTGCCGCATCACGGCCGCCCGGTGACCTGCTTCGAAATGGCCGGCATGCCGTCCGAGGTGGTCAATTCCGTTTGCTCGGTCCTGGCGCGGCTGGCCTTCGACCTGGCGTTGTGGAGCGAAGGCCGCCTGCGGCTGCTCTTCCTGTGCGAGGAAGCGCATCGCTATATGCCGGCCGATCCGCGCCTCGGTTTCGCGCCGACGCGGCACGCGCTGTCGCGCATCGCCAAGGAAGGCCGCAAATATGGCTGTTATCTCGGCGTCGTCACCCAGCGCCCGGGCGAACTCGACCCGACCATCCTGTCGCAGTGCTCGACGTTCTTTGCCATGCGGCTCGCCAACGAGCAGGACCAGGCGATCATCCGCTCGGCGATCGCCGATTCCTCGGCTTCGACGCTCGCGTTCCTGTCTTCCATGGGCCAGCGCGAGGCTATCGCCTTCGGGGAAGGCGTGGCGACGACGATGCGGATGAAGTTCGAAAAGCTCTCCGAGGATTTGATCCCCGGCACCGCCAGACGCGAGAATGCCTTGCCGTCCGAAACCGGCGACGAGGTCGACCTCGTGGCAATCGTCGAACGGCTGCGCAACGTGCCGAAATCACAACAGGCAATGCCTTTCGCGGAAGTCGTCGATCCGGGCCGGCAGGCCGGCGATTCGGACTATCGCAAGCCGTCGGCCGCACGCACCCAGCGAAACGACGATTTCGACTTGCGCTACGGCCTCAAGCCGGCGACCTTCGGCCTGCGTCCCCCAGAATGATTGAGCCGAGCGACTTTTAGGCAGCGCTCGCAGATATCAAAGCTGAGTTTCGATGGCTGTCTTGTCTATAACTGACCACACCTGGCGAATTTTCCCTCTCTGAAGCTCATAAAATACGTTCTCGGCAAACGAAATTCTCTTCCCGCTTACATCGAGCCCAAGGAACGTTCCCCTTGGCGCGCAGTCGAAGCTTAGCCGGCTCGCTACATAAGGCGGATCGGCAACCAATAGCTGAATGTTGAAATAAAGGTCCGGAATTTCGTCGAAGTCTCTCACCAACATTTCGAGATAGCCGGACAATCCGAGCTTGCGACCGTTGTGGGTCACTTCATCATGAACAAACCTCCCCAGATTTGGCCAATCCTGCTTGTTCAGGCATGCAATATAGCCTCGGTAAAGACCGGAGAGATCGGATTTAGTCACGGCAACACCTCTATTTCCGGCAAGCCCCGCAAAGGCAGCATCTCAGCTTGACGGGGTGATGTCGGTCTGCGTGCACCGGAAACGAAGAAAACGATACCAGACGGCCGGAATCACGAATTCAATGACGGAATTCAGGCACAGACGCGGTTGCGCCCTTGCCTCTTCGCCTCATAGAGCTGGCGATCGGCGCGGCGATAGAACTCCTCGGCGGTTTCCTTGCGATCCCAGACGGCAAGCCCGACGCTGGTGGTGATTTTCAGTCGGACATTGCCCGTCAGCACCGACATGTTGGCGATCGCCTTGCGGATGCGCTCGGCGAATTTGGATAGCAGCTCGGCGTCCATATTGGGCGTGACCACCGCGAACTCCTCGCCGCCCAGGCGCGCCACCACGTCGTGATAGCGTGTCATGTCCTTGAGACAGTTGGCGACCGCCCGCAACACCTCGTCGCCGACATCGTGGCCGTGGCTGTCGTTGACCTGCTTGAAATGGTCGAGGTCGAGGATCATCAGCCCTACTGGTTTCTCGATGCGGCGGAACTCTTCGAGATATTCCTTCAGCGCATCGTCGAAATAACGCCGGTTCTGCATGCCGGTGAGGCTGTCGGTGAGCGCCGCATGCTCCAGCGTCTCCGAACGCGCGCTGAGCGAAACGGTCATGGCGCGCAGCTTGCCTTCTTCCGTCGCCTGCTTTCGGATCAGCGGGTAGATGAAGAAAATGCCGAAGAACAGCGCAGTCGCCAACAGCACGCCCGTCGCAAACAGCAGCTTGTTGAGATAGACGATTTCATCGAGTTTTGAAGGCGTATTGCTAATGTCGGCGGCCAGGGTTTGCAGGAGCCCATAGGCGTAAAGCGTCACCAGGCCGGCGGCCAGGATCACAAAAATAAAGACGAAAAAGGCTGATTCCGCCTTGTGGAAACGCATCTGCTCCCCGTTGGAAAGTTCGTAGCGATCTTATGGCATGCGGGAACTTACGGACAGTTAACCTGGACAACTTCAACGCGAAATGTCCCCTCGGTGTCGACTTTTCAGGTTGCGCTCGAAGGAGGGAGTGAGAGCATCGAGTCGATCCCCCCATCAGGACGCAATCTCTGCCATTCCGGGCCCAATTGGTGCCTGAACCAGGTCGCCTGCCGTTTGGCATATTGCCGCGTCGCGATTTTCGCGCGCTCGATGGCCTCGGGAAAACTGAAGGCGCCGGCCAGCGCGGCCTGAAGCTCGCGAACACCGATTGCTTTCATCGCCGGCAGGTCGGGATCGAGGCCGAGCGCTGAAAGCTGTTTCACCTCGTCCAGTGCCCCCTCATCCAGCATGCGGTCGAAGCGGGCATCGATCCGCTCCACCAGAGCCGCTCGCTCCGGCTCGATGACGAAAAAACGCGCGCTGCTCCCGTCGATCAACGGCCAGCCACGCGCGGCCTGCCAGTCCAGGATGGAACGGCCCGACGCGTCGAGCACCTCCAGCGCCCGCACGATGCGCTGGCCATCCGTCGGCTTCAGCATCATGCCGGCCGCAGAATCCTCGCGCAACAGGATGCGGTGCAATCTCACTGCGCCCTGTTCCTGGAGCTCGTAGCGCCAGCGGTCGCGGATCGACTTCGGAATGTCGGGCATCTCCGAGATACCTTCCGTGAGCGCCCGGAAATAAAGCCCGGTTCCGCCGACGAAAATCACTGGCCGCTCCGAAAGCGTGCCGTCGTCGATCAGCTTTATGACATCACGCAACCAGGCGCCGGTTGAATAGGCGGTGGACGGATCGACGTGTCCATAAAGAAAGTGGGGGACGCGGGCGAGTTCGGCAGGACCAGGCCGCGCCGTCAGCACGTCGAGCACCGAATAGCCTTGCATGGAATCGGTGTTGACGATGACACCGCCATTGCGCTCGGCGAGGTCGAGTGCGAGCGCCGACTTGCCGCTGGCGGTCGGCCCGGCTATCAGGATCGCGTTCTTCAGGCGGCCGCCGCCCGCCCGTCCGCTGGAATTTTCGATGCCGCTGATCGCCACGCTTCTATCCCATCCCGCCGGCCGCGCATTGACGCCGACGCTAGCGAATATGGCCTCGCGGTCGGTCGGCGCAAGCGCTGTTCGCTGGCTGGCCGAAGGCATCGCCTGCGAGCTCGACTTGCCGGAGACCGCCGACGCTTCCGAAATAACGGCGCGCCTGCGTGCCGCGCTGGCTTCCGAACCGATCGACGTGGCCGTCCAGCCGGCCGAGAACAGGCGCAAGAAGATCCTGATCGCCGACATGGATTCGACGATGATCGACCAGGAATGCATCGACGAGCTTGCCGACGAGATCGGCGTCAAGGATCGCGTCGCCGCCATCACGGCGCGATCGATGAACGGCGAGATCGCATTCGAGCCGGCCTTGCGCGAGCGCGTGGCGCTGCTCAAGGGTCTCGATGCCGCAATCATCGACCGCATCATCGACAATCGCCTGACGCTAGCCTCCGGCGGCCGCACGCTCGTCCAGACAATGGCGGCCAATGGCGCCTGGACGGCCCTGATCTCCGGTGGTTTCGACATCTTCACCACCCGCATCGCAGCATTGCTCGGCTTTCACGAAAATCGCGCCAACCGCCTGATCGAGCAGGATCGCCGCTTCACCGGCCTGGTCGCCGAACCGATCCTCGGCCGCGCCGCCAAGGCCGAAGCCCTTATCGAGATTTCCGCCGGCCTCGGCCTGACGCCTGCCGATGCCATTGCCGTCGGTGACGGCGCCAACGATCTCGACATGATCCGTCTTGCCGGGATCGGCGTCGCCTTGCATGCCAAGCCGGCCGTGGCAGCCGAGGCAAAGATCCGTATCGACCACGGCGACCTCACCGCCTTGCTTTATCTGCAGGGTTATCGCCGGAAGGAATTTGTCGAATGACGCCGATCCGCACCGAGCGCCTGATCCTGCGCAACTGGGGAGATCGTGACCGCGAGCTCTTCCATCGCATCAATTCCGACGAGTTGGTCATGGAATTCTTTCCGTTTCGCCGCGACCGCGCCCAGGCTGACGCCAAGATGGAGGAGTTGCGCGCGGCTATCGATCGCGACGGCTTCGGCTTCGCGGCCGCTGAGATCGCAGCCACAGGTGAATGCATCGGCTTCGTCGGCATAACCGGAACCGATCATTTGCCATTCCTGCCGCGCGGCACGATCGAGATCGGCTGGCGGCTGGCACCCGAATTCTGGGGCCGCGGCTATGTCACCGAAGCAGCCGAAGCCTGGCTCACCTATGGCTTTGAAAGACTTGGCCTCGACGAAATCGTGTCCTTCGCAGTCAAGGATAACAGCCGGTCCACTGGCGTCATGGAGCGCCTGGGCATGATCGCCGACCCCGCCTCCGATTTCGACCATCCCGGTGTTCCGGACAGCCACACCGCACTCAGGCGACATGTCTTCTACAGGCTGTCACGCACAGACTGGCAGGCAAGAAAAAAAGCGGCCCGCTAGCCGCCCTTTTCCTTTTAACATCAGAGCGTTGCAGGCTCTTCCGGACTCAATCCATCCGGATCGTAACGAACCGCAGCTCGCCGGTCTTCGACGCCAGCATCAAAAGCGCGTTCTTGCGCCCCTGCTCCTTCAGCGCGCCGATCCGGTCCATGACATCCTTGGGCGTGGCGACCGATTCCTGCGCGATCTCGGTGATCACCTCGCCCGGCTGGATGCCGCGTTCGGCAGCCGCCGAATCCTTGGAGACGTCGGTCACGACGACTCCGGAGACGTCGGCGGCGATGCCGAATTTCGTGCGCGTCTCCTCATTGAGCTCGCCGATCGTCATGCCGAGCACGGCAGCCGTCGAAACCGCAGGCGCCTTGTCGGCATCGTCCTGGTCGGCGTTGCCGTTTTCACCGCCGCTGGCAAGCTTTTCGCCGTCCTCGAGCCGGCCGAGCGTCACCTTGACGGTCTGCTCGACCCCTTTGCGCACGATGATCACGTCGACCGCCTTGCCGACCGGGCTCTCCGCCACGACGCGTGGCAGGTCGCGCATTTCATGGATGTCCTTGCCGTCGAACTTGATGATGACGTCGCCGGCCTGGATGGTGCCGTTGTCGACCGGCCCGCCCTTGATAACGCCGGCGACCAACGCGCCCTTGGCGGTCGCCATGCCCAGGCTTTCGGCAATGTCGTCGGTCACCGGCTGGATGCGCACGCCGAGCCAGCCGCGCCGCGTCTCGCCGAACTGGCGAAGCTGGTCGACGACGCCCGAGGCAAGCTGCGACGGGATCGAGAAGCCGATGCCGATCGAGCCGCCCGATGGCGAGATGATTGCCGTGTTGATGCCGATGACCTCGCCGCTGCTGTTGAACAGCGGTCCGCCGGAATTGCCGCGGTTGATCGCGGCATCGGTCTGGATGAAGTCGTCATACGGGCCGGAATTGATGTCGCGATTGCGTGCCGAGACGATGCCGACCGTCACCGTGCCGCCGAGACCGAACGGATTGCCGATCGCCATCACCCAGTCGCCGACACGCATCGTGTTGGAATCGCCGAACTTCACCGCCGTCAGCTTGTGCCCTTTCGGATCGACCTTCAGCACCGCGACATCGGTCTTGGTGTCGGTGCCGACCAGCGTCGCCTTGAGCGTCACCCCATCGGAGAAATTCACCTCGATGTCGTCGGCATCGGCAATGACGTGGTTGTTGGTCACCACGATGCCCTGCTCGGCGTCGACCACGAAGCCGGAGCCCAGCGACTGCACCTTTTGCCCGCCGCCGCCCTTGTCGCCGCCACGGTTCTTGAAGAAATCGTCGAAGAAGTCCTGGAAGGGCGAGCCCTCCGGCAGCTGCGGCATCGGCACTGCGCCCGGCCCCTCAGTGCCTTTAACAGTCTGCGACGTCGAGATGTTGACCACGGCGCCAAGCAGGCCGGCGGCGAGATCGGCAACCGAGGGCGGCCCGTCGGCTGCCATCGTCGGCGCCACGAACGACGGAACGGCAATGGCGCCGACCAGAAGCGCAGCGGCCCCGGCGATGAACGTCCGCCTCGCTGCACGCAGAAGGGTGGTGGATGTCATCGAAAGGCCTCCGGGTGTTCTGAAAAAAGCGCTTCGGCAAAAAACGCCGCGTCGCGTCATGTTGGCAAGAAATAAGGCACGTTTGCGGCTATGGCTACCGCCAGAGAATAAATCCTCTGTTACGCCGGCTATCCCTGCACCGGCCCTACTGGCCGGTGCTTGGCTGAGCCGCCGGTGGCGCGGGAGCGGCAGGTGCTGGCGGTGGTGCCGCCGGTGCCGCAGGCGTTTCCTTGCTGTCCGGGTCGCGGAAGAAGCGGAAGAACTCGGAATTCGGCGACAGCACCATCGTCGTTCCTGCGCTGTTCAGCGCCGTGCCATAGGCATTCATCGACCGGTAGAAATCGAAGAAGGCCGGATCGCGCTGATAGGCCCCGGCAAACGTCGCGCTGCGCTGGGCTTCACCTTCACCGCGCAGGATTTCAGACTCTTTCTGCGCTTCGGCGACGATTTCGACCACTTCGCGGTCGGCGCGAGCCCTGATCCGCTGCGCTGCCTCGTTGCCGCGCGCCCTCAGCCGCTCGGCTTCGGCGAGACGTTCGGCCTTCATGCGGTCGAAGGTCTGCTGCGAGACTTCGGCCGTGAGATCGGTGCGGCGGATGCGGACATCCTCGATCTGCAGGCCAAGCGAGGTGGCATCAGGCCTCAGCTGATCGCGCACCTCGCGCATCATCACGGCGCGCTCTTCCGAGAGTGCCGCCTCGAAGTCGCGCAGGCCGTAGACGCGGCGCAAGGCAGCGTCGAGACGCGTCCTCAGCCGGGCCTCGGCCAGTTCGATCTGACCGGAAACCGCGGCGCGGAACACACGCGGGTCCGAGATACGATAGGCGATAAAGGCATCGACCTCATAGAATTTGCCGCCCGAAACCTGGACACGGATGTTGTCGAGGTCGAAGCGCAGGACCCTGTTTTCGATCAGCTGGACGGTGTCGGCATCGAAGAAGGAGAATGGCGCCTTGAAATAGATGCCCGGCTGGTTCTTGACGTCGACGATTTCGCCGAACCTGAGCACCAGCGCCTGCTGGCGCGCATTGACGACGAAGACCGACGAATAGAGCAGGAACAGGATGACCGCGGCGATGACCGCAATGACGGGAAGACGGTTGGCCATCACTGGTTTCCTCCGGTGGCCGGTGCCGGCGCCTTCTGCTGCAATGCCGGCAGCGGCAGGTAGGGAACCACCCCTTGCCCGTTGCCTTGCTCGACGATGACCTTGCTCGAATCCTTCAGCACCCTCTCCATCGTCTCCAGGTAGAGCCGCTTGCGCGTCACTTCCGGCGCCTTTGCATATTCGTCATAGACCGAGATGAAGCGCTGCGCCTCGCCTTCGGCCTCCTGCACGACCCGGTTCTTGTAGGCGGCCGCGTCTTCGCGGATCTGTGCGGCCGCACCGCGCGCCTGGCCGAGCTTCTGATTGGAATACTGATTGGCCTGCTCGACGAACTTGTCCTCGTCCTGTTCGGCCCGCTGCACCTCGTCGAACGCGTCTGCCACCTCGCGCGGCGGCGCGGCGTCCTCGATGGAAATTGCGTTGACGTTGAGGCCGGCCTTGTAGCCGTCCAGCGTCGTCTGGATGATCTCACGCACCGACGCCGCAATGCCTTGCCGGTCGTCGCGGAAAATATCCTGCGCCGGGCGCCGGCCGACCGCTTCGCGCATCGCGCTTTCGGCGACCTGCTGCAGCATGCCGCCCGGGTCGGACACGTCGAACAGATAGGCCTTCGGGTCGGAAACCTGATAGGCCACCGAGAATTGCACGTTGACGATGTTCTGGTCGCCGGAAAGCATCAGGCCATCGCCGCTGGTGCTGCCGCCGCCGATGCTGACAAGCTGCTCGGCGATGTTAGCGGTCTCGACCGTTTCGATGGGCCACCAATGGAAATGCAGGCCCGGCTGCGACAGCTCCGCCTTCGGCTTGCCGAACCTGAGCTCCACCGCAACTTCATCTGGCTGGACGGTGTACACTGCCTTGAACGCCCATAGCACCACCAGCGCCGCGGCAATCAGCCCGAACACGGCAGGGCTCGCGCCACCGCCGCCCGGCAGCGCGCGCCGCAACCGGTCCTGCCCGCGCCGGATGATATCCTCGAGATCGGGAGGCGAGCCCTGCGGGCCGCTGGGTCCTTTTGGTCCCTGACCCCAAGGCCCCTGATTGTTGCCGCCGCCCCACGGGCCGCCGCCGCCGCTCTTGTCGTTCCAGGGCATGAATGTCCTTTCGCTTGGAATTCCCTCAAGCGCCGGCTCACCGGCGCAAAATCCAATATTATTCTTCTATAGGGATGCGACGGCACGCTTTCAACGCGATCGGCTGCCGCCACTGTCCGCCTTTGGGTCCATCTAGACCTGTCGCGACCCCTTTGTCGCCTTCAATGCACGTCGCGGCGCCGCTCGTAAACCGAATAGCGTGTCGCATGGCTGTCCTTTTCGCCAGCCTCCACCTCCTGCGAGCGGACGATCCGCCACAGCGCCGGATCGATCGGCGGGAAATGGGCATCGCCGTCGACCGCGGCCAGAACATGGGTCACGTGCAGCCGATCGGCCAACGGCAGCGCCTGAGCGTAGATTTCGCCGCCGCCGATGACGCAGATCTCGTCGGCGCCGGCCATGCAGCGCCCGCGCACCGTCGCCAGCGCGATTGCGTCCTCGATCGAGTGCGCGACTTCGACGCCCTCGGCGCGCCATGCCTTGTCTCGTGTCACCACGATGTTGAGCCTGCCCGGCAATGGGCGGCCGATGCCTTCATAGGTCTTGCGGCCCATGATGATGGGCTTGCCCATCGTATCGGCTTTGAACCGCTTGAGATCGGTGGACAGCCGCCACGGCAACCCACCCTCGCGCCCGATCACGCCGTTCTCGGCGATGGCGACATAAAGCGCGAGGTCCATCAGCCGCCGTTTCCGCCATCCGACGGCTCCAGCAGCAATATGTCGATGTCATGCTCGGGGTAGAAGTTCTGCGCCTTCATCTCGAACGTCGTCGGTCCGATCTTCCTGACGTTTTCGCCGCAAAACGAGACCAGGTTCTTCGCATCGCCCTTGTCGACGGTCAGCTTGAAACTGCCGATGTTTCCCGACGCCCAGTTGCCGCCCGTGGTCAGGATATAGGCGATGCGGTTCTCGAAATATTTGGGGTAGCCGTCGGGATCGTCCTTGGCTGCCTTGCGCACGGCATTCTCGAAGGCATCGTCCATGCAGTAGCGTGTCTTGTAGGCGGCATACTGACCCTGGAACTGGCCGTCATAGAAGAAGCTGACCGAGGAGGTGCCGCCGACGCTCGGCTTGTAGCGATGCGAGACATGGACCGCCTTGTTGGCCGGAAACGTCGAGCGCCACCAATAGGTCGAGCGCAATTGCCAGAACGGCGTATAGACGGTCTTCATGCCCGAACCGTCGTCAGCAGTGTCCTCGATGATGATGCCGCGGTTGACCCAGTCGTCGGCGACCGCTTGCGGCAGCTTTGCCAGCGCTGCCTTGGCCGCATCGCCGAACGGATAGAACGGCACGCCCTGCGCCTTCAGGTCAGCGCCGATGTCGATGCCGAGCGCGAACACCTTCTGCTCGAGCTGCGGCTTTGCCGGCTCCCCGTCGATCGTCACTTCGAAGCCGAGGAAATTGTCGCTCTGCGCCTCCGGAATCGCTGGTATTTCTTCGGGGTCGCCTTCGATGTCGGGCATCGGAAAGGCGACGATCGCATCGACATCCTTGTCGGTATTGTTGCGGAAGACGTAATCGACCATCACTTTTTCCGGCGAGATGTAGAGATCCTCGCTTTCCATCGCCACCGCATCGCTGCGCGAAAGAATCAGCCCACCGGTGCCGAGTTCGGCGACCGAATCATTGGCGAGCGCAGGCGTAGCCGAGAGCGCCAAGGCTGCGGTCAGGACGTAACGGAACATGGAAACTCCCCCGGCGAGAATGCCAACATGACTCTAGCTGTTCAATGTGGCGTTTCAAAGCCTTTCGGCAAATGCGCCGGCGCCTGCCGGCATGTCGTGTCGGTCTAGACACGCCGGTCCCGATCGGGCAGGAGTTCGCCCATGCGCAAGCTTCTCGTCATCGGCATCGGCGCCGGCAATCCGGAGCACATGACGGTCCAGGCCATTAACGGTCTCAATCGGGCCGACGTGCTGTTCATTCCCGACAAGGGCGCCAAGAAGAACGATCTCGCCGAATTGCGCCGCCAGATCTGCGACCGCTTCGTCATTAATCCGAACTCGCGCCGTGTCGAATTCGACGTGCCGGTGCGCGCCGAGCCGGCGCCTTCCTACCGCTCGACCGTCGACGACTGGCACGAGGCGATCGCCGCGATCTACGAAGGCCTGATCCGCGACGAACTCCCTGAAGATGGCTGCGGCGCCTTCCTGATCTGGGGCGATCCGTCGCTCTACGACAGTGCGCTGCGCATCCTCGAGCGCGTGCGCCTCAGAGGCAATGTAGCGTTCGAGCTGGAGGTCGTCCCTGGCATCACCGCCATCCAGGCACTCGCAGCCAGCCACAAAATGGCATTGAACCGGATCGGCGACGCCATTTTGATCACCACCGGCCGCCGGCTCGCCGAGGAAGGTCTGCCCGAAAACGCCGGCAGCACCATCGTCATGCTGGACGGCAAATGCGCCTTCAACACGCTGGACGACAACGACGTCACCGTTCACTGGGGCGCCTATCTCGGGACGCCTGACGAGATCGTCATCTCGGGCCGGATTGGCGACGTCGGCGACAAGATCGTGACCACCCGTGAGCAGGCCCGCCGGAAAAAAGGCTGGATCATGGACACCTATCTGCTGCGCAAGCCGGGCGAGCCTAAGAAGTAACAGGGATCACACGCGGCATGAATTCCGCCGGCGTCACGCTGCGTCGATCTCGGCCTGCAGCGCCTCCATATGCGCCGCCGCTGCTGAAGACGCAGCCCGCTCGATCGCGCGGAAGCGGCTGACCACAGCAAGCCCGACCGACGTCAACTGGGCGCCACCGCCTTTTTTGCCGCCCGTCTGTGCCGCAACCAGCGGCTTGCCGAACACGCGGTTCATGTCTTCGACCAGATCCCAGGCGTGCTTGTAGGACATCTCCATGCCGCGTGCCGCGGCCGAAATCGAGCCGAAGGCGGCGATCTGTTCCAGAAGCTCGATCTTGCCCGGTCCGATGCGGCCATCTGGATCGAGATTTATCCGCAAACTCAGCGACGGCATTTGCTCCTCCGCGGTCACGCTATTCTACAAGTTCCGCGGCGATACCGCTATTCCAAAACGATATAGCGAATCATCGGCCGTTCACTCATCCGCCTCGGCGGGCAGGCCGGCGCCGGTATTCGCCCGGTCGAAGCTCACCGTCTTGACCACGGCGAAGACCTGTCGACCAAGCCGAAGCTCCAGTGTCTGCCGCGACTGTTCGGTGATGCGGGCAAGCACGGTTGCGCCATTGCAGTCGATGCCGATCTCGACCGTGGGCCCTTCGCCCGGCTCTATCGCCACGATCGTGCCCGGCAATATGTTGAGCGCGCTGAGGCCAACCGGCTGCTCGGTGGCGATCATCACGTCGCGGGCACGGATGCGGACGCGCACCGGCGCACCGACTGGCGTTGCCAGAAGCGGCACCCGGATCTCGCCCGCCAATGAGCCTAGCACCGTCATGCCAAAGGCTTCGTCGTGGCGCAGAACCGCGGTATCCAGCACGCCACCGCCCTCGCCGCGCTCTTCGGCCGGCAATAGATCCAGACGCTGCATGATCGCACCGGTCGGACCGGAAGCGGCGACCTTTCCTTGCATCAGCACCACGACGTCGCTCGCCAGCCGCGCCACTTCGGCGATCGAGTGGCTGACATAGACGATCGGAATTTTCGTCTCGTCGCGCAGCCGCTCGATGTAAGGCAAGATCTCGGCCTTGCGCCGCTCATCGAGCGACGCCAGCGGCTCGTCCATCAGCAGCAATTTCGGACTGGCAAGCAGCGCCCTGCCGATTGCCACGCGCTGCTTCTCGCCACCGGAGAGTTTTGCCGGCCGCCGATCGAGCAAATGGCCGATCCCGAGCAGTTCGACCACAGCATTGATATCGGCGTAACGCTCGGCAGCCGGCGTGAACCAGCGGCCATAGCGCAGATTGCTCGCCACGCTCATATGCGGAAACAGCCGCGCATCCTGGAACACCATGCCGATCCGCCGTTTGTGCTTCGGCACGAACAGACCGGCATCGCTATCAACCAGCACGCGGCCCTCGGCCGCGATGCGACCTTTGTCGGGGCGGATCAGCCCGGCAATCAAATTGATCAGCGTCGTCTTTCCGGAGCCGGAAGGCCCGAACAGCGCAGTCAGCCGCCCGGCGCTTTCGAAACGGGCATTGACGATGAAATCGCCAAGCCGGTGGCTGATGTCGACCTGAACCGTCATTCGATGTCCATCCGCCGGCCGACACGCCGCGCCAGCACTTCCGAGGCAACAAGTGCCGCCATCGAGATGACGATCGAGATCAGCGTCAGCCTGAGCGCGCCGGCGTCGCCGCCGGGAACCTGCGTGAAAGTGTAGATCGCCGACGGTAGCGTCTGCGTCTCGTTCGGAATGTTGGAGACAAAGGTGATCGTCGCGCCGAATTCGCCCATCGCCTTGGCGAAGGAGAGGATCGCACCGGCGATCAGCCCGGGCAGGATCAGCGGCAGCGTGATCGTGCCGAATACCCATAGCGGATTGGCGCCGAGCGTGCCGGCGGCCGCCTCGATTTTGCGGTCGACGGCCTCGATCGACAGCCGGATGGCCCGCACCATCAGCGGAAAGCCCATCACGCCGCAGGCGAGCGCGGCGCCAGTCCAGCGGAAGGAAAAAACGATCCCGAAATGTTCGGCCAGGAAAGCGCCGGCCGGACCACGCTTGCCGAAAGTCAACAGCAGCAAATAGCCGGTCACCACCGGCGGCACGATCAGCGGCAGATGCACCAGACCATTGAGCAGCGTCTTGCCCCAGAACTGGCCGCGGGCAAGCACAAGAGCGATCAGGATGCCTGGCGGCAGGCTGGCAATCATCGCCACGGTCGCCACCTTGATCGACAGCTGGACCGCATTCCATTCGTCGGGAGCGAGATCCAGCAGCCAGTTCATGTGCGGTGCCGTACGTCAGTTGCTCGGCGCGAGGATTGTAAAACCTTGCGCCTTGAAGAGTTCGCCAGCCTTGGCGGATTGCAGGCATTTCAGGAATGCCGGAGTATCCCTGCTCTTCGAATCCGCAAGCTGGGCGACTGGATAGATGATCGGCGGATGGGTACCCGCGGGGAAAGTGCCGACCACCTTCACGCCAGGCTCCGCATGCGCATCCGTGGCGTAGACGATGCCGAGTGCTGCCTCGCCGGTCGACACCAGCTTTAGGGCGGCGCGGACATTCTCGGCCTGCGCCACCTTGCCTTCGACCGAAGACCAGGCACCGAGCGATTCGAGGGCTGCCTTGCCGTATTTGCCTGCCGGCACAGCTTTGACATCGCCCATGGCAAGTTTGCCGTCACCGACGAGCTTGGCAAGATCGAAACCCTTTTCGATCCTGGTTTCAACCTTGGAATCCCGTGGCGCAACCAGAACGATCTGGTTACCGAGCAGTTTCACTTCGGTTTCGGGCTTGGTCAGCTTCCTGTCGGCAAGATATTTCATCCAGTCGAGATCGGCCGAGATGAACAGGTCTGCTGGCGCGCCGCTTTCAATCTGCCTGGCCAGCGCCGAGCTCGCCGCGTAGGAAATGGTCGCCGCCTCGCCGACATCGGCCTCGCAGGCCTTGTTGACGGCATCGAGCCCGTCCTTCAGGCTCGCCGCGGCAAACACGACCACCTTGTCATCGGCATGGGCCGCCGGCACCGCGGCCATCAGCATGGCGGCGAGACCCGCGATGGCAATCGTCGTCGAACCTTTGCGCGCCAGCATGAAACTCTCCTCGTCTCGGAACGCCCGAAGCCGTCCATCGATATATCCATGTGAACATAACAAGGAAAGGCTCTTTACCGCCTACGGCATTCTGAGCTGAGGTTTTCCCGGCCTGCGATAATCTTCGTTGGATACAGCGGCACCGAGGCCGAAGGAAATATTCACATGAAAATCAGCGACCCGGATTGCGCGTCAAGTCGACGTCGGCCGATCGAGATTGATGCTGACAAGGCCCGAAGGCGCAGCCGCAGTAGGCAATTTCGATATGGATGGTCAGGTATGGTGCTAGACCGCGATCGGCGCCTTGATCGTCGCGTCGGCGAAATAGTTCTCGAGCTGGAAATCCTCGAAGCGGAAGGCAAAGAGATCCTTCACCTCGGGATTGATCCACAGCGTCGGCAACGCCTTGGGCGTGCGCCGCAATTGTTCGCGCGCCTGCTCGAAATGGTTCGAGTAAAGATGCGCGTCGCCGAGCGTGTGGATGAAATCGCCGGGTTTCAATCCGGTCACCTGCGCCACCATCAGCGTCAGCAACGCATAGGAAGCGATGTTGAACGGCACACCGAGAAAGATATCGCCCGAACGCTGGTAGAGCTGGCAGGAAAGCTTGCCTTCCGAAACATAGAACTGGAACAGGCAGTGGCAGGGCGGCAAGGCCATGGCCTCCACCTCGGCCGGGTTCCACGCCGAAACGATCAGCCGCCGCGAATTAGGATTTTTGCGTATCTCCTTCAGAAGATTCGCAATCTGGTCGATAGCGCCGCCATGGCCGTCCGGCCACGACCGCCATTGTTTGCCATAGACCGGGCCGAGATCGCCGTTCTCGTCGGCCCACTCATCCCAGATCGAGACGCCGTGATCGTTGAGATATTTGATGTTGGTGTCGCCGGCCAGGAACCACAAAAGTTCGTGGATGATCGACTTCAGGTGCAGCTTCTTGGTGGTGGTGACCGGAAAGCCGCGGGCCAGGTCGAAGCGCATCTGGTAGCCGAATACCGAGCGCGTTCCGGTGCCCGTGCGGTCGCCGCGATCAGCGCCGTTTTCCAGCACATGCTTCAGAAGGTCGAGATACTGGCGCATCGGCTCCGGTCCGATTCGGGTTGTCAGCCATCATAGCCGAATGACCGTCGGCCGAACACAGCAAAGCGAGACGATTCCAGCAGAAGTCTCACCAGCACCGGCGGCGAGGTTGCTCAGAGCGAGCCGAGCATGCCCAGATCCTTGGCGACGAGGTAATAGAATGTCACCCGGCTCTTGCTGTTGTCGGCCGCCATAGCCTTGCAGGTCTTTTCGATAGCCGCATCCGCCTTGGCACCGTCGGTGACGCCGAGCTTGCCGGCGACCCAGCTGTTCCTGACGCGCTTCAGTTCCTCCGGGTCGGTGCAGGACACTAGCGAGGAATCGCGGTTCCTGAGCGCGATGCCCAGATGCTTGACGATCTTGGCGACCGCGTCGGCATCCGCCGCCGCATCATACTTCTTTACGTCTGCGAGATAATCGGCCATCGAAATTCCCCTCGTCGGCGCCACGGGATCCGGTCGATGAGGATTGTGGCGCGCTGCCGCAAGTATGCGCTAGGTCTCCTCACCGCCACAAAGCTTCGGTTGAGACCGGCTGCAAGTCAACCCTTCATGATCCACTTTGGCACGGACGAAAGTGGCATTCCGGCCTTTCATTTTCCACCGCCAGTCTCTATATTCGCTTCGTCGGCTCGACCGACTATGGCGATAAACAGGCGATGAAATAAGCCGTTCGGACCCGGGGGCGGTACCCGGCGCCTCCACCAAAAACCGCTGCTCAGGAGCGGCTTTTGCTGGGGGCGAAATAGGATCGACGAAGGTGTAAAGATCGTACTTTTGCCCGGCATTGTACCACCGTTATCGGGCTAAACTTATAGTTGCCAACGACAACTATGCGGAAGCACGTCTCGCCGCGTAAGCGGTGCGATAGCTTCAATTCAAGCCCTAGTGGTTCGCACTTCTAGGCGGGGTTCGGAGGTACCTGGCAACAGAAACCTCCATTTCTCCCCCTTTTTGATATGCGCAGCCGCAGGCTCGCCCGATATGTGCAGCTGCGGGCCTGGGCTTTTTACGCCCTGATACGCCCTGGCGCCGCTGCGTTCATACCAGTCCCTGGCTGATCGTTTCGATCGCGCTGCCAAAGGTCTCGTCGGCAGCCTCATGTGACATCTCATTGTGCGCCCTGCCCGTCCTGATCATCGGAAAACAATTGGCGAGCTTGGCAACACGACAGTCAAGGAGCACCGGCCGGTCCACATCGATCATTTCCTGGATCGCATCATCAAGGTCGGCTGGTTTGTCGCAGCGCAGGCCGACCGCTCCGAACGCCTCGGCCAATTTGATAAAATCGGGCAAAGCCTCGGAATAGGAATGCGCGAGGCGGTTGCCGTGGAGAATTTGCTGCCACTGGCGAACCATGCCCATATATCCGTTGTTCAGGATGAAGACCTTGATCGGCGCGTCGTACTGGACTGCCGTCGACATCTCTTTCATGGTCATCTGAACCGATGCGTCGCCGGCGATATCGATGACGAGGCTGTCCGGATGTGCGATCTGCACGCCCAGCGCCGCCGGCAGGCCGTAGCCCATCGTCCCGAGGCCGCCCGAACTCATCCAGCGGTTCGGCTTTTCCAAGCCGTAGAATTGGGCCGCCCACATCTGATGCTGGCCCACTTCAGTGGTGATGTATGTGTCGCGATCCTTCGTCAGCGCGTAGAGACGCTGCACCGCGTATTGCGGCATGATCACATCCTTGTTCATCTCGTAGGAGAATGAATTGCGTGCGCGCCAGCCGGCGATCCTTCTCCACCAGTCCTGGAGGCGGCCTCCATCCGGTTTCTGAGACAATGCGCGCCATAGACGAACCATGTCATCCAGAACATTGCCGACATCGCCTTGTATGCCGATATCGACGTGGACGTTCTTGTTGATCGAGGACGGATCTATATCGATATGGATCTTGCTGGAGTTCGGCGAAAAAGCGTCCACACGCGAGGTCACGCGGTCATCGAAGCGCGCGCCGACACAGATCATGACGTCGCAATCGTGCATCGCCATGTTCGCCTCATAGGAACCATGCAGACCGACCATTTTGAGCCAGTTCTTGCCGGAGGCGGGGTAAGCCCCAAGGCCCATAAGCGTCGAGGTGATCGGAAAGTCGGTCAGTTGAACCAACTCCCGCAGCAATCTCGATGCTTCCGGGCCGGAATTGACGATGCCGCCGCCGGCATAAATAACGGGACGGCTGGCATTGGCCATCAATTCTATCGCCTGGCCGATCTTGCCGATATCGCCCTGCAGCTTCGGTCGATGGTTCTTCAGCGCGACAACGTCTGATGGCGGCGTGTACACGCCGGACGCAAACAGAACGTCCTTTGGCATGTCGACGAGAACAGGCCCCGGTCGCCCCGACCGGGCGATGTGGAACGCCCTATGGATTGCTGACGCCAGGTCATTGACGTCTTTGACCAAAGAGTTGTGCTTGGTGCAGGATCGCGTGATGCCAATCGTGTCACATTCCTGAAAGGCATCGGAGCCGATCAATGTTGTCGGCACTTGTCCGGACAGACAGACGATCGGTACTGAATCCATCAACGCGTCCTGCAGGGGCGTCACGGCATTCGTCGTGCCTGGGCCTGATGTGACCAACATCACGCCGACCTTGCCCGTGGACCGGGCATAACCCTCCGCGGCATGGCCGGCGCCCTGTTCGTGGCGCACGAGGATATGCTTGATGTCGTCCTGCTGGAATATCTCGTCGTAGATCGGCAATATGGCCGCGCCGGGATAGCCGAAAATATGCTCCACACCATTGTCTTTGAGTGCGCGGAGAACGATCTCCGCTCCTGTCATGCGGTTGCTCGTATGCTGAATGGAATTATCGCTTGTCATGGTTCTGTCCCGTAGCGTGATGAGGATGGGTTGACGGGGCGTCGCCGAAATCGGGCGTAAGAAGAATTTCGGGCATAAAAAAAGGCCCCGTCGGGAGCCTGTTTGTCGCGCACGGGTGGCTGTCGCCGGATGGTTACACCATCCTGCCCGTGCGCTTTCCTACCACTGCAAGAACCATTGCGATCTTCATGATGATCGCTGCTACACAGAAAATCGCGCATCGTCAACGTCTCAGGCTGAGGCGTCTCAGGCTGAGGCGAAAGCCCAAGGGCCTCCCATCATCGGAACCTCCGATGGCAGTATTCGCTTCTTCCCGTTTCCCTTCTTCCACGCCTTTGCGGGACAAGGCCTCAGTTTCTCGCCGCGTGTGGTCATGCCCGGCGAGCTGCCTCATGGAGAGATAAGATGAACCAGGAAACCACACCAAAACACGAACGCATCCTGATCGTTGGCGGCAGTTCCGGTATGGGGCTGTCGCTTGCCGAACAGCAGCTTGCCGCCGGCGCCGAGGTTACGATCGTCGGCCGCTCCGAGGACCGGTTGTCGGCCGCACGGCAGCGCTTGCCTCACCCGGAAAGGCTGAGGACGATCGCAGCCGACGTCACAAGCGAGGACGAGGTCCAGCGCCTGTTCCAGGATGTCGGCACGCTCGACCACATCGTCTCGACCGCCGCCGACGTTACCGGCGTCTATGTGTTGCTTCCCGAGATGGATATCTCGGTGGCGCGGAAAGTGATGGATTCCAAAGTCGTCGGACCGCTTCTTCTTGCCAAACATGGCGCGCCTCGTCTGACGCCCGGGGGATCGATCACGCTGACCTCGGGCATCGCCGCCTATCGTCCGGCGGTGAAAGGCTCGGTGGTGGCAGCCGTTAATGGGGCACTTGGCTCACTCGCCTACGCGCTTGCCGTCGAACTGGCGCCGATCCGCGTCAACGTCGTTTCGCCCGGCTGGGTCGACACGCCGATTTGGGATGCCGTCGTCGGCAGCGGAAAGACAGCCGCGCTGGACGCCATGGCAAAGCGTCTGCTCGTCGGCCGGATCGGCCAGGCAGCCGACATTGCCCAAGCCATCACGTCCCTCATGCACAACGGCTTCATCACCGGAACCGTGCTTCATGTCGATGGTGGCCAGCGACTGGTCTAGCGATGGCCAAAATTTCGCGGACCATTGCAAGGAACAGCCGCAGCACCGGCGCTTGAATGCGCCGGTGGCGCCATACCATGGTGACCGGCGTCACCGGGCTGCTTCCGACCCAAGGCAGCACGACGATATTGGCGTCAGCCGCGGAAGCCACCAGACGCGGGACCAGCGCGCATCCAAGACCGCCTTCAACAAGGCTCCGTATCGCGCCCATGCTGGCGAACTCGCCAACGAGTTTTGGACGGTCAGGCAATGTTGCGGCAAACGTTTCGTCGAACATCCGCCTATAGACGCAACCGGGCTGGGTGACGAGGAAGGCCTCGTCGGCCAGATCGTCGGGCGTTATGGCAGAATATCCGGCCAATCGGTGATTTGCCGGCATTATGGTGACGAGCTCTTCTAATGCCACTTGCTCGCTTCGCAGCTCCGGCGCCGCCGCCGGGACGGCTCCGAAATGGAAAGATACGTCCAGCGCCCCGCTTGTCACGCCGGCACGCAACCCACTGCTATCGTCCGCCCTGAGGTTCAGTTCCACATCGGGATGGCGCCAATGGAATTCCGCCAGCACAGCTGGCAAGCGTGTCGAGCAAAGCGTCTCCAGGCCGCCGACAGTCAGGCGACCGGCAACCGTGCCGCTCGCGTCGGCGACTGCGGAACGGGCTTCGTCCGCGAGGTCGAGGAGATCGTTTGCATAGTCCAGCAGGCGTTGTCCCGCCGCCGTCAGCTTCAAGCCACGCCGTGATCTGTCGAACAGCGACGTGCCTAGATCGCTTTCCAGCGCCTGGATCTGTTCGGTCACGCTCGATTGGGCAAGATGAACCCGCTCGGAGGCGCGTGTGATGTTCAAAGTGGTGGCGACCGCTACGAAGGTTTTGAGATGTCGAAGCTGCATGTCCTGAACCCGTCATATAGGCATAGACTGCTTTGAACCGGGACCGCAAACGTGAAAAGGCCGGGAACATCGGCCGGCCTTTTTGTCTCGATAAGCGAAGTTTACTCCGCCGGCGCTTCCGCGACGTCCCGGCTGCGGCCGAGCGTTATTTTGGCCAGTGTGAAGGAGATCGCCGCGCAGAGCGTGATGCCCGCCACCATCGGCAGCGGCGTGCCGTCGAAAAACACGCCGGCGACGCCCATAGCGACCGCGCCGATGGCGAAGTGCAGCGTGCCCATCAGCGCCGACGCGGTACCGGCGATCTCGCCATGCTCTTCCATGGCCAGCACCGACGTCGTCGGGATGACCAGGCCGAGAAAGCCGTAGCCGATGAACAGCAGCGCCGCCATCACGTCGAGCCGGTCGACACCCGATGCCATCACCGCGAACAGCACCACCATCGTCGTCGCATAGCCGGTCACCGCGACGCGCACCACGCGCTGCAGCCCGAACCGCTCCGACAGCAACCCGGTCAGCTGCGACATGCCGATAAAGGCAACCGCATTGATCGAGAAGAACACGCTGTAGACCGAAGGCGACAGGCCATAATGGTCGATCAGGATGAAGGACGAGCTCGACAGATAGACGAAGAAGCTCGCAATGCCGAAGCCGGCGATGGCCGTCAGGCCAAGGAAGTTGCGGTCGCCCATCAGGAAGCGGTAGCCGGAAAGTGCCGTCCCGAAGGACGACCCGGCGCGCTCCTCGACCGGCCGTGTCTCCTTGAGCGAGGTCGCCAGCAGGATGGTGGCGAGCACGGCCGCGCCCGTCACCGTCCAGAACACGGCGCGCCAGCCGAAATTCTCGATGATCTGGCTACCGGTCAGCGGTGCCAGGATCGGCGACACCGAAAACACAAGCATCAGCAGCGACATCAGCTTGGCGGCCTCGGTGCCGGTATGCAGATCGCGCACGATCGCGCGCGGCACGGCCATGCCGGCGCTGGCGCCGAGCCCTTGCAGGAAGCGGAAGGCGATCAGCCATTCGATCGAGGGAGCCAGCGCCGAGCCGACGCCGCCGACCATGAACAGCGCCAGGCCGCCGTAGAGTGGCAGCTTGCGGCCGACCATGTCGGAGATCGGTCCGACGACGATCTGGCCGAAGCCCATGGAAAGAAAGAAGATCAGCAGGCTCATCTGCACCGCGGCAGTGCCGGCATGCAGATCTTCGCCGATTGAAGGCAGGGCCGGAAGATACATGTCGATGGCAAACGGGCCGATCGCGGACAATAGGCCGAGCACGACCGCAATGCGGAGGAATTTGGCGTTCATGATAGCAGGCTCTTTCGAATTCTGGTTGCCGCCGAGGACCGACGTGTAACCCTAGGACGTTCCATCCCGTGGAGTTCCGACTCTTCTGCGGAACGAAACCCCCTTCGTGCAAGTCCACAAATTTAGACAGGCTTGTCTAATTCGTCAACCACCTCTATATAGTTTTGCATGAAGGCCAACGTCTCTCCTGACATTTTCCCGCCGCGAGGCCACGAGGCCAAGCGCATATCGATTGTCGATGCCGCCGCCTCGGTCTTCTGCCGCGAAAGCTTTGCCGGTGCCAATATCGACATGATTGCCGCCGAGGCCGGCGTCTCCCGCCAGACCATCTACAATCATCACGGCGACAAGGAAAAACTCTTCGTTGCCATCGTCCGCGACCTCACCGAACGTTGCAATGCCGGCATCTTTGCCACGATTTCCACTTTTCCCGATCAGCCGAAGGATCTCGAGGCCGACCTCATCGCCTTTGCTGTGCGGATGAACCACAACTGCATCTGCAACCGCGACGGCAAATTCCTGCGCAAGCTGATCCAGACCGAGGGCGGGCGCTATCCCGAGTTGTTCGCCGAATGGCGCGAAGAGGGACCGGGCAGGACATGGCCGGCGATCGCCGCCCGCTTCGCCCGCCTCGCTCATGCGGGCTTCCTTGATATCGACGATCCCGATGTCGCAGCGCGCCAGTTCATGGCGCTTGCCAATGCCGAGTTGCAGACGACATTCATGCTCGGCGGTACACCGACCGAGGACGAGGTGGTGCAGTCGGCGACAAATGGCGTGCGCACCTTCCTGCGCGCCTTCGGCAAGCGGCAGCCTATGGCCCGGGCGAGCAAACAGGGCGCGCTCGCCAGCGCTTGACGATCAAAGCCGTTTGACGATCAAATCGTCGCCAATGGGCTTCGCTTCCGCACGCCGGCGATCTATATCCGGTTTACGCCGCGCTCAAGCTTGATTACAGCTATCAGGACGATTCAACGGAACCCGACAGCCACATGGCCGACGACCACATCCGCTACGACATTCTGGCCCAGGAGGCGTTGCGCGGCGTCATGCGCAAGGTCCTGGCCGAAGTCGCGCGCACCGGTCTCCCGGGCAACCATCATTTCTTCATCACCTTTCTCACCGGCGCGCCGGGCGTGCGCGTGTCGTCGCGGCTGCGCGAGCGCTATCCCGAACAGATGACCATCGTCATCCAGTTCCAGTATTGGGACCTGAAGGTGAGCGACACCGGCTTTGAGGTCGGGCTGTCGTTTTCCGACGTGCCGGAGAAACTGGAAATCCCGTTCTCGGCCGTACGCGGCTTTTACGACCCGTCCGTCAACTTCGAGCTCGAATTCGACGTCAAGACCGATACGCCGGCGGAACAGGAGACAAAGGCCAAGCCTGCTCCCGAACCGCTGGCCATCGTCGCCGAGAAAAAGCCCGAGACGAAGAAGAAAACCGCCGAGGCGGAAAAGAAGCCTGCCGCGGCCGACGCCGGCGCCAAGGGCGCCGACGTGGTGTCGCTTGACGCCTTCCGCAAGAAGTGACCCGACGGGCGGCGTGACATGGCCGAGATCGTCAATCTCCGTCAGGCACGCAAGCAGAAGGCGCGAGCCGAGAAGGAGCGCCTGGCCGAACAGAACCGGGCGCTGCATGGCCGTTCCAAACCCAGCCGGGATCGCGACCGCCTGATCGCCGACAAGGCCGATAAATTCGTCGCCGGCCATCGCCGCGAAAATTCGGGCGATTCGGACAAATCCGATGCTTGAAGTGTGAGTAGGATCGTCTCGTGAGCCCGGTGGAAAAGCGCTCGGTCACCATTCGCGGCCACCGCACCAGCTATTCGCTCGAAAAGCCTTTTTACGACGACCTGGTCGCCATCGCGGCCGTGCGAAAACTGACGCTCGCCGCCCTTGTCGCCGAAATCGACGAGAGCCGCCCGCGGGATGCCAATCTCTCCTCGGCGCTCCGGCTCTATGTGCTGGATTGGGCCAAGCGCGGCAAGTTGTAGCCTTCAGGCAACGCTATCCTGTCTCCTGCGCCGGATACGGAAGCCCAGCAAAGCCGAGCGGTCGCGTTCTTCGGCCTGCCAAGCAGCGTATCCTGCGGTTTCAGGTCGGCGAGCGTGAACTGGCCAAAAATAGGCGATGTTCGTGGCAAGCCGGATCAGCTTCAAGAGGGCAATGCCGGCAAACAACCCCGCCGTCGCAACCACCACCGCTATGCCGGCAATGAGCAGCACCCGGGCATCGGTGGTAAAATCGCGCAGATGGCTGGGGTTGGCGTGATCGGACTTCATTTGCAGACCTTGCTTTCTGGCGGCGTGCCGACTTGCGGATGGGTCGCCGGCCGTGCCACCGAGGATGGCGGGCACGAGCGATGTTGGTGACACCACGCCAGCATCAGGCCCTGCTTGCAATCAAAGGGTTCCCCGGCGGAGGGCCAGTGACCATTGGCGACCTCGCGGAGCGCCTGCGCATCCGCCATCACAGCGCAGTGGAATTGGTCAACCGTCTTTGCGAAGCCGAGCTCGTCGCGAGGGACCACGACGAGGAGGACCACCGCCGCGTGCTGCTGCGGCTGACCGAGCGCGCCGACGACAGTCTCGCCGATCTGTCAGCCGCTCATCTCGACGAACTCGGGCGGATCGAGCCGATGCTGAAGCGCTTGCTTGCTGGACGCGACACATATGGGATGCGCCGTCACCCGCCATTCAACGATTTCAGCAGATCGTCGATCGACGAGGGATCGAGCTTGAGCTTTGGCGGGGGCTGCACTGGCGGTGGCACGTTGTTTGCGGCCGGTGGCGCCCGTTCCGCGCGCTCCGCCGCGGCCTTGCGTTCGGCGTCGAGCCTTGCCTTCTCTTCCGAGGCGATCCGCAACGCCTCTTCCGCCCTCTGGCGTTGCTGTTCTTCGGCCTGCGCTGCTTCCTCGGCAGCCTGTTGCGCCGCCTTGGCTTTGGCTTCGGCATCCGCTGCGGCCTTTGCAGCCGCCTCGGCTTTCGCCCTGGCCTCGGCTTCGGCTTTCGCCGCTGCATCCGCCTTTGCCTTGGCTTCAGCCTGCGCCCTGGCCTCCGCTTCGGCTTGGGCCTGCGCCTCAGCTTCGGCCTTTGCCTTGGCGTCCGCTTCAGCTTTCGCTTTGGCCTCAGCCTGCGCCCTCGCCTCCGCATCCGCCTGTGCCTTGGCGTCCGCTTCAGCCTTCGCCTCGGCTTCGGCCTTTGCCTTGGCGTCGGCCTCGGCCTTCAGCCGCGCTGCTTCCTGTTGCCTGCGCAGTTCCTCCGCCGCTCTTTCACGCTCGGTTTGCAGCGCAGCGTAGTAGCGCACCTCACGCCGCAGCCTTTGTTTCTCGAGCAGTGCGGCTTGCATGGCTTCGACCCGCTGCTGCTCCTTTTCCAGCGCACGCTGGGTCAGGAACTGTGCCAGCGGCTCGCTGTCGAACTGCCGTTTGGTGGCGCCAAACGGCCCGTCGACGCTGAAATTCAAAATCGGTTCGGAGCCGACCAGCGCCTCATTGCCGGGCCGGTAGGCGATCTCGCCCTTGGCATCGACGGTGCTGGTGTTCAGATCGGCGGTGATGTCGGCGGACAGCGTCGCGCCCGGGCTTTCGAATTTGACCGGCGGCGCCCTTAGCGTGCCGCCGGCGATGGTGAAGGCAATATCGGTGTCCTGCGCCGGAAAACTGCCCGCCGCGGCGATCTGCGGCACAAAGCCGGCGGTCTTCGACGCGTCGATATCGCGCCCTATCGCGTCGGCCTTGGCAATGAATGCGCCAAAGGCATCGGGATTGAAGCCGGCAATAGTCATGCCCTTCAGCGTCGCCGTGCCGGAACCGGACAGCGCCGCAACCATCGCGTCGACCGATTTGCCGCTGGTCGAAAGCGCCGTCGAGAACTCGCCGCTTCCGCTGATGCCGGCCTCCGGCAGCACGGCTACCAGATCGGCGCCGGCGAGTTTCATCTGACTGGAGAAAAGCCCGGTGCCGTCATTGTTCTTGAGCTCGAACAGGCCACTCAACGCGCCGCCGAGGAACTTTGCCTTGAGGTCGGAAACGCGGATGCCCTCCTGGTCGAGCTGCAGCGACAGCGCAGCGTTATAGGCGGTGGCAAGCGGACCGGCGGCAAGCGACGCCGCCGTCAGATCGAGATCGGCGGTAAATGGCAGACTGGATTTCTGGCTGAACGGTGCCGTCGGCCAGGTCCTGTCGTTGACAAGGAAGGCCTGGTCGCCGAACAGCATCACCGCCATCGGATCGAGGTCCAGCTCGTCCAGCGACAGCGCGCCGGCAAGATGCGGCAGCCCCTCGTTGATGTCGATATTTACGTCACCGGAAACCGCCGCTTCGTTGACGGCGCCGCTGAGGCCGCTCAGCACCAGGAGACCATTGCCGTAATCGGCATCGGCTGCAAGCGACGTCGACATGCCGGTGCCCATGCCGGGCAGGCCGACGCCGGTCGTCATCAGCCATGGCTCGATGTCGGCCGTTTCAAGGCTGACCTTGCCCTTGGCGGCCGCGCCTTGAGGCGTGTCGGCAATTGTCCCGTCGAAACCAGCTTTGAAGTCGTTGCCGGCCAGGCTGAAGCGTGTCGCCAGGCCGCCGCCAAGCGTGCCTTTGGCCGAGACCTCGGTAGTCGCCTCGCCAAGCATGCCGAGTGGCAGCGCCGGCAGACCGTAAAGCGCCAGAAGCGCGGTGGCGTCGGCGTTCCTTGCGTTGAAGGTCAGCGTCACCGGCGCTTCGAGAGGCCGGTCGAGCGCCCCTTTGCCGGACAACGACGCCGAAAAGGCCGAGCCACCGGCCTTGCCCTGTGCGCTCATTGCCAGTCCAGTCGTACCGTCGCCATTGTCTGCGGCACTCGTGACCGCATCGATACGCGCATCCTGGAACAGCTCGGGATAGGCAGCAGCACGCTCCGCCAGGCCCTTCAGCACTGCATTGTCGGGATAATGCTGGACGGCGACGTCGATCAGCGGCTTGAGGTCGACGGCGACCACCGAGGCGTCGAGCTTGCCGGTCGGGCTCGCCGGGAAATCCTTGATTCGACCGGTAGCGCTGATCGAGGCGCCGGCAAGTCCGCCGACCGACAGGCGATCGATCTCAAGCAGCCCATCGCGCAATCTAAGCGCGGTGTCGACGCTATCGGCGGTCAACCCGCCGGCGCTGACCGGCCCGGCCTTGATCTGGAAATCGAGGTCGCGGTCGGAAAAGCGGTTGGCGCCCTTGTCGCTGACGAAGATCGAGGCGAAGGCGGCGAGCCCGTCGACATCGAGTTCGCCACCTTCCAGTTGCATCAGCACCGATGGCCTTGTGTCGTCGGGCTGGCTGGAATCGATGCGGCCGGAGAACTTCGCCTTGCCGAGGATGAGTTCGAGATCGCTGAAGGCCTGGTGCTTCTCGCTCAAATCCACCTTGGCCTTGAAGCCGGCGGCCGGCAAGCGGCGGATCGCCTCGTCGACGTCCTTCGACAGCCATGCGGCGAAGCCGGAGGGCTGCGCCACCGCCAGAAGCAGCGATCCGGTGAAACCGAAATGGTCCTCGACGCTGACCATGCCGTTGGCTTCCAGCTTGGCGCGGCCGGGCAGCGTGGCGGCCAGCGATTTTACCGCCCAGCCGCCCTCGGCTGGCTCGGCGGACAGGTGCACGTCGCGAACGGTGGTATCGCCTGCCACCACCGCCGGCAGTTTCACCTCGACCGTGCCCGGTATGGTCGGCTTCGGCAGGTCGAGCAGCGCCTGCTCCAGCGCCGCCACCCGCTCGGACAGCGTCAATCCGGCACCGGCCGCCGCCCCCACGGCCTCGTCGAACTGCACCTGCGCGCCATCGGCCTCGATCGAGAAATGCGGCTTCAGCCCAAGGTCGACCGCAGCCTTGCCGTCGGCAGTGTAGGGATTGTCGCGCGGCCCGGTCTCGAAGCGGAATTCGTCGACGCCGAGCTTCTGGTGGTCGAGCGAAAACTTGCCGTTCAGCCTGAAGCCCGGGTCCGGTTTGCCGGCGCTGACTTTCAGCGCCTCGCCGCCGGTGCCCAGCTGCCGCGCCGCAGTCTGGTCTGCGCCCGATATCTTGAACTGGCCCGAATAGACGGCGGCGCCCTCGACGAGGCCCACATTGCCGTCGGTCTCGATGACCAGCGGATAGGCGTCCGGATCGGCCTTGAGCCTGAGCCGCATTTGCCCGTCCGGTTCGGCCTTGCCGGTGGAAGCGGCGATCGTCGTCCGCAACCCGTCCAGCAACAGCGAGCCGTCCAGCCGCCAGGGGCCGGCCAGCGACTTGGCCGAGATCGTCGAGTTGATCTCGGAAATAAGATGGCTGCGCCCGCCAGCGGCGTGGCTGAGCGCGATCTGTCCTTCCGTCACCGTCAGCTTCTCGATGGAGATCTGGCCGGGATCGAAGGGCGAGGACGGCCGTATCGTCCAGTCGACCGTGCCGTCGGCGGCGATGTCAATCGTCGCCTTCGGCCTCACCAGGCGCATGTCGAAGATCAGCACCTCGCCGCGCAGGAATGGCGCGAGTTCTGCATCCATCGAAAAGGTTTCGACGGTCATCGCCGGCTGGCCGTTAGGGCCACCGGCAACGGCGACGTTGGAAAAGGTCACCGAGGGGAACGGCAACAGCCTTGCCGTCGCATCGCCTCGCACGGTCACCTTGCGGCCCAGGACGGCACTGGCCTCGCGCTCGAAATCGGCACGGTAACCTGTCCAGTCGACAAAGTACGGCACCACCAGCGCCGCACACAGCACCAGCACGAGAAGCCCACCGAAGATCACGAACAGGCGTGCGAGCATGAACTCCTGGATAGTTGATAGTAAAGTCAGTGGCACTCTACCCGCATCAGCGTGTCGATAAAGAGGCAAATCGGGGCGCGGCAGCGGCCTGATGTCAGTCCTTTCCCGGCAGTATCTTCCCCGGGTTCATGATGTTCAGCGGATCGAGCGCCTGCTTGATCGTGCGCATGATGTCGACGCCATGGCCGAGCTCATGCCGCAGGAAGCCGATCTTGCCTTGCCCTATGCCGTGCTCGCCAGTGCAGGTGCCGTCCATGGCGATGGCGCGCATATTGAGCCGCGCCACGAATTTTTCGGCCAGTGCGATCTCTTTCGGGTCATCCACGTCCATCAGCACCAGCACATGGAAATTGCCGTCGCCGGCATGGCCGACGATCGGGGCGATCAGGCCCATCTCGGCGATATCCGCCTCGGTCTCGGTGACGCATTCGGCAAAGCGCGAGATCGGCACGCAGACATCGGTCGACAGGCCCTTGGCGCCCGGCCGCAGCGTCAGCGACGACCAGTAGGCATCGTGCCGGGCTTTCCACAATTTTGTCCGCTCTTCGGCGACGCTGGTCCACAGGAACGGACCGCCGCTATTTTCCTCGGCGATCATGCCGAAGGTCTCGGCCTGTTCGGCGACGCTGGCATCGCTGCCGTGGAACTCGCCGAACAGGCACGGGCTCTCCGGATAGTCGAGCTTCGAATAGGTCTTCATCGCCCGCATCTGCAGCGCGTTGACCAATTCTATGCGCGCCACCGGAATGCCCATCTGGATGGTCGCGATCACCGTGTTGCACGCCGCCTCGAGGCTGGGAAACGGGCAGACGCCGCCTGAAATCGCCTGTGGAATGCCCTGCAGCTTCAAGGTCAGCTGGGTGATGATGCCAAGCGTGCCTTCCGAACCGATCAGCAGCCGCGTCAGATCATAGCCGGCCGAGCTTTTCTTGGCGCGCTTGCCGGTCGTCACTGCTTCCCCGTCGGCCATCACCGCCGTCAGCGACAGGACGTTCTCGCGCATCGTGCCGTAGCGCACCGCGTTGGTGCCCGACGCACGCGTCGCCGCCATGCCGCCGAGCGAGGCGTTGGCGCCCGGGTCGATCGGAAAGAACAGGCCGGTGTCGCGCAGATGCCGGTTGAGATCCTCGCGCGTCACGCCGGGCTCGACGGTGCAGTCGAGGTCCTGCGGATTGACCGCAATGATGCGGTTCATGCGTGACGTATCGAGCGAGATGCCACCGCCCGGCGCATTGGTGTGGCCTTCCAGCGAGGAACCGACGCCAAAGGCGATCACCGGCACGCGATGTGCCGCGCATGCGCGCACGATCTCCTGCACCTCCTCCGTCGTCTCGGCAAAGGCGACGCCGTCCGGCGCCTGCGTCGGGATATAGGTCGTGGTGTGCGCGTGCTGGGCGCGGATCGCCTGGCCGGTCTGGAATCGCTCGCCGAGCCGCTGCTTGAGGATGCCGAGTACGGCGGCAATGCCTTCTTCGTTGCGCTCGACCGGATTGAGGTCGCTTAGAGCCATCGATTCCTCCGCGAATGGACCAGCGTCCACCCTTGTTCTGCATCTACGGATGCGTAGTCTCACCAACCACGCTCTGTCCAGTCCACGCTCATCCCGGCATGACGAGAAGGAAGTTTCCGATGCCCATCCCCGCCCCTTTCGTCTCCCGCGCCATGGACATCGAGGAGGCCTGGATCGACTACAACGACCATCTCAACATGGCCTACTACAACGTGCTTTTCGATCGTTGCTCCGACGAAGCCTTCGAGATGATGGGGATGGGGCCGGATTATGTGAAAGAACGACGGCTGACCATCTACACGGCGGAAGTCCATGTCTGCTACGTCCAGGAGTTGCATCTCGACCACAAGGTCACGGTCTCGTTCCAACTCCTCGACCATGACGACAAGCGGCTGAGGGCCTATCAAGAAATCCGCCATCTCGACGGCTGGCTTGCCGCCACATCCGAAACGCTGTCGCTGCATGTCGACATGGCTGGCCCGAAGGTGGCGCCCTTCCCCGCCGACGTCCTGGCCAGGGTGGAAGCGATGCGCGCCGCCCATGCTGCCCTGCCGATGCCGGAGCGCGCCGGCCGCTCGATCGGTATTCGTCGTAAGTCGGCTTGAACCACGGTCCAACCGCCGTTAACCTTACCGAGGTTTTAACGTGAACAAGCCGAATTGAGACGTTGAACGACTCAGCGCGGCGTTGGAAAACCGTCCGCATCGAATTGCGATACGGGCGGCGGAGCAGCAGCGGTTCGGGGAACGTGCATGAAAACCGATATCAAGGTCGAGGCGGACAGGCTGGCGGCTGATCCACGCATCACCGACTATGATTTCTGGCGCTCGCTGAAGAACCTCAATAACGAGATCTTCCACATCGCCAACAACAACGAGCCGATCCCTTTCGCCATGATCCGCTGGCGCGCCATCCTGAAGCAGGCGCGGATGAAACGCGGCCACGCCTGAACGGTGGGGGAAGAAACAGACCGGCCGTCCGGTTTGCATTTCTGATGATGTGCTGACGAACGATCCCAAGCGTCACAGCTGGCGCTTCACCGCCCCCAGCGGCGATCGCGGCACCACGGGCGACGACTGGATGATCGCCGTATTGGTCATCGCGAACGGAATGATCCGGTCGATCACCCGTTCGAGCTCGGCCACCGAGCCGACATGCGCCAAAGCGATGAAACAGTCCTCGCCGGTGACCCGGTCGCATTGGGCGATTTCCGGTAGGTCGCGGATGATTTCGGCCACGACAGCCAGTTGCCCCGGCACCGGCCTGATCCGCAGCCATGCCGACAGCTTCATGCCGAGCGCGGCCGGATTGATACGCACCGTATAGGCCTCGATCACACCGCTTTCCTGCAGCCGCTTGATGCGCTCGGCAACGCTCGGCGCCGACAGGCCGACCGACCGCGCCAATTCGGCGGTGCTGGTGCGCGCGTCCTTTTCCAGCAGGCGCAGAATTTTCAGGTCCGCCGGATCCAGATCGCTATTTTCATTTCGAAAGCGTTTCAGCGGAATACTCCTTGCTTTCGGAAAGGAAATGGCCGAAATGCCCGGCAATTATCCATATCAATGGCAACAATCGCCTGCGATACTGATCCCATGCAAGATCGGACGCAAGCCCCCGCAGCAAGTCCGGCACTCGCCGGCCCCGCCTTTACCCTGGCAAACGCGGTCCCGCCGCATCTCTGGTTCGGCGTCAGCGCCGTGTTCCACTATCTCGGACCGGCCTTCGCGGTGCTGCTTTTCCCGCATGTCGGCGTGCTCGGCATGGCTTGGCTGCGCATCGCCACCGCGGCACTCGTCTTTGCCCCATTGACCCGGCCATGGGCGGTCTTCGCCCGCGCCGATCGCTCGACGCAGTTGCTGCTTCTGGCCTTCGGCGCCTGCCTTGGCGTGATGAACTGTTCTTTCTACCTGGCGCTCGATCGGCTGCCGATCTCCCTGGTGGCAGCGATCGAATTCGTCGGCACGATCGGCGTCGCGCTTGTTGGCCTCAGAAGCCCGCGCAATCTCGCCGCCCTCGCAATCGCTGTCGCCGGCACCCTGCTGCTAATCGACGTCAAATGGTCGAGCGATCCCGTCGGCCTGTTCTGGGCCTTCCTCAACGGCACGCTGTTCGTTGGCTACATCGTTCTTGGCCACCGCGTCGCGCGCGCCGGCGCTGGTGACGGCATCGCCGGGCTGGGTGCCGCCATGGCGGTCGCCCTTCTCGTCGTTCTGCCGATCGGTTTCGCCGATGCTCTGCCGGCTTTCTCGGCGCCGCCGCTGCTGCTTGCGGCGGTCGGCGTCGGCATCTGCTCGTCGGTCATTCCCTATATTTGCGACCAGCTTGCCATGTCGCGGCTGCCGCGCTCCAGCTTCGCGCTGATGCTGTCATTGCTGCCGGTCACCGCAACGTTGATCGGCGTCATCGTGCTGCGGCAGGTGCCGAGCCTCACCGACTGCCTTGGCATCGCCCTGGTGGTGGCCGGCGTGGCGTTCCATAAGCCGGCGCCGGACTGATCAGGCCAGCTTCTCCTTGAGGAAAGCGATCGTCCGGCCCCAGGCGAGGTCGGCCGCCTTCTTGTCATAGCGGGCCGCCGACGTGTCGTTATTGAAGGCATGGTTGGCGCCTTCATAGACATAGACCGAGTATTCGACATGAGCCGCGTCGAGTGCCTTCTTGAAGGCATCGATACCGGCATTGGTGCGGGTGTCGAGCCCGGCATAATGCAGCATGAGCGCGGCCTTGATCTTCGGCACGTCCTCGGCCTTTGGCTGCATGCCGTAATAGGCGACGGCGGCGGCGAGGTCCGGCGCGTTGACGGCCAGCATGTTCACCGTGCCGCCGCCCCAGCAGAAGCCGACGGCGCCGACCTTGCCGTTGCCGTCCTCGTAGCCTTTGAGGTAGGCGACGGTTGCCACGGCATTGGCGGCGACCTGTGCTGGATCGAGCTGGGAAAACAGGTCACGTGCCCTGTTTTCATCGTCCGGCGTGCCGCCGAGCGATGTCATGAAGTCCGGCGCAAGCGCCACGAACCCTTCCAGCGCCACGCGCCGCGCCACATCGCGAATATGCGGGTTGAGACCCCTGTTCTCGTGCACCACGATGACCGTGCCAAGCTTGCCGGTCTGCTCCGCCGGCCTGACCAGATAGCCCTTCATCTCGCCGGCGCTGCCGGGATAGCTGATGTCCTCGCCTTTCACACGCGGATCGTCTTCCGCCACGATTGCCGCCTGGGCCGAGTTCGCCGCCAGCAGCGGCGCGATCGCGGCAGCTGCCGCACCCGATCCGGCAAGCCTGGTCAATTGCTCCATGAAGCGCCGCCGGTCGAGCGTCAGATGCGTGTATTCGTCATAGGCGTCGATCATCGCCTGGGTAATGACAGGCTCGGCGGCAATGGGTCCGGCAGGTGTTGTCATGGCGCGCTCCTCGTCGGCGCCCCCCGCGGCAACATAGAGCCGAAGCTTGCCTGGTCCAGTCACGGCTGAGTGAGGCTGCCATAAGTCCCTGCACGACGCCGTGATGCCGCGCGCCGCACTGTCGTTAAATTTTGGTCCTTTGTGGCAATGCTAAATGCACGCACCACGATGTAAAAAGAAGTTACCGGGCTATGCCTCACTCGGGCCATTTGGCGAACGAGAATGGCCATTTGGCGGGAAAAAGAATGCCTGATTGACGACGAAGGAATATGCCATGACCTTTCCCTCCCCGCTTCTGGCAAGTGGGTTCGCCCTCGCCGCTATGGCTTTGCTGGCGCTGCGGTTCACTGCCTTCACCGCATTCAAACGATCGTTGATCAAAATCCGCGCCAACCGGCACCCGCCCGCAAACACCAAAGCCTGAGGAAAGGTCATGGACGTTCAGGACATCATCAACACCGTCTCCCAGAAATCTGGTCTCAACCAGGCTTTGACGGAAAAGATCGCCGGCACGATTTTCTCGGTGCTCGAACACGAGGCGGAAGGCACGACCCTGTCCAGCTTCTTCGCCAAAATCCCGGGAGCCGACGCCCTGGCCAAGCAATATGATGTCATGGCTCCCGGCGCAGCTTCCGGTGGTGGCCTCCTGTCCTCGCTGGAGGGCGCGCTCGGTGGCGCTCTCGGCGAAAAGACCGGCGCGCTGATCAACGGCGTCGCCATACTCAAGGCATCAGGCCTCACGCTCGCACAGATCAGCCAGGCCGGCACAATGCTGGTCCAGCAGGCCGAGACAGCCGCCGGCCCGCATCTGACCAGTGAGGTACTTGCATCGGTACCCGACCTGAAAGGGCATCCCGGGCTCTGAAGGAACTTCTCTATTTCGGCAGCGTGTAGGCCATCACATAGTCGCCCGGCTTGGTACCGACCGAGCCGTGGCCGCCGGCAACGATGACGACCAACTGGCGTCCGTCGGCTACCGTGTAGGTCATCGGTGTCGACTGCCCGCCGGCCGGCAGCCGCGCCTGCCAGAGCTGTTTGCCGGTCGTCAGGTCATAAGCGCGCACATAGTCATCGACCGCCGCACCGAGGAAGGCGACGCCGCCGGCAGTGATCATCGGCCCGCCAATGCCGGGCACGCCGACCTTGAACGGCAGCGGCAGCGGCGTCATGTCGTAGACGGTGCCGTTGCGATGCTTGTAGACGATCTTGCCGGTCCGAAGGTCGGCACCCGCCACATAGCCCCAGGGCGGCGCCTGGCAGGGAATGCCGAGCGGCGACAGGAACGGCTTCAATATCACTGCGTAAGGCGCACCGTCATTGCGGTTCAGGCCTTGTTCGCTGCCCTTGGTGTCACCGGGCGGCGGCACGTCGGCGCGCGGCACCAGCTTGGAGATGAACGCCAGGTATGTCGGCATGCCGAACATCACCTGCCGGACCGGATCGACTGCCACGCCGCCCCAATTGAAGGTGCCGAAATTGCCGGGATAGATCAGCGAGCCTTGCAGCGACGGCGGCGTGTAGCGGCCCTCATAGCGCAGCTTCCGGAGCTCGATCCGGCAGGCCAGCTGGTCGAACATGGTGATGCCCCACATGTCGGCACCGGTCAGCGGTTTCGGACTGAAGCTCAGGTCCGAGACCGGCTGCGTCGGCGAGGTATGGTCGCCCTCGATCGCGCCGCCCGGTGCCGGCACTTCCTTGACCGGAACGATCGGCTCGCCGCTGCGCCGGTCGAGCACATAGAGGTCGCCCTGCTTGGTCGGCCCGACCAGCGCCGGCACCACGCCACTTTCCGTGGTGATGTCGACCAGCGTCGGCTGCGCCGGCACGTCCATGTCCCAGAGATCGTGGTGCACGGTCTGCCGCACCCAGCGCAATTGTCCGCTGTTGAGATCGAGCGCGGTGATCGACGAGGAGAATTTCTCGTCATTGGCGCTGCGCCCGGCGCCGAGCTGGTCCGGCGTCTTGTTGCCGAGCGGCACATAAAGCAGGCCGAGCTTCTCGTCGGCGCTTGCCGTCGACCACATGTTGGGCGAGTTGTTGGTGTAGGTCTGGCCCGGCGGCAGCGGCGTCGTCTGGTCCGGATTGCCGGAATCCCAGTTCCACAACAGCGCGCCGGTGTCGGCATCGTAGGCACGAATGACCCCGGACGGCTCCTGCGTCGAATAATTGTCGTTGACCGCGCCGCCGACGATGATCTTGTTGGGACGATCAGCGGCGCCGAGGTCGAATAATAATAGCCCGGCTTCGGATATGGCATGTTGGCGACCAGGTTCAGCGTGCCGCCTTCGGCGAAAGTCGGGCAGACCTGGCCATTCGCCGCATCGAGCGCGATCAGCCGGGCGTCGGATGTCGGCAGGTAGATGCGTGTGGCGCAGGGCTGGCCAGCGGCGACCCTGGCATCGGCATAATAGGACACGCCGCGGCAGGTCTGGTGCTGGCGGTCCTTGTTGAGCTTGACCTGCGGATCGAAGCGCCATTTCTCCTTACCGCTCGCGGCATCGATGGCGATGGCGAAATTATGCGGCGTGCAGATGTAGAGCGTGTCGGCGATTTTTAGCGGCGTCACCTGATAGGTCGTCTCGCCGATGTCGTCGGGCCCTTTCACGTCGCCGGTGCGATAGGTCCAGGCCGGCTGCAGATTGGCGACGTTTTCGGCGGTGATCTGGTCGAGCGGCGAATAGCGCTGGCCATATTGCGTGCGACCGTAATAGTGCCATTCGCCAGCCGGCACGTTGCCGCCGAGATCGGCCGTCGGCGTCACCTTGTCGGTGTTGAGTTCACCCGCAATATCCTTTGGATCGGTCGTCATCGAATAGCCGGCGACCGCAAGCGAGGCCAGCACGGCGAGGATCAGCGGCGCGCGTCCGTCGGGACCGGTAAGCCCGCGCCGCGCCCATGGCGTCAACAGCCATAGCGCGACAAGCACGATGATGCCGCCGCGCGGGCCGAGCTCCCACCAGTCGAAGCCAATCTCCCAGACCGCCCAGGCGAGCGTGCCGAGCACGATCGCCGCGTAGAGCCACAGCGCCGTGGATCTGCGCCTGTAGAGCAGCCAGGCCGCGACAAGGAAAGCTAGACCGACGATGACGTAGTACCAGCTGCCGCCCAGCGTCACGAGCCAGATGCCGCCGCCGCCAACCGCCAGGCCGATGAGGAAAAGGATCAGGGAGGTAATGACCACAGCCAAGACGGTGCTCCTTCGACTGGTGCGCTCCGCGACGCGTCCATGGGCAACCCGGCATTGCGCTCCTGCCCCCACGCAACTTTCTCCGGCCCGCTTCCCCTGTCAAGCAAGCTCGGCGTTTTACGGTGCCGACCCATCGCAAGCCCGGCGTTTTGGTTAGCGGACCCATCCAGATTGTGAGTCCACCGACTGGACAGAGAACAAAACGGAGACACTTCTGGCCTTTCGCTGCCGAATCACTACATTCGGGGAGAGATGTCCGGCTTTTCGGAAGACATGCCTTTTTTTGACGAACCGAACGCGCGGCCCGTGGCCCCGTCGGGCATTGCCGCGCGCGCCATGGCTGCCCGCAGCAACCAGAACAATGCGCCCGACTATCTCAAGGGGTTGAACCCCGAGCAGCGGCTGGCGGTTGAGACCACTGAAGGCCCGGTTCTGGTGTTGGCCGGCGCCGGCACCGGCAAGACGCGCGTCCTGACCACCCGCATCGCCCACATCCTTGCCACCGGCAAGGCTTTCCCGTCGCAGATCCTCGCCGTCACCTTCACCAACAAGGCGGCGCGCGAGATGAAGCAGCGCATCGGCCTGTTGATCGGCGAAGGCAATGTCGAGGGCATGCCGTGGCTCGGCACCTTCCACTCGATTGGAGTGAAGCTGCTGCGCAGACATGCCGAGCTGGCCGGGCTCAAATCCGACTTCACCATTCTCGACACGGACGACGTGGTGCGCCTGATCAAGCAGCTTATCCAGGCCGAAGGGCTGGACGACAAGCGCTGGCCGGCCAAGCAGTTCGCCCAGATGATCGACGGCTGGAAGAACAAGGGCCTCGGTCCCGCCGACATCCCCGAGGGCGATGCCCGTGCCTTCGCCAACGGCAAGGGCCGCGAGCTCTACAAGGCCTATCAGGAGCGGCTGAAAACGCTGAACGCTTGCGACTTCGGCGATCTCCTGTGCCATCCGATCCGCATCTTCCGCGCCAATCCGGACGTGCTGAAGGAATACCACAAGCGCTTCCGCTACATCCTCGTCGACGAATATCAGGACACCAACACCGCCCAGTACATGTGGCTGCGGCTCTTGGCGCAGCGGCCGCAATCCTCCCCCCTTGAGGGGGAGGTGCCCGCGAAGCGGGCGGAGGGGGTTGCCGCAGAAGGCACCGCTAGAGCGTCGAGCACTGCCGCCGGTAGGTCGAGCACTGCCGCACGGACCCCACCCGACCGGGCTTTGCCCGGCCACCCTCCCCTCAAGGGGGAGGGAAGCCCGCGCCTGTCCACCGTAAATATCTGCTGCGTCGGCGACGACGACCAGTCGATCTATGGCTGGCGCGGCGCCGAGGTCGACAACATCCTGCGCTTCGACAAGGATTTTCCCGGCGCCACCATCATCCGGCTGGAGCGCAACTATCGCTCGACCGCGCACATCCTCGGCACCGCCTCCCACCTCATCGCCCACAATGAGGGCCGCTTCGGCAAGACGCTGTTCACCGAAAAGATCGCCGAGGACGACGAGAAGGTGCATGTCCATGCCGCCTGGGATTCCGAAGAGGAGGCCCGCGCCGTCGGCGAGACCATCGAGGCCTACCAGCGCCAGAAGCACAATCTCAACGACATGGCGATTCTCGTCCGCGCCTCCTTCCAGATGCGCGAATTCGAGGATCGCTTCGTCACGCTCGGCCTCAATTACCGCGTCATCGGCGGCCCGCGCTTCTACGAGCGGCTCGAGATTCGCGATGCGCTGGCTTTCTTTCGCGTCGTCGCGCAAGGCGCCGACGACCTCGCCTTCGAGCGCATCGTCAACGTGCCGAAGCGCGGCTTGGGCGAGGCCACCATCCGCCAGATCCACGACACCGCACGGGCGCTGCGCATCCCGATGCTGGAGGCGGCGGCAAAACTTGCCGAGAGCGACGAGCTGAAGCCCAAGCCGCGCGCGGCACTGCGCGAGGTATCGGCCAATTTCGAACGCTGGCAAAAGGCTCTCGAAACCACGCCGCACACCGAGCTCGCCGAGACCATTCTGGAGGAGAGCGGCTACACCGACATGTGGAAGAACGACCGCTCGGTCGAAGCGCCCGGTCGGCTCGAGAACTTAAAAGAACTGATCCGCTCCATGGAGGAGTATGAATCGCTGCGCTCTTTCCTCGAACATGTCGCGCTGGTGATGGACGCCGAGCAGAACGCCGAGCTCGACGCCGTCAACATCATGACGCTGCATTCGGCCAAGGGCCTCGAATTCGAAACCGTGTTCCTGCCCGGCTGGGAAGAAGGCCTGTTCCCGCACCAACGCTCGCTCGACGAGGGCGGCCGCTCAGGGCTGGAGGAGGAACGCCGCCTCGCCTATGTCGGCCTGACCCGCGCCAAGAAGAACCTGCACATCTGGTTCGTCTCCAACCGCCGCATCCACGGCCTCTGGCAATCGACCATCCCGTCGCGCTTCCTTGACGAGCTGCCGGAAGCCCATGTCGAAGTTTCCGAGAGCGGCAACTCCTACGGCGGCTACGGCAATGCCTATGGCGGCGGCTCGTTCGCCTCCGGTCGTGGAGGCCAAGGTGCAGGCAGGCAGAACCCTTATGGAGCGTCGCGCTTCGACAACATCGGCGGCAATAACGGCGCCGAAAAATCCGGCGCTTTCTCCAGCACCTATGCGACACCGGGCTGGCAGCGTGCTCAGGCCAACCGCACCGAGGCGACCGACCGCAATTGGGGCACGCGCTCCGGCCACCAGGTCGAGCGCATCGGCTATGGCGAAACCGACTCCGGCTACGGCGCCGGTCGCACCTCGGTCAAAGGGCGCACTATCGACGGCGAGCTGGTCGCCAAATCCGTCGCCGACACGCCGTCCCCCTTCAGCGTCGGCGACCGCGTCTTCCACCAGAAATTCGGCAACGGCAACATCTCGGCCATCGAAGGCAACAAGCTGACCATCGACTTCGACAAAGCCGGCCAGAAACGCGTGCTGGACGGGTTTGTCACCGGGGTGTGAGGCCGCCGGGCGCTAGCGATACCGCGCCTGGTTCCACTTGTGGCCGAGCAGCGACAGGATGATGATCAGGCCGTTGAAGAACTGGACGTAGAAGCCGCTCAGGCCTGCCGCGACGACGCCGGTCTGGATGAACGAGACCGTGACCGCGCCGATGGCGCCTCCGACGACGGTACCGATGCCGCCCCAGGTCGGGGTGCCGCCGACGAACACCGATGCCAGCACCGGCAGCAGGTATCCGTCGCCCGCCGTCGGCCACCAGGTGAAGTTGATCATCACCGAGAACGTGCCGGCGATCGCCGCGCCGATACCGACGAAGACGAACACTTTCACCCGCACGCGCTTGACGTCGATACCCATCTGCTGGGCGCTGTCGGGATTGTCGCCGACCACCTTGACCTGCGCGCCGAAGCGATGGCGGTTGTAAAGCAGCGCCGACAGCACGACGAAGCCGATGGCCCAGAAGATCTGCACCGGAATGCCATAAAGCTGGCTGGAGAAGATCTTGTAGGCCCAGCTGTCGGCAAGACCGGTCAGTGCCGTCGACCTGCCCTCGTTGATGATCTGGATCAGGCCGCGCAGCAGGAAATTCATGCCGAGCGTGGCGATCAGCGACGACAGCCCGCCATAGACGACCAGCGAGCCGACCAGGAAGCCGAGCAGCATGCCGGTGACGATTGCGGCGGCGATGCCGAGGAACGGGTCGTAGCCGGCCTGCACGACCAGCGCGAAGACCCATGAGGCAAAGCCCATTGTCGCCGGAAACGACAGGTCGATCTCGCCGCAAGTGACGACGAAGACCAGCGGCACCACCACGAACAACGCCACCGGCAGCGTGGTCAGCACGGAACTGTAGAGATTCCAGGTGGTGAACACGATCGGGTTGGCGATCATGAACACCGCCATCATGACGATGAACACGGCAAGCGTGCCGAGCGCGGCGCGGTTGTCGAGGATGAACCCGCGCAGCCAATTGTCGGACGGGTGTCTCCACTCTTTCCCGGCGGCCTCATTATGCGTGCCGCCGAGGGGGCTCTGCAGATCGGGTTCCATGGTCTTGCTCATCGTGCCGCCCTCCCTGCATCGCCCGCGTCGTGCAACCCCGGCAATCCGCTGGGGTGGGCGACGTCTTCCATGAAATTGATCAGATCCTCGGCCGATTTGACCTCGCTGCGGTCGGCGGTGAGCGCGACCTTGCCGCGGTCCAGCACCACGAAGCGATCGGCGATATCGAAGACGTGGTGGATGTTGTGGCCGATGAACAGGATCGAGCGACCGCTCGCCCGCACCTGGCGCACGAAGTGGAAGACCTTGGCGGTCTCGGTCAGCGATAGCGCGGTCGTCGGTTCGTCGAGGACTATCAGCTCCGCCTTCTTATAGATGGCCCGCGCGATCGCCACGCCCTGCCGTTCGCCGCCCGAGAGCTGGCCGACGATCGACTGTGGCGTGAACACTTTCGAGGTGAAGCCGATCTCGCGCATCAGCCGGCTCGCCTCCGCGATCTCCTTGTTGACCTTCAGCCAGCCAAGCCAGCCGGTGAGTTCGCGGCCCATGAAGATATTGCGTACGATCGTCTGCTGCACGGCGAGCGCCCGGTCCTGGAACACCGTTTCGATACCGGCGTCGCGCGAGCGCGCAGGGCTCCATCCGGTCACCGGCTTGCCGCGGACGAGAATCTCGCCGCTGGTCGGTTTGACCACGCCGGACAGGATCTTGATCAGCGTCGACTTGCCGGCGCCATTGTCGCCGATCAGACCGACCACCTCGCCGCGATCGACGCTGAGATTGACCCCGCCCAGCGCATAGACCTGGCCGTAGGACTTGGTGATGTCGCGCAGTTCGATGATGCGTTCGGCCATGGCGATCCTCGCTTGATTGTCGCGTGCCGGCCTTTTCGCCGGCGGTCCCGCCGGCCGGGCTCGATCCCGGCCGACGGCTTGGGAGGTCAGCGCAGCGCCTGCTTGGCGAGCTCGGCGACGATCTCGTAATTCTGCGGCGTGACGAAGCCGGCGCCGGTATCGACATTCATCGGTGCGAGACCCAGCACAACCTGCTGGCAGAGGCTGAGGATCGGCAGATAGCCCTGCAGGAACGGCTGCTGGTCGGCCGTCAGCTGCACCCAGCCGCCCTTGAAGCCCTCGACGATCTGCGGGCTGGTGTCGAAGCCGAAGTTGAAGATATCGCCCGGCTTCCTGCCCGCCGCCTGCATGTAAGTCGGGACGTTGCCCAGCATCTGTCCGCCGGGATAGCCAACCGCCTTGACGTCGGGATTGTTGAGCAGTGCCGCGGTGATCACCGGAAGGGCCAGATTGGGGTCGGAAGCCCATTCGCCGCTTGGCGGCGAGGAGAGCTGTATGACCTCGACGCCCGCTTCCTTGAGGGCAGCGACAGTGCCGCGTTCGCGCGCGCCGCGGCTCTCGTTCTCGAACGGGCCGATCATGATTGCCTTGTCGCCGGCCTTGAGCCCGGCCAGCTTGACCGCCTCGGCACCAAGCGCGCGGCCCTGCTGCTCCTGCTGGGCACCGACATAGCCGCCGCCGAACGCCGCCGTGACCGTCGGCACCGGCACGTTCTGGTACATCATCTTGATGCCGTCCTTGTGCGCCTGTTCGGCCAGCGGCATGATCGCGGCGTCGCCCGGGTGGCCCATCATGGCGATGCCTTGGGGCTTGACCGCGACAGCCTCGCGCAATTGCTGCACCATCTTCTCGACATCCCACTGGGAAAAGATGTAGTCGACCTTCGGCCCGAGATCGGCCGCCGCCTGCTTCGCGCCATTATAGACGATCGTGCCGAAGGCATCGCCCTCGGCGCCGCCGACGAAGAAACGGATATGGACATCCTTACACCACTGGGCATCGAGCGCCTGCGCCGGCAAGGTCGAGAGTGCGGCGGCGAGCGCCATCGCGGCCGCCGCGACGGTCGAGCGCAGAACTGTCCTTCTCATCGTAATGCTCATGCACTTATCCTCCCTTTGTTCCCTCGCTAGCCGAGGGGTTTTGACGATCGCTTCGGCATTGCGCCGCAATCTTTCGCTGGCCGGCACCTCCCGCCGGCTTGTCCTGTTTTTATGCATGTCGTTATCGCAAAACCGCTGGGCACTTTTGCGCGACATGCATTAGCCTCACACCGGGTTCGGCAGGTAGCTCGCGCCTCCCCGGCATTGTTGGAGATAATCCAGTGCCCGCGCCTGGCCGGTGATCTCGAGATCGCCGCGATAGACCGGGTCGTGCCAGCCCTCGATGTCGATGGCGCCCTTGTAGCCGGCCAGCCGCAGCTCGCTGATCACCCGCGTCCAGTCGCTGTCGCCGAAGCCAGGGGTGCGCATCTGCACGAACGGCAGGCGGCCGAACACGCCATGTTCGCGGATCACGTCCCAGCGCACCGTCGCGTCCTTGCCGTGGACGTGGAAGATACGCTGCGCCCATTTGCGGATCTGCGGGATCGGATCGATCAGATAGACCAGCTGGTGGCAGGGCTCCCACTCCAGGCCGAGATTGTCGTTTGGCAATTCGTTGAATATCAGCTCCCAGGCGTCCGGATTGTGGGCGATGTTCCAGTCGCCGCTGGCCCAGTTGCCGTCCATGGCGCAGTTCTCGAAGGCGATGCGCACGCCCTTGTCGGCGGCCCGCTTGGCGAGCGGCCCCCAGACCTCGCGGAAGCGCGGCAGGCTGTCGGGCAGCGGCTTGCCGCGGATGCGGCCGGTGAAGCCGCTGACCATGTTGGTGCCGAACCGATGCGCGTTGTCGATGATCGTTTCCCACGCCTCGAGCACGCCGCGATCGATCTCGCCGCTCTCCAGCGGATTGCCGAACACGCCGATCGACGAGACGATGACATCGGCATCGCCGATCGCCTCGCGGATCTCGCCCGCCAGCCGCGGAATGTCCTTGCCGCCCAGCGTCTGCCAGAAGAACGGCTGGATGCTCTCGAAGCCGAGCGGCAGGATCTGCCTGACATAGGCGGCCGGGTCGTCGAGGTTCGCACGCACCATGGTGCCGATCCTGATGTCGAGCAGCGGGTTTGGCATCATGACCCCTCCTGTTGAGCGATAGCGACCCGGCGCCCGGTTTCGGCGCTCTCGATCGCAGCGAAAACCATGGCCAGGCTCTTGATGTTGTCGGCGCCGCGCGTCTCCGGCTCGGTGCCGGTTTCGACGGCGCGGACGAAATCCTGGATGATGCCGAGATGGCCGCCGACACGATCTGCCGGGTCGAGCGGCGGCACGGCTATCGGTTCGGTGCGGTCGAACAGGCCTTCACGGACCGGCCGCACGACTTCCGCCTTCAATCCGTCCGCGCCGTCCCAGACAATGCTGCCGCGCTCGGCGACGATCCGCCATGTACTGTCCCAGCTTGTACGGAAGCCGGCCGCGCACCAACTGCCGGCATAGGTGAACAGCTTGCCGCCGCCGAGGTTGAAGCTTGCGGCTGCCGACGACCCTTGCCGATACCAGGAGTTGGCCGGCTCCCACTCCTGGCAATAGACGCCGGCCGGTTCGCCGGCCACCATGTAGCGGGCTGCATCGAATGTGTGGATCGCCATATCGAGCAGCAGCACATGGCGCATCTCTTCGCGAAAACCGCCGAAATGCGGCGCAACGAAGAAATCGGCGTGGATGCTGGTTGGCGCACCAATGGCGCCGGAATCGAGAAAGCGCCGGATGCGCCTGACATTGGCGACATAGCGGCGGTTCTGCACGACGGCATGGATGCGGCCGGCGCTGCGGGCCGCCTCGACAATGGCACGCGCATTGTCCGGGCTGTCGGCCAGCGGCTTTTCGGTCAAGAGATGGCAATGGTGGGCAAAGGCGGAAAGCGCGACCTCGCGGCGGGCGGCGGGAACCACGACGTCGAATACCGCGTCGGGCCTGGTCTGGTCGAGCACGGCGTCGAGCTCAGTTCCGATGACGGCGCCGGAAAGCTCGTATTCGCGCGCCCTTGCCCGCGCCCTTTCGGCGTCGAGATCAACCAGGCCGACAATGGCGAGCCCGTCGATCTGCTTGGCCGCATCGAGCCAGGCCTTGCTCATCGCGCCGCAGCCGACCAGGACGACATTGATCATCCAGCACTCCTCCCTCTCGGCCCCTCCAGACCGATCGTCACGGCGTTCACGGCAGAGCCGCAAACGTTCTTCCGTAAACGTTTACGAGAACACACCCGATGGCGTAGAATGTCAATTGGCCGGCTGTGAAAAATCGTGGCGTCGGCTTGGCCCGGAGAGCAGCCGGTGCTAGCCAAGCAAGGGGGAGAACTGTCCTTTGGCGTCCAGCATTCACGACCTTGCGCGTCACCTGAATATTTCGATCGGCACGGTGTCGCGCGCGCTCAACGGCCGCGCCGATGTCAATGCCGACACACGCCAGCGCGTGCTCGATGCGGCCAAGAAGCTGAATTATTCGCCGAACCAGTCCGGCCGCAGCCTGCGGCGCGGCGCCACCCATTCGATCGCCTTCATGCTGCAGCCTCATCCGGGCGACCAGGAATATGGCGAGCCGTTCTTCATTCCGTTCCTGACCGGGTTGCAGGCCAAGCTCGCCGAAAGCGGCCTCGACCTGATCGTGGTGATGGGCGCGCCGGGCGACTACCAGCAGGAGCGCCTGCGCCGTGTCGTCGAGACGCGGCGGGCCGATGCCGTGGTGCTGGCCTGGACGCGGCGCGAGGACGAGCGCATCGACTATCTGACCCAGGCCGGTTTCCCGTTCGCGACGCTCGGCCGCAGCCGCTCCGGCGGCGATTCCTATCCCTCGCTCGACCTCGATTTCGAAAAAGCCGGGGCTGACGCGGTCGATCGTCTCGTCGCGCGCGGTCACCGCCGCATCGCCGCCATCCGCCCGTCGCTCGACCTCAATTTCGGCTATCTGTTCCTCGCCGGCTATCGCAAGGCGTTGCGGCGGCACGGCATCGAATTCGACCCCGAGTTGATCGCCGACGGCTTCATCAACGAGGCCGGCGGCTACGCGGTGACGCCGAAGGTCATGCGCTCCAAGGACCCGCCGACGGCCATCATCTTCAACAATGATGCGATGGCGCTTGGCGGCTGCAAGGCTCTGGCCGAGGCGGGCATCAGGCCCGGCCACGACGTTGCGGTGATCGTCATCGTCGACACCCCGCTCTGCCGCTATTTTTCGCCGGCGCTGACCGGCTTCCGCCCGGCGCTCGAGCCGATGGGCGAGCGGTTGGCCGAAATGCTGCTGGCATCGATCCCGGCTTACGCCGGCGCCGAAGGCGCACGCATCATCCGTGAAGTCTGGCCGCTGGAACTGATCGCGCGCGACAGCGATTGAATCGCGGCGCTCACTGAGCAGGCTCAGATTGATCAAGACCCCCGCGCTCGCGCTCCGGCGTTGCGACCAGCGAGGCAGCGGCGGCATTGGCGGCGGCAAGTGCCGCCTCGACGGGCTCTCCACGCGCAAGCCCCGCCGCAAAGGCGCCGACGAATTCATCACCGGCACCGTGGGTGCTGACCACCTCCACCGGCATCGCCGGCAAGGCGAATGCCTGGCCGTCGCGGTCGCAATAGGCAATGCCCTCGCCGCCGGCCGTAACGATTGCAGCCGGATAGGAACCGACGAGCATGCCGGCCGCCTTCGCAGCACCCTCGAGCGTGTCGACGACCGGAACGCCGGCCAGGAATTCCGCCTCGATGGCGTTGACGATGACGATGTCGGTCAGCGCGATCAGTTCGGCTGTCAGCTTTCGCGCCGGCGCCGCATTGAGAACGACGCGGCCGCCATGCGCCTTCACCGCTCGCGCCGCGGCAATGTTGGCGGCTTCCGGTACCTCGTTCTGCAGCAGCAGAACCGCCGTTTGCGCAATCAGCTCGGCCGCCTCAGTAATGTCCTTTTCGCCGAGAGTGAGATTGCTGCCCGAGACGATCACCGCGCCATAGTCGCCGCTGTCGTCGAAAATCGCTACGCTCATGCCCGAGCCGGCGCCCGAAGCCACTCCCACGAAGCGCTGGTCGACGCCGTTGCGATCGAGATTGTCGAGAAGCGCGCAGCCGAAATCATCGTCGCCGACAGCTCCGATCATCGCCGCACGCACGCCGGCCCGCGCTGCCGACACCGCCTGGTTGCCGCCCTTGCCGCCGCATTTCGGATGCCAGGCATGGCCGGTGACCGTTTCGCCCTTGCGTGGGCGATCGGGGGCTTCGACCAGGATATCGTAATGCAGGCTGCCGAATACGGTCACCAGCGGCGGAGGAGCCGTCATGTGCCCCAGACCTTCATGAGCCGCTTGCCTTTCATGAGTTCTTGTCTTTCCGTTTCGACGTCACCGCAGACATGGTACGGCCGAGATTGCGCTCCGCCGCCTGGTAGTCGCGTTGCGCGACCGCGACGAACAGCGCGTCGAGAATGTTGAGCTGGGCAATGCGCGCCGCTGCGTTCTCACCCATCAACGGCGAGCCTTGGGCGGTCGAGCAAAGCACGATGTCGGCGATGGCTGCCAATGGCGAGTTGTCATAGTTGGTGATGGCCAGCGTGCGCGCGCCGCTTTTGCGCGCAAGTTGGATGGCGTCGATAACAGCGCTCGTGTTGCCGGAATGCGAGAAGCCGACGGCGATGTCGTCGGCGCCGAGCAGCGAGGCCGACATCAGCATCATGTGCGAATCGTCATAGACAGAGGTGCGGATGCCGATGCGCAGGAATTTGTGCGAGACGTCGCGTGCGATCTGCGCCGAACCGCCGACGCCGTAGAAATCGCGGTTCCTGGCGCGGTAAAGCAGATCGGCGGCACGGTCGAAATCGTCCATGTCGAGGATGGCGAGCGTCTCCTCCAGCGCCTGGATAGAGGTGCGGAACACCTTCTGCACGATCTCGGCCGAACTGTCGTCCACCGACAGCTCCTGATGCATCTCGGCGGTCGGCAGGCGACTGTATTCATAGACCGCCGTGCGAAAGTCGCGATAGCCGGAAAAACCCAGCTTCTTGGCGATCTTGACCACCATCGCCTCCGACACACCGGCCTCCTCGGCGATCTGCTTGAGCGGTATGGTCTCGTCGAAGCCGCGCCGTCCGAAGACGGTTTCAACCACCTTCGCCTCGAGCGGCGTCAGATGCGGCATCATCATGCGAATGCGCGGTCCTACTGCTTTCAGGTCCAGCCCGGTCAAGGTCATCCACGTCCCCTCGTCACGCGATCGATAAGCATCGCGGCGAGGATTATAAGGCCAGTTGCCAGGAGCTGATAGAAGGACTGCACGTTCATCAGCGTCAGGCCGTTGCGCATGCTGCCAAGAATGACGGCGCCCAGGATGGTGCCGACGACGCTGCCCTTGCCGCCCATCAGCGAGGCACCGCCGATCGCCGCCGCCGCTATGGCGTCGAGTTCCCAGAGATTGCCGAGAATGGGCTCGGCGGCACCCAGCCGGCCGATCAGGATCTGCGCTGCAAGCGCTGCCAGCAGGCCCGAGATCATATAGGCGGCGATCTTGGTGCGAGCGATCGGCACGCCGGCTATGTAGGCCGCCTCCTCATTGCCCCCGACGGCGAGCAGATATTCGCCAAACGGCGTCTTCTTGAGGATGATCCAGGCAATCAGCGCGACCACGGCCACGATGATGACCGCCAAGGGCAATCCGAACAGCGAGCCGTTGAAGATGGCACGGAAGCCGGCAGGCAGGCCGAGCACCGGATTGCCGCCGGTATAGATCAGCGCCAGCGCCCGGTAGGTGCTGAGCGTTCCCAGCGTGACGATGAAGGGCTGCAGCCCGACATAGGCAACCAGCACGCCGTTGAGCAGTCCGCAGGCGAGGCCGATGGCGAAGCCAGCGGCGATGGCCAGCGGAAACGGCACTCCGGCAACCAGCATCGAGGCCGAGATGACCGCCGAAAGGGCTGCCGTCGGCCCGACGGACAGGTCGATGCCGCCCGAGATGATGACCAGCGTCATGCCCAACGCCAGGCACGCATTGATGCTCGATTGCTGCAGGATGTTGATCAGGTTACGCTCGGCAAAGAAGCCGGGGACCAGCACCCCGAAGACGGCGAGGATCACCACCAGGCCGATCAGCGTGCCGGCGTCGCGCACGGAAAACCGGTGCAGGAAATCTGCCCTTGGGCGCGCTGCTGTGTGTTGGGTTATATCGGTCATCGGCTGGTCCTGTCCGTTATGCACCGGCCCGATGGCCTTGCGCCTTGCCGGCCTCAATCTCCGTTTGGGGTATGGCGTACGCGGCGATCGCCTGTTCGCTGAGACTTGCGCGGCCCAGTTCGGCGGCGACCGTGCCGTCGCGCATGACCAGCACGCGGTCGGCGAGCCGGATCACCTCGGGGAGTTCGGACGACACGACGATTACCGAATGGCCTTCGGCGGCGAGTTCCTCGATCAGGTGGTAGATCTCCGCCTTGGCGCCGACATCGATGCCGCGCGTCGGTTCGTCGAACAGAAGGATCCGCGTTCCCGCCGCCAGCCAGCGGCCCATGATCGCTTTCTGCTGGTTGCCGCCGCTGAACAGGCGGATCGGCCGGTCGAGCAGGAACGGCCTGAGATTGACCCGCTTCATCTTCTCGGCCGCGACCCGTTTCAGCCTTTTGTGATCGATGACGCCGCGCGGCGCGAACACGCCCATCGAGGCCAGCGCCATGTTGCTGGAGATCGACCGCAACGGCACGATGCCTTCGCGCTTGCGCTCCTCCGGCACCAGACCGATGCCGGCCGCGATCGCGTCGCGCGGACTGGAAAGCTTTACCGCCGCGCCGTCGATCTCTATTGCGCCTGATGAGGCCCGGTCGGCGCCGGCCAGCAGCCGCAGCAGTTCGGTGCGGCCCGAGCCGACCAGGCCAGCAACGCCCAGCACCTCGCCGCGATGCAGGTCGAACGAAACGTCACGGACCTTGGTTGCCGAGGCGAGGCCACGCACGCTCAGCCTGATCTCGGGAGAAGCATGCGAGCGGTGTTGTTCCTGGGCAAGCTCGCGGCCGACCATCATCGAAACGACGGCCTTTTCCGACACCTGCGCGAGATCGACGGTTTCGACCACAACGCCGTCGCGCATGATGGTTGCGCGCTGGCAGATGCCGAACACCTCGTCCAGCTTGTGCGAGACATAGACGACGGCGACACCGTCGCGTGCCAGACCGGCAATAACTTCCGCCAGCCGTTCGAACTCGCTCGGCGTGAGGCTCGACGTCGGCTCGTCCATCGCCACGATCCTGGCGCGGTCGAGCAGCGCCCGCGCGATCTCGACGATCTGCCGCTGCGCCACCTTCAGGCTGCCAAGCGGGGCTGCCGGATCGATGGTCGGGTCGATGGCGGCCAGCGCTTCCGCAGCGCGGCTCTCCTGCTCGCGCCGTGCGACGAAGACGCCGCCGCGCGTCAACGGATGGCCGAGGAACATGTTCTGGGCGACGCTGAGGCGTGGCACCTGCTGTAATTCCTGATGGATCATCGCCACGCCGGCTGCGCGTGCGGCGACCGGATTGTTCAGCATCACCGGCTTGCCGTCGATCAGCACGCTTCCCGCCGTCGGTCGGTAGACGCCTGACAGTATGCGCAGCAGCGTCGATTTGCCGGCGCCGTTTTCACCGAGCAGGCCATGGATCTCGCCGGCGCCGACCGAAAACGACACTTCGCTCAGCGCCCGCACAGCCGGAAACTCTTTGGAAATGCCCTCGAATTGCAGCCGCGCTGACATTGCTTCGGTTCTCCAGGCAAGGTGCCGACCCAAGGCCGGCACCTGCCGGCCCTGCTCTACTGGCCCGCTGCCGCGTCCTCGAGCAGCGCCTTGCGCACGGCATCGCCGCCGCCGGAGTAACGGTCGGCATTGTCCTTGGTGATCAGCGCCTGCGGCGTGGCAACGACGCGCGGCAGCTTCTGCCCGGCCACCAGCCGCAGCGCAGATTCCAGCGCCACCTCGCCGGTCAGCACCGGGAATGAATCGACGGTGCCGGTCAGCTCGCCGGCGCGGATCGAGGCATAGGCGTCGGAGATGCCGTCGGTGCCGAAGACCGCAACCTTGTCCTGCAGCCCGGCAGCCTTGACCGCCTCGACGATGCCCAGCGCCATGCCGTCATTGTTGGCATAGAAGCCGATCAGGTCGGGGTGCTGTTGCAGGATGTTGGTGGCCGCGTCGTAGGAGGTCTGGCGATCCCAGTTACCGGGGACGCTGGCGACGACGTCGAACTTGCCGGCCTCGGTGATCGTTGTCTTGAAACCATCGGTGCGCTGGACGGCGGCGTAGACGCCGGCCTGGCCTTCGACGATGGCGACCTTGCCGCCGTCCGGCCGGTTCTTGATGAACCATTTGGCGACGCGCACGCCGTTGTCGCGCTGGACATTACCGACATAATGCTCGGCCTGCGGGATGACCGCGTCGTTGACGTTGACCACCGGCACGTTGGCCGCCTTGGCCTGTTCCATGATCGGCTGCAGGTTGGAGTCGGTCTGCGGCGAGACGAGCAGCACGTTGTAGCCCTGTGTGACCAGGCCTTCGGCGATGGTGAGCTGACCGAGCTGGTCGCCCTCGCTCTGCGCTGCCTGGTAGACGACGGGCACGCCGGTGCGGTCGCCGAACGACTTGTAGCCCTCCCCCAGCGAGCGCCAGTATTCATTGGTCAGCGTCTTGGAGACCGCACCCGCCTTGGTACCCTCGGGCAACTTGGGGAACGCCCCGAACTTGGCCTCGAGCTGCGACCAGTCGATGCGATCCTTCTCGGTGTCGGAATTGAGCGGCGCGAGGTCCGCGGAAAAAGCCGAGCCGATGGACAGCGCCATCAGGGCAGCGGCAGCGGTGGCAAGTAGAAATTTCATGATCTTCCTCCCTTGTTGAAAAACGGTCTATGCCGCCGGCCTCAGCTGTCCGGCCCGAGCATGGCTTCCTGGATGATGGCCTGCGAGGCGACCGCGTCCTGACGGTCGACGGCACTGGACAGGCGATTGTCCTTTTCCAGCCGATCGACGAAGCGCAGCATGCGCTTGACAGTCGCGATGTTGACTTCGCATTCGTGGACCGGGTCGAGCCCGGTCATGTCGGGGAACGTGTCGAAGTAGATGGCGCCGGCATAGCCGTCTCGACGGATCTGCTTGAGCAGCTCGATCGTCTGCAGCGTATGCACGGCCCCGACCATCAGGCCGTCGTCGCGCTTGGCGTAGCCGTCGTTGAGATGCACGCCGAGCAGCTTGCTGTGTCGCGCCACGAGTGCTGCGGCAAAGGCCGGCTGCTCGTCGGCATAGAGCACATGGGCGAAATCGAGCGTCACGCCGAGATTTGGCAGGCCGATCTCGCGGATCGCCAGCAATGTAGTCGCCGCATCTGGCATCAGGCTGTAGGAGCGCGGCTCGTTGGGTTTGTATTCAAGGCTGATTTGGCAGCCCGGATCATGCGCCGCAACTTCACGAATGCCATCGATTTCGTGTTGCCAGAGCGCTGCGTAGTCCACCTGGAAGGCATAGTCGAAGCCATCCTGCCCGAGCCACAAGGTCATCAGGCTGGCGCCCGCCTCGCGCGTGGCGTCGATGCCGGCCTTGGTCAGGTCGATGGCTTCGCGGCGAATGGCAGGATCCGGGTTGGTGAAGGCGCCGAGCTTGAAAGCCGGATTGGAATAGTAGCGCATGGCGAAACCATTGATGGAAAGCCCGATATCGCCGAGTTTGCGCGCTATTTCCGCAGGCTTTTCATCGACATGGTCGGGGAAGTTGAGGTCGAGATCGGTCAACTCCGCAACCTTCGCCGCACGTGCCGCCATTTGCAGCATGGACGGTTTGCCGACAAGATCGGGCCACTCGGCCTGTGGCCGCGAGGCAAAGGAATTGAGGCGGGTGGCGAAACGATAGGCAGTCATCGGGGACCTTTCATTGTCATAACTTTACATTAGAACGATTATTTGTAAAGTTGTTAATTGCTCGCTCGGCGACGACGAATTCGCCATACCCAGGCCAGTTGCGACCACGGGGGACAAGCAAGCGCGGCACTGTCACGCAAGTATCATGTTCGCGTCCTAGATCGCTTCTCCGAAGGCTTTCGCGGCATCCTTGATGCGACGCGGCGCTTTTTCAGATCCCGGCAGCTTTGTCTCAAAGAGGATACCCATGAAAAACCTGCACCGAACCGCGTCCCTCGCCGTCGCGCTGGCGATGTTCACCGCCTTGACCCCGGCCTTGGCAGAAAACGCCGCGACCGTCGGCGGCGTCAGCTTCGTCAACAAGGGCATGGTCGGTGTCGGCCGCATCCCGGCCAGCCAGAAGGACAAGTTCGGCGAGACGTTTGGCTCGGGCTCGGGCATGTCGATCGACGCTGCCGGCTGGACACATGGCGCCGATGGCTACAAGGGCTCGCTATGGCTGCTGCCGGATCGCGGCTACAATGTCGTCGGCACCACCGATTACCGTCCGCGCCTCAACACGATCGCCATCGAGTTCGCCCCGATCGCGCCGGGTGCGGCACCGGCCACCGGCCAGGAACAATCGGGCCTCAAGGCGACGCTTGCAGACACCATCCTTTTGACCGACGACAAGGGTACCGACGCAACCGGCCTCGATCCGCTCAACGGCGTGCGTGCCGCGACCGACGACATGCCGATCCTGCCCGAAGCCAACGGCAAGCTCGCGCTCGATAACGAAGCGATCGCGCGGCTGCCCGACGGCACGCTGTTCATCTCGGACGAATACGGTCCGAACATCTACCGCTTCTCCGCCGATGGGCGTCTGATGTCGGCAACGCAGCCGCCGGCGGCGCTTGTCCCGATGCGTCACGGGACGCCAAACTTTGCTTCCAACAATCCGGGACTTGGCGCGGCAGACCCAGATCCGAAGGATCCCGAAACCGGCCGTCAGAACAACCAGGGCCTCGAAGGCATGGCGCTGACGCCGGACGGGAAGTTCCTGATTGCCGTGCTGCAGTCGGCCCCAAGGCAGGATGGCGGCGATTCCGCCTCGACGCGTCAGAACACGCGCGCGCTGGTCTACGATGCCTCGGATCCCGGCCAGCTCAAGCTCGCGCATGAATATGTCGTGCCGCTGCCGATGTTCACCGATGCCAAGGGCAAAACCAAGATCGCCGCGCAGAGCGAAATCGTGGCGCTGTCGGACAAGACCTTCCTGATGCTGGCGCGCGACAGCGGCAATGGCCAGGGGCTGAAGGGCGACACCTCGCTCCACCGCGAGATCAGCGTCGTCGATCTGTCTGCGGCAACCGATGTCGCCGGCACAGAATTCGACAAGGACAAGCCGCTGGCGCCCAAGGGTGAGCTCGATCCATCGGTGACGCCGGCCAAGCTGACGCCGCTCATTGACATCAACGACAAGACCGAGCTCGGCCGCTTCGGGCTGCACAATGGCGCGCCCAACGACCGCAACAACCTTTCGGAGAAGTGGGAGGCGATGTCGGTGGTGAGCGTCCTCGATCCGACACTGCCCGACGACTATTTCCTGTTCGTCGCCAATGACAATGACTTCCTCACGCAGGACGGCTTCCAGGTAGGCGCGGCCTACAAGGCCGAGGATGGCGCCGATGTCGACACCATGTTCCTGGTCTATCAGGTCACGCTCCCAGGCCTCGCCAAGAAGTAGCGGCACCCATACAGGCGGACGCGCGGAACGCGTCCGCCTGAGCTGGCGCGATTGAGCGGTCGTGCCCTTCAGTTGCGGCTCGCCCGCGCAAGGACGGTGTCCCAGTGCGTTGCAAAACCTGCGACTGACGATCCAGTCGAAGGCACTTACCTCAACATCTCCGCGTCCTTTGGCACGCCGGCATCGATCGGCTCGGCCGTCCTGTTCGACACGGCGGCGATCTTCCCGGCGGCCGACAGGTTCGGGCGCACGAAGACCGGCGCGACGCCGTCGACGCGGCTGTAGAGGTCGATAATGTCCTGATTCATGAAGCGCACACAGCCGGAGGAAGCGTTCTTCCCAATGGAATCCCACTCCGGCGTGCCGTGCAGCCTATACATCGTGTCCTTGCCGTCACGGAAGAGATACAGCGCGCGGGCACCAAGCGGGCTCTGCGGGCCGGGCGGCATGCCGTCCTTGTATTTCGCCAGTTCCGGCCGGCGTTGGATCATTTCCGGCGGCGGCGTCCAGACCGGCCACTTCTTCCTCGCCTGTACCACGGCGCTGCCGGTCCATCCGAAACCGGCCTTGCCGAGGCTGACGCCATAGCGAATTGCCTTGCCGCCGTCGCGCACCAGATAGAGGAAGTGCTCGGAAGTATCGACGACGATCGTGCCGGGTTTTTCTCCAGTCGGGTCGGCCACGATTTGACGCACGAATTTCGGATCGACCTTGGCTACCGGGATTGCCGGCAGTTGATAGCCCTCGTCCATGCGCGCGGCATACATGCTTGCGGCATCGCCGAAAGCCGGATCGCTTGGTGCCGCGGGCACCGGCGCCGCCACGTCCGTCGTAGTGCACGACGAAAGAGCCACGGAGGCCGCGCCCAGAGCGGATGCACCAAGAAAGGCGCGCCGGTTCAGGCGCTCAAAAAACAACGGAATATCGGACATGAGCCCCCCGGCCTACCCATGAGATCCAGGAAAATGCGGCCCCACGCGTGCGGGATCAATATACGATTCCGGAAGGTTGAGAAATGCTTAGATCAAGGCACGCCAGGCGGAATTTACAGCGCCGCATCGACCTCTCCCGTTAAATCGGCAATCATTGCGGACTCAGACAAGCCTTCGCCGAGTTGCCTGCCATGGACGACAACATGCCCCCGCGCCGGCAGACCGGCGACCTCACCAGTGGGCCTATCCCGCGCACCCTGTTGCTGTTTGCCCTGCCGGTGCTCGGCTCCAATGTGCTGCAGTCGCTCAACGGCTCGATAAATGCCGTGTGGGTCGGCCGTTTCCTCGGTGAAGCGGCGCTGACCGCCACGTCCAATGCCAACCTCGTGCTGTTTCTCATCCTCGGCACCGTCTTCGGCATCGGCATGGCGGCGACCATCCTGGTCGCACAATCCGTCGGCGCTCGTGACCTGCCCGAAGCCCGGCGCATCGTCGGAACCAGCGCCACCTTCTTCTTCCTCGTCTCGGTGGTGTTCGCGGTCTGCGGCTGGATCTGGGTCGATGCGATCCTCGATGCGCTCGGCACGCCGGCCGACGCGTTGCCGCTGGCGCGCTCCTATCTGCGCATCATCTTCCTCGCCGTGCCGATGATGAACCTGCTGTCCTTCGTCATGACGGTGCTGCGCGGCGCCGGCGATTCGCGCACGCCTTTCCTTTTTATGGCGCTGGCAGTCATGCTCGACGTCGTTTTGAACCCGTTGCTCATCCTCGGCATCGGCCCGTTCCCCGAACTCGGCATCGCCGGCTCGGCCACCTCGACGCTGATCGGCCAGACGGTAAGCGTGGTTGCCATCCTGATCGTGCTTTATGCGCGCAAGCACCCGCTGCGGCTGGCCGGCGCTAATCTCGCTCTGCTGCGGCCGGACCCGGCGCTGCTGCGCATCGTCGTCTTCAAGGGCGTGCCGATGGGCCTGCAGATGATCGTCGTTTCGGCCGCGGCGCTGACGGTGATGGGCATGGTCAACTCGTACGGCTCGCAGGTCGCGGCTGCCTACGGCATAGCCGCACAGCTCTGGACCTATATCCAGATGCCGGCGCTCGCCATCGGCGCCGCGGTGTCGTCCATGGCGGCGCAAAATGTCGGCGCCAGGCGCTGGGACCGGATTGGACGCATCGCCACCTCCGGCGTCGGCTTCAACCTTGTGCTCACCGGGATGCTCGTCGCGCTGCTGTTCGTATTCGATCGCGCGGTGCTCAGCCTCTTCCTTGGCAGCGACAGTGCAGCAATCGACATCGCCACTCACATTAACAAGATCGCGTCGTGGTCCTTCATCCTGTTCGGCATCACCATCGTGCTCTTCGCCACCGTGCGTGCCACCGGCGCGGTGATGCCGCCGCTGATCATCCTGGTGATCTCGGTGCTGCTGGTGCGCACCAGCTTCGCCTATTTCTTCCGAAGCGTGATCGGCGAGGAAGCTCTGTGGTGGAGCTTTCCGGCTGGCTCTGTAACCTCGCTCGTGCTGGCCGCGGCCTATTATCGCTTCGGCCGCTGGCGCAGCCTGCACATGATCGAGAGCCGGCCGGCTGCCGGCGAACCGCCGGATACCGGCCTCGGCGTACCGCGCCAGCGCGCGCACCTTTCGCCCGAGACACCGAACGGCTGAAAGGTCGGCTCAGCGCGCGTATTTCGCGCCAAACCCGAGAGCGACCAGGGAAAAGACGACAATCATGCCGGCAAAGGCCAGGCTTGCCGCGGTCGCACCTGCCACCGTCGACAGAACGCCGATGCCGATGACCGGCAGCGCGTTGCCGCAAAAACAGCAGATGAAGAAGGCCGAGACGACTTCGGCGCGCCGGTCCGCCGGCGCGATCTCGTTCACCACTTGCAAGCCGCCGCGATAGCCGAGCGCTGCCGCCACGCCGCACAAGGCGGTGCCGGCAATCATTATGGTCATCGAGGCGAAGACCTGCGCCGCAACAATCAGCGCGACGGTTGGGATCATCAGCGCAAGCGCCGCGAACATCGCGGCTCGGCTCGAAAGACGTGCCGTCGCTACAATGGTGGCGGCCGTCACGATCGCCAATTCAAAGAACAGAGCGCCGGCTTCGGCATGGTTGGTTACCTGCAGTTGCTGCGCCAAAATGCTCGGTGCGAGTGCTGCATAAAAGCCGACCAGCGCCATTGCGCCAAAGCCGGTCACCGCCGGCGCAACGAAATTTGCGCGGATGGCATCGGGCACGGAAAGGCGCGGCCGCATCGAAACGTCAGCCAGTTTCCCCGGCCGCGAAACGGTTTCCCGCGTGCGCCAGACCAGCAGGGTTACAGTCGCGAGCATCGCCAGGTAGACGACGAATGTCAGCCTGAGCGGCCAAGGCGCGTATTCGGCGAGCAACCCGGCTCCCAGCGCACCGAGGCCGAGGCCGAGAAAATTGGTGCTGGTGGCAATCGTCGCCGCCTGTGACTTGTCGTCGGTCGGGAGCAATTCGGCGAGCCAGGCGGTGCCGGTGCCCGCGCCGACGCCGATTCCCAGTCCGCTCAGAATTCGGGCGATGTCGAGCCATGCGACATTTTCGGCGAACAGGAAAACCACCGCGCTGACCACGGCCACCGCCATCCCGGCCAATGCCATTGGACGGCGCCCGATGACATCGGACACACGCCCCAACATCAGCAGCGCCGCCAGATTGCCGATGACATAGACGGCGTAGACCAGCGTCAAAGTGATCTGTGAGAAGCCGAAGACCTGCTTGTAGATGATGTAAAGCGGCGTCAGCGCCGTGCTGCCGGCGAAAAGAGCCGCGATCATAGCGGCCACGGTGGCCGCTGCAGCGCGGCCGCCGAGTTCGTAATCGCGCGTCATGACTTGAGCGTGAGCGGTCATTTTTTCGACCTTTTGCTGTTCGGGATCTGACATCCTAACGCCTTTTTCGCGTCAGCCGTTCCCCCTCCCCGGCTTGCTCCTGACAAGTTTGGCAGCTTTGCCGATGGCGCTGAGCGAGATCCTCTTTTAACTTCAGCGGATTGTCAGGGGAGATTCATGGGCAAGGGACGAGTCGAGGCATTCACCGATGGCGTGGTCGCCATCATCATCACCATCATGGTGCTGGAATTGAAGGTGCCGCATGGCGAGGATTTTTCCGCGCTGGCACCACTCTGGCCGATCTTCCTCAGCTATGTGCTGTCCTTCATCAATGTCGGCATCTACTGGAACAATTTGCACAACATGTTCCATACCGTGCAGCGGGTCGACGGCCGCGTGCTGTGGGCGAACCTCAACCTGCTGTTCTGGCTATCGCTGATGCCGGCGACGACAGCCTTCATGGGTGAGAACCATTTCGCGCCGGTGCCGGTTGCTGTCTATGGCGTCGACCTGGCGCTCTGCGCCATCGGCTTCAACATCCTCACCATGGCCCTGCATCGACTGCACGGCAACGAGACTCTCTTCGCCAGGGCGTTGGGCAATGACCTCAAGGGAAAGATCTCGCTGGTCCTCTATCTTTCCGCCATCGCGCTGACCTTCGTCAATCACTGGATCGGTGTCTCGATCTATGTCCTGGTGGCGATGATCTGGTTCGTGCCGGACAGACGCTTCGAGCGGCTGATCGAGAAATAGGCCCCGTCTAGCCTCGCATTGCTTTCAGCTTTTCCGCTACCGAAGCGGCAAGGTCGGCGTAGCGCTCCTCCAGCCGCTCGGCCGCCTTGATCACTGAAAAATCATGGCCGAATTTTTCCAGCGCCATACGCAGCTTTTCGACGAATTCGGCCTGTTTTTCGAGCGCCGAAAACAGCGTCATAACTTGCGCTTCGCTGATGTCGGGATTGGCGAGCATCTGCGGTACTTCGCGGCTCATCTGGTCGCCGGTGGCGGTCTGTTCTTTCAGGATCTCGATCCAGTCGGTCAATCGTCAGGTCTCCTTTTTCGATATCAGCATGCGCAGCGCCCGCCGATGCGGTCAACCCGAAGATGCCGGGACCGGCTTGCGCGAGCCTTTTTCCGCGCTAAGTTCGCCGCGGCCAGAACAGGAGAAAATCATGACCACCGACGCCGAGATCCAGACCGCCCTGCCCGCACTTGCCTCCGGCAATGTCGCCGTCATCACCGGCGCGGCCAGCGGCATCGGCCTTGCCGCTGCCAAACGGCTGGCGGCGATGGGCATGAAGATCGTGCTGGCCGATATCGGCGGCGAACGCGTTGATGAGGCTGCCCGCGCCGTCGCTGCTATCGGCGGGCAGAGCGCCGTGCTTGCCGTCGCCACCGATGTCTCGAAGGCCCAAGACCTCGACCGGCTGGCCGAACGGACATCCGGCACTTTCGGCGACGTCTCGCTGCTGATGAACAATGCCGGCGTCGGCAACAACCCCGGCAAGCCCTGGGAGAACCGTGACGCCTGGAAGCGACTGCTGGACATCAATTTCTGGGGTGTCGTCCATGGCGTCGAGGCCTTCGCGCCGCGCATGCTGGCGGCGGGAAAGCCCGGCCTGATCGTCAACACCGGCTCCAAGCAAGGCATCACCACGCCGCCCGGAAACCTTGCCTACAACGTCTCCAAGGCCGGCGTGAAAACCTATACCGAGGGCCTTGCACACGCGCTGCGCAATGAGCCCGGCGCCAATGTCGCGGCGCATCTGCTCATTCCGGGGTTCACTTTTACCGGCCTGACCGAAGGCGCCACCGAAAAGCCGGCCGGAGCCTGGACCGGCGAGCAGGTCATCGACTTCATGCTGGCCTCGCTGCTGCGTGGCGATTTCTACATCCTGTGTCCCGATAACGAGGCGACCCGGCCCATGGACGAAAAGCGCATGGCCTGGGCAATCGGCGATATCATTGAGAACCGTCCTGCTCTGTCGCGCTGGCATCCGGACTACAAGGATGCTTTCGCGGCATTCATGACACGCAGCGCATGATCCCGAACCGAAGATCACCGTAGCAAAGAATCGGATCCGATCTTCGCAGGTATGCGCCGGACCTTTATATCACGCCGCTGCGTGCTTCTTCGTGTTCCGCTTCTTCGCCATGGCTTTCTCGGCTGCCAACTCGGCAAGCTTCTGATCATGCCGCTTCGCTGCCTGTTCGCATTTCTTGCGGATCTCTTCGACCTCGGTCTCAGTCAGGTGTTCGATACCGATGAAGGTGTTCTGGGCTGTGCTGACCCGGATCAATTCGTCGAGCTTCGCCTGGATCGCAGCGCCATCGCGGTTCTGGGTGTTCTGGATGAGAAACACCATCAGGAAGGTGACGACCGTCGTGCCGGTGTTGATGACGAGCTGCCAGGTGTCCGAAAAGCCGAACATCGGCCCGCTTGCCGCCCAGACGACGATGATCAGGAAACAGACGGCAAACGTCGGCGGCAGGCCGGCAAAATGGGCGACGTTGTTGGCGATCCTGGTGAAAAGCTTCTCAATCATTCAAACTCCCTCAACAGCCGGGCGACGAACCCGGACGGAAGCCGAGTTCATTGTGTCTGCAGAAACAGTTGGCAGCCGCTCCTGGTTCCCTCGTGGCGGAAGATCGCGGGTACATTGTTGGAGGAGCAGATCGCGCAGGCCGTCGGACCGCTTGCAGATACGCCCCGAAGTCAGGGGGCGCCGTTTTCCCAGCGGTCGAGGAAAGCCTCGATGGGCAAGGCCTGCATGTCGGGGACTGCCCTGGCCAGTTTCTCGACCGGCCAGTCCCACCAGGCAAGACGTTCGATCCGGGCCGCAGTTCCCGCGCTGAAGCGCTGCCGCAATGGCGTGGCCGGAACGCCGGCGACGATTGCATAGGCCGGCACGTCGCGCGTCACCACCGAGTTGGCACCGACGATCGCGCCATTGCCGATCGCCACGCCCGGCATGATCACGGCGCCATGGCCGATCCAGACATCGTGGCCGATGCTGACGGCTCTCGCCCGCCGCCGGTCGCGGAATGCCTGATCGACACCCAGCCAGCGGAAGTACTCGTTGGGCCGATAGCTGATTTTGTGCTGCGTCAGCCGCTCGACCGGATGCTCCAGCGCATTGATGCGGCTGTTGGCGGCGATCGAGCAGAATTTGCCGATCGTCGTATAGATCGCCTCGGCGTGGCGCTCGAAGTAGGAAAAGTCGCCGACCATCACCTCGCGCAGGATGACGCGCTCGCCGATCGACGCATAACGTCCAAGCTTGCACGCCTTCAGCTCCGCCGTCGGATGGATGCGCGGCTCGGGATCTTTTAGGACAAGGTGTTCAGGACGGTCCATGCGGGCGCTTTACGCCCGCGCGCATAGTCTCGCAAGCCGAGTGCAGCGCCGCGCATCCGTTTGGACGCGCCAAGGACCCCGTAGCACCTTCAGTCTCTATTTCGGCTTGCCGCTGGTCCACACCACGTTCTGGCCGTAGAGCGGCACGGTGGTGACCGACATTTTTGCCGAGCCATCCTGCACCTGGCGCGAATGCGACAGGTAGATCAGCGTCTCGTTGGCCTTGTCGTAGATGCGGTTCACCACCTGCTTTTTCCAGATCAGGCTGATGCCTTGCTTGAACACCTCCTCGCCGGCCTCGCTCATGTCGATGTCGCCAATGGTGATCGGCCCGGTCTGGCGGCAGGAGATCGAGGAATCGGACGGGTCCTCGAACCAGTTGCCTTTCTGCAGGCGGTCGATCATGCCACGGTCGAAATAGGAGACGTGGCAGGTCACGCCCTCGACCTTCGGATCCTTGATCGCCTCGACGATGATATCGTTGCCGAGCCAATCGACGCCGACCTTGCCGACTTCCTCGGCGGCGGCCGCGCCGGCGCCAATGACCAGGCATGCGGCTAACGCACCGCCAATCAGTTTTCGCAAAGAGGCCTCCTGCGGTTCGAATTTGCCGACCTCAGGTGGGACGAACGGCAGCGCTTTGCAAGCAGATCGCCTCCCACAGGATTGCCGGTTGCGGCAACGCGACATCTTTGCGTCGGCGCGACCGAACCGCTAAGAGTGTTCGCCAAGCCAGGGCCTTCACGGCGCCAACCCGGCGCCCGATGGAAATAACGACGGACTTCACTGATGATGCGTTCAATTCTGGTCGGTATTCTCGTCCTGATGGCCGCTGGCATCGGCTGGCTCACCTTCGACTGGTACCGCGGACATTATAGCGGCGAGCCGTTCGGAGCACCGTTCACGCTGGTCGACCAGAAGGGCGCGCCGGTCACCGAAGCCGCGTTTCGCGGCCACCCCAGCGTGGTCTTCTTCGGCTTCACGCACTGTCCGGAAGTCTGCCCGACCACGCTTTTCGAGTTGGCCGGCTGGCTGAAGACGATGGGCGACGACGGCAAGAACCTGCGTGCCTATTTCGTTACGGTCGACCCGGAGCGCGATACGCCGGAAATCATGAACACCTATGTCAGCAATTTCTCCGATCGCATCCTCGGCATATCAGGCGATCCGGATAAGGTCCACGCCATGGCCAAGTCCTTCGGCATCTACTGGAAGAAAGTCGACACGAACGACGGCGACTACACGATGGACCACACCGCTTCGGTGCTGCTGCTCAATGCCAAGGGCGATTTCGCCGGCACTATTGCCTATGGCGAAAGCCCGGACGCCGCCATCGCCAAGCTCAAACGGCTGGCGGCGGAAGGTTGACACATCCGGTAATGACGCAGACGCGTTTGTATTTCACCGCGGGCAAGATCGAGGCTGATCGCATCTTCGCGGCGCTCGGTGCGGCGTTCGACGATGAGGGCCTGCCGATTGCAGTGCTCGAGGTCGACGAGGACCGCGACATCCACGAAGTGTCGCTCTATGCCGGCGACGACGTCGATGCGGTCGAGGCGCGGCTCAGGGATGTACTTGCCGGACTGTCGCTGTCGAAGCCTATAGCGCGCGAAACGCTGCCCGACATCGACTGGGTGGCGCGCTCGCTGGAGGGATTGAAGCCGGTGCGGGCCGGGCGCTTCTTCGTCCATGGCGCGCATGACCGCAGGAAGCGCCACAGCGGCGAAATCGCCATAGAGATCGAGGCCGGCCTTGCTTTCGGCACCGGCCATCACGGCACCACCGCCGGCTGCCTCGAAATGCTGGAGCAGGTCGTACGGCGCGAGCATCCGCGCAACGCGCTCGACCTTGGCACCGGCAGCGCGGTGCTCGCGATCGCAGTGGCCAGGCTCGCGCATATACCGGTGCTGGCGACCGACATCGACCCGGTCGCCGTCAAGGTGGCCGCCGCCAATGCGCGGCTGAACCACGTCAAGGGGCTCGTCGAAACAGTGACGGCGCCCGGATTCCACCACCCGATCTTTGCCGCGCGCGCGCCCTTCGACTTGATCGTCGCCAACATATTGGCGCGGCCGCTGATGCGCCTGGCGCCGCAAATGGCGGAGCATATCGCGCTCGGTGGCTCGATTGTTTTGTCGGGCATCCTCGAGCGCCAGCGCGATGCGGTAATCGCGGCCTATGTCGGCCAGAAATTCCGGCACGTCCGCACCTTGCACCGCGAGGGCTGGGTGACGATTCACCTCAAGCGCTGAGGCGCGACGCCTTCAACGCAAGCCGGAATCCGCTCGGACTTAGCGCGAGTTCGCCGCTTTCTTCAGCTGTTCGCGATCGTAGCCGTGAGCTTTCAGCGTTTCGTCGTCAAAGCCAAGCAGAACGCCGCTTACATACCGGCTCGCTTCGCGCTGGCGAGCTTCGATCAGCGCTTTCACAGCGTTTTTGAAAAATCCGCGTCTAGGTGAAATCGTGGACATGACGGTCTCCTTTGCAGGGCAACAGGACTTTTCCTCCACATTAAGAAGGTAAGCTCCGCTGACGCTTTTTGAAATCGTCGATTCTGCATGGCGTCCATGCGCAAAGAGACACGCAGCAACCGGGAATGATCGGTCCGAAAATCGATTCCGATTTTCGAAGTCATGCGCTACGGTCGCGCCAGCATTCGAGGAGAGCCGACATGTTCCAGACCTTCGATTCCGCCGGCGATCCGGCCGTTGGCAAGCCGCGCGTGGCAATGCTGCGCCAATGGTTGGCGGCGAACGGGCTGGATGGCTTCATCGTGCCCCGTGCCGACGAGCACCAGGGCGAATATGTCGCCGACCGCTCGGCACGGCTGAAATGGCTGACCGGCTTCAGCGGCTCGGCCGGCGTCGCCATTGTGCTTGGCGAGCGCGCCGTCATGTTTGTCGACGGGCGCTACACGCTGCAGGTGCGCCAGGAGGTCGACCTCGACATCTTTTCGATCGAGAGCCTTGTCGACAACCCGCCGGCCAACTGGATCAAGGATAATCTCGGCAAGGGCGTGCGGTTGGGCTTCGATCCGTGGCTCCATACGATCAGTGACGTCAAGGCGCTGAAGGCCTCGGCCGAGAAGTCCGGCGCGACTTTGGAGCCGCTCGAACAAAATCCAATCGACGCCATCTGGCAGGACCAGCCCGGGCCGCCACTGGCGCCGGTCGAGATCCACCCGATCGGCTTTGCCGGCGAACTGGCCAAGGACAAGCTGGTGCGGCTGGCAGCGGCCATCGAGAAGGACGGCGCCACCCATGCCGTGCTGACCGACCCCTCCTCCATTGCCTGGGCGTTCGACATCCGTGGCGGCGACGTACCGCACACACCGCTGGCGCTCGGCTTTGCCGTGCTCGCCGCCGACGGCTCGCATCTGCTTTTCATGGATCAGCGCAAGTTTTCGCGCACCGTCGCGGCCTACCTGACGCAGCTCGCCGAATTGCACGACCCAGGTGAATTCGAAACGGCAATCGTCACCCGGGCCAAGGGCGGCGCAAAAATCGCGCTGGACCCGGTTCTAGCGGCGGACAAGCTCAGGATGCTGGTCGAGGATAATGGCGGCACCGTCATTGCCGTGCCCGATCCGGCCCGCATTCCACGCGCAACAAAGAACAAAGCTGAGATCACCGGCGCACGCGCCGCACATCGCCGCGACGGCGCCGCGGTCGCCAAGCTGCTGTGCTGGCTCGACCGCCAGAAGCCCGGCACGCTCGACGAAATCGCCGTTGTCACCAGGCTTGAGGAGACGCGCCGTCAGACCGGCGAAGAAACGCAGATGCCGCTGCGCGACGTATCGTTCGATACCATCTCCGGCGCTGGTCCTAACGGCGCCATCATGCACTACCGCGTCTCCCGCGCCACCAATCGCAAGCTGGGGGATGGCGAGCTGTTCCTGCTCGATTCCGGCGGGCAGTACCAGGACGGCACCACCGACATCACCCGCACGGTTCCGATTGGCGCGCCAACCGAGGAGATGCGCGAGCGCTTCACGCTGGTGCTGAAAGGCATGATCGGCATCTCCATGCTGCGCTTCCCCCAGGGCACGCGCGGCTCCGAAATCGATGCAGTGGCGCGCCTGGCGCTATGGAGACACGGCTGCGATTTCGCCCATGGCACCGGGCACGGTGTCGGCTCCTATCTTGCCGTGCACGAGGGCCCGCAGCGTATCGCCAAGACCGGCACCGAAAAGCTGCTGGCCGGCATGATCGTCTCCAACGAGCCCGGCTATTACAAGGAAGGTTCCTACGGCATCCGCATCGAGAACTTGATTCTGGTGACACCGGCCGAGGCAATCGAGGGCGGCGACATCGCCATGCACGGCTTCGAGACACTGACGCTGGCGCCGATCGACAAGCGGCTGGTCCGATCGGACCTTTTAACCCGCGACGAGTTGCATTGGCTTGACGAATACCATGCGCGCGTACTGGCCGAGATCGGACCGATGCTCGACGGCGAAACGCTGGCCTGGCTGGAAAAGGCAACCGCGCCGCTGCCGCACGACTTCAAGCAATAGCCGCGGCGGCAACGCCGGTTGACAGGCTTTGCTCCGCAAGCAGTGCCTGCAAAGCGGTGACGTTGGGAGAACCGGCTCCCTTGCGCCAGAACAACACCGTGACGGCATTGTCTTCGTCAGCGGGCAGTTCGTGCAGCTTTAGCCAGCGGCTTTCCGGAAAACCCGAAAGCACGCTTTTCGGCATCAGCGCTATGCCCATGCCAGCCACCACGCAACCAAGGATGGCATGGTATGAACCAAGCTCGATGGTTTTCTCGGCCATGAACCCTCTACGCGCGTACCATTGTTCCAGCCGCTTGCGGTGCGGGCAGCCGTGCTCGAAGGCTATCATGGTTTTGGGCATGTCCAGGTGGTCTTCGACCGAAACGCGCGATGCCGCCGAGACAATGACCAGCTGCTCATGGAATGCCGGCAGCTTTTCGAACGGAACGTCGGCGATCGGCTCGGCGGCGAAGGCTGCATCGAGTTCGCCGGCAAGCATGGCGGTCGCGAGAACCTGCGGATTGCCGGTGCGCAACTGGATTTCCACTTCGGGATAACGTGCGTGATAATCGGCGAGCAGACAAGGAAGCCGTGCCGCGGCCGTGCTCTCCATGGCACCTAGGCGAAGCGTGCCGCGCGGGCGTGGATCGAGCATCGCTATTCGCGCCTCCTCCGCAAGCGCCAGCAGCCGATCCGCATAGCCGACCAATTTGTGACCGGCCGGCGATACGTGCAGGCGCTTGCCCTCCCGGATAAACAGCTGCACGCCGAGATCCTCCTCGAGCTGCCGGATGCGTGTGGTCACGTTCGACTGCACGCGAAACAGTTTTTCCGCCGCCTTGGTGATTCCGCCCTCGCGCACCACCGTGCGGAAGATGCGCAGATCGGCCAAATCCATACATCTCTCCTGGAGAACATAACGATCTTAATTATTCATTTTAACTGATTATGCCTTTCCCGTAAATCGCCGGTGTAGCTGCCGCTCAACACGGCAAACCAGGGGAGATGGAAATGTCGCGTAAGCCCTTCGGCATCCAGCCGACCGATCTAAGCGCATTGACGCCGAAGCAGCACGAAGCGCTCTATACCGACGCCGTGCGTCGCGCCCACCAGGAGAGATCGGAGGCGGTCCGGCTGAGCCTGTCGCGGGTCGGCGCGGCAATAGTCGCTGCGGTAAAGCGCATGTGTGCTCTCGCCGCCAAGGCAAAAGTCGATCAGCCGACGAGCTGCCGGGCGAGGATCAGCACGGCAGCACCCGCCAGGAACATCGCCATCAGGCCGCCACGCAGCGAGACCAGGCCGGCGACGATCAAGGCTGCCCATTCCGCCGGCCCGGCACTCACGGCCGCCGGCGCCACCAGCGTCGTCAGCACCGCCGCCGGAACGGCGCTGAGCCCGGCTTCGACGCGCGGATGGATATGATCGAAGCGGGAGATCACCAGATGACCGCCGATGCGGGTCAGATAGGTCGCGATCGAAGCGGCGATGATGATCCACAAGGTCGTGCTCATGGCCGTGCCCCCACGCCGCTGTGGCGGGGCGGCAGGATGACGGCGAGCAGCACGCCCGCCAGCGCACCTATGGAGACATGCCAGGGCGAGCCGACCGTTTTGTATGCAATAATGGAGGCGGCAGCGCTGGCGACGACCACCGGCAGCCACAGCGGCCGCTTGCGGAAGCTCATGACCAGGCCGAGAAAATAGATCGGCAGCAGGAAATCGATGCCCAACGCATGGGTGTCGGGAATAAGCTTGCCGAACATCGCGCCGAGCGCGCTTTCGATGACCCAGAACACATAGACCGGCAGCCCAAGGCCCATATACCAGGTGAACCCGACGGTCTCGCCGGCCTCCGCCTTGCGCTCGGCCACCGCGAACTGCGGATCGGTCAGCACAAAATAGCCTATCGCCTGCTGCACCAGCGGCCAATGCGCAATGCGCCGGCCGATGCCAGCCGAATAGAGCACATGGCGAAAATTCACGGCGAAGATCGACAGCACGATCAGCCACGGCGCGACATGCTGGCCGAACAGCTCGATGCCGACCATCTGGCTGGCGCCGCCGAACACCGTTGCGCTCATCAGGAACGCTTCGAGCACGGAAAACCCGTTGTCGACTGCGAGCGCTCCGAACAGCAACGCAAACGGCGCCGACGCCACCACGACGGGCATGCTGAGCCGCACGCCGTCCCAGAAATCGCTTTTCGCTCCGTTTTCGGAGATTGCTTCCGCCGACATCGATCGCTCCTTGGGAACGGCCGTATGTAGAGAGAGCGGCCCGGCTTGTCACACCAATTTGCTTGAGGCAAACGATCAGCGGAAATGATGGCTGAAGCGTCGCGGCAAGCTCGCTTCCGAGCCTAGCGCGGCGAAGCCTTGCCTTCGATCGCCCTGCCCCAGTCAAGCAGCGGTTTTGCCAGCATGACGAAGTCGACGAGTTCGTCGACCAATCCAGCTCCGTAGATATCCGCCGGCTCGATCGCGTGCCGGACGGCAAAATGCCGGTTGCGGATCGCGGTAGCGAGATCGGGCTCGGCGATATGCTCGAAGCCGCGCGGCGTGCGCTTCATGCAGCCGTCCGGGTCGAGCTCGAGACCATTCTTCTTCAGCGCCGCGACGAGGGTGCGGAATTCAGCGGGCCGCTTCGCGATCGCGTTGCGCAGCGCCAGCAATAGGTCCGGTCCGGGCTGCCACCAGGCGACGGCAGCAAAGCAGCGATCGAGCCCGATATGGACGTAAAACACGCCCTGTTCCATCTTGGTGCCGTCGGGCGAAAGGATCGCCGACAAATGCTGGTTGTAAGGCCGTTTGTCCTTGGCAAAACGCACGTCGCGATTAATCCGGAACAGCGATTTCTTGCGGTCGCCGCGCAGGCCGAGCCCCAATGCCGTGAAGCGCTCGGAGAGCGTCTCGACCAGATCGCCGAAGGGATCGCGCAGGTCGCGCTCAAAAAGATCGCGGTTTTCCAAAAACCACTCCCGGCTCTGATGAAAATCCAGCGCCTTGAGGAAGGGAATGGCCTTTTGCCCAAATCCATTGAACGCAGCCGCCATCACCCGCCCTTGCCAATCCGCTGCAGCCAGGTGTCCTCGTCGATCACCTCGATGCCGAATTTGGTCGCGTCCTTCAGCTTGGAACCGGCGCCCGGGCCTGCCACCAGGAGATCGGTCTTCGCGGAAACAGAGCCGGCGACCTTCGCGCCGAGACGTTCAGCCATCGCCTTGGCCTCGGGGCGCGTCATCTTTTCCAGCGTGCCTGTAAACACGATTGTCTTGCCGGCGACCGCACTATCGGCTGAGACGTTCACAATGTACGGCTTCGGGTGGATCTGTGTGAGCAGCGCTTCAAGCACGGCGTCGTTGCGTTCATTGCCGAAGAAATCGCGAAGCGCGCCTATCACGGTATCGCCGATGCCGTTGATTGAAGGAAAAACGGTGTGTGGATCGGCTGCTGCTGCTGTCTCCTTGCCAATGCGGATCAACTCCTCGATCGTCGAGAAGGTTCGGGCGAGCACAGCGGCCGTCGTTTCGCCGATATGGCGGATGCCCAGCGCAAAGATGAAGCGATCGAGTTCGGGTTCGCGGCGGGCGTCGATGGCAGCGAAGAGCTTGTCGAGGCCGTCATAGTTGCGTTCCTCGACGCTGCGTACATTCTTGCGCGTTTTGCCCGATGCGGCCTCACGCTGCCTGGCCTGCTCCTCCCGTCGCTCCGCCAGCGCCTTGGTGACGGCGGGACGGCGGTCCCGGAGGGTGAAGATATCGGCGGCAGTCTTGACCAACCCGGCATTGAAGAACAGGTCTATGTTTTCAGCGCCCAGGCCTTCGATATCCATGGCGCCGCGCGACACAAAGTGGCGTAATCCTTCCACGGCCTGCGCGGGGCAGATCAGCTCGCCGGTGCACCGTCGGCGGGAATCCTCCTTGCCGGTCTTCTCGTTGATCTCGCGCGTTGCGGGTGAGCCGCAGATCGGACATTTGTGCGGGAATTCGTAGGGCACGGCATCTGGCGGACGCTTGTCGACGACGACGCTGACGATCTGCGGAATGACGTCCCCCGCCCGCTGGATGACCACCGTGTCGCCGATACGGATGTCGTTGCCGTCGCGGATCGGCTGGCCGTTGCTGTCCAGACCCTTGATGTAGTCTTCGTTGTGAAGCGTGACATTTTCGACCACGACGCCGCCGACCGTGACGGGCGCAAGCCGGGCAACGGGCGCCAGCGTACCGGTACGGCCGACCTGAATGTCGATCCTGAGCACGGTCGTCATCGCCTGTTCGGCCGGAAATTTATGAGCGATCGCCCAGCGTGGTTCGCCGGTGACGAAGCCCCATCTGCGCTGCAACTCCAATTGGTCGACCTTGTAGACGACGCCGTCGATGTCGTAGCCGAGCGATGAGCGCTGGGCCTCGATAAGGTGATAATGCGCGATCAGTTCGTCGACCGACTTTGCCCGGACCATCAGCGGACTGACCTTGAACCCCCACTCCGCGAATTTTTGCACGGAATCGTATTGGGTCGGAGCTGGATCCTTTGAAGTATAGCCCCAGGCGTAGGCAAAGAATTTGAGGTTGCGGCTGGCGGTAACGGACGGGTCCTTCTGGCGCAGCGATCCGGCCGCCGTGTTACGCGGATTGACGTAATCCTGGCCGCCTATCGCCGCCGAACGCTGCTTCAGCGCCTCGAATTCCGCGTAGGTCATATAGACCTCACCGCGTATTTCGATGACCTCGGGCCAGTCCGGTCCCTTCAAGGTCTTGGGAATATCGGCGATGGTCTTGAGATTGGCGGTGATGTCCTCGCCGACGACGCCGTCGCCGCGCGTTGCGCCCTGCACGAACACACCGCCTTCATACCGCAGGGAAGCCGATAGCCCGTCGATCTTCGGCTCAGCCGTGAAGGCGATGTTCAGCTCCTTGTCGCGATCAAAGAATCGCCGGCCCCGTTCTATGAAGTCCGCGACGTCCTGGTCGGTATAGGCCTTGGCGAGGCTGAGCATCGGCACCGCGTGGCGCACCTTTGCAAAACCTTCCGCCGGCGGCGCGCCGACCCTGCGTGAGGGCGAATCCTCGCGCACAAGATGCGGGAACTGCTGCTCGATGGCGAGGTTGCGCCGGGTCAGCGCGTCATATTCCGCATCCGTGATTATCGGCGCGTCCTCGCCATGGTAGCGCCGGTCGTGCTCGGCGATCTCCTGCGCCAACCGCTTCAACTCGCTTGCCGCCTCGCTTTCGCTGAGCGAATCGACTGGTTTTTCGTCCATGCACTGCTCCCTCCACGGTGGCGCGACACAATAGAACAGGATTTTCTCATGAGGGAGAGACCAGACACAGAAAATCATTCCTGAACAGCAGGATGGCGCCATACCCTGACTCAGGTCACGAGCGCCGGAAACGAACTCGCCTGGAGCAATTCCAGGAAAAGTGTGAAACGGTTTTCCGTCCGGAACTGCGCAGAAACAAAGAGGTAGAGCGGTTCGGCGTTTCGGTGAAACGATGAACAGCTCTACGCTGCCGCGGTGTTCTCCCGCAGCAGCCGCTCGGCCGCCGCACGCGCCTCGTCGGTGATGGTGGCGCCGGCGAGCATGCGTGCGATCTCTTCCTGCCGTGCCGCCCGGTCCATCTCGGCGATGCCGGTCGAGACCCTGTCGGCACCGCCCGATTTGGAGATCAGGAAATGCGTCGCCGCGCGCGCCGCCACTTGCGGTGCATGCGTGACCGAAAGCACCTGCACGCGTTTTGCCAGCCGCGCCAGCCGCTGGCCGATGGCGTCGGCAACCGCGCCGCCGACGCCGGTGTCAATTTCGTCGAAGACCAAGGTCGGCGCCGACCCGCGATCAGCCAGCGCGACCTTCAACGCCAGCAGGAAGCGCGAAAGCTCGCCGCCGGAAGCGACCTTCATCATAGGGCCGGGCCTGGTGCCGGGATTGGTCCGCACCCAGAACTCGACCTGGTCGATGCCTTCTTCCATGCGGCTCTCGGCATCGCTAGCGATCTCGACGATGAACTCGGCGCGTTCGAGCTTCAGCGCCGGCAGTTCGGCCATCACCGCCTTGCTCAGCCCGACAGCCGCCGCATGGCGAAGCGACGACAGCTGGGCCGCTGCAATGTCATAGGCCTGGCGCGCCGCCGCAGCCTGTTTCTCCAGCGCCTGCAGGCGCTCTTCGCCGGCGTCGAGATCGGCAAGGTCGGCAGCCATGGTGTCACGCAATTGCGCCAGGTCATCGACGGCGACGCTGTGCTTGCGCGAGGCGGCACGCAGCGAAAACAGCCGCTCCTCAGCCTTCTCCAGCCGCTGCGGATCATATTCGGTGGCGCGAAGTGCTGCTTCGACGCCCGACTGCGCCGCGTCGAGCGACAGCATCGCCTCGTCGAGCGACTTGACGACATCCTCGAGCAGCCCGGGCGCTTCGGTGACCTTGCGCTGCAGCCGCCTGAGCAGGCTGGCCAGTTGCGGCAAGGGCGAGGACGGACCCGAGAGCACATCCTGCGCATCATGGATTTCCGAGGCGATCTTTTCGGCACGCATCATCAAGGCGCGCAATTCGGCCAGCTCGGTCTCTTCGCCAGGTTGCGGATCGAGCCTGGTCAATTCGGCGACCGCTGCACGCAGATAATCGGCCTCACGGGCAGCTGCTTCGACTTTGGCCCGGTGCCGTGAAAATTCCTGCTCGCAGGTACGCCAATGCCGCCACGCCTCGCCGGTTCCCCGAGCAGCGCCGAGATGGCCGCCGAAACTGTCGAGCAACTCGCGATGGGCGCCGGGATCGACCAAAGCGCGCTCGTCATGCTGGCCGTGGATCTCGACCAGCGCACGGCCGATGTCGCGCATCAGCGTCACGCTGGACGGCTGGTCGTTGACGAACACGCGCGTGCGGCCGTCAGCCGTCTGGACGCGGCGCAGGATGATTTCGCCGTCGTCCTCGATGGCATTCTCGGCAAGCAACATGCGAGCCGCGTGGTTGCGCGGCACGTCGAACACGGCGATGATCTGGCCTTGTGCCGCGCCATGCCGCACCAGCGAAGCGTCGCCGCGGGCGCCAAGCGCCAGCGACAAGGCGTCGAGCAGGATAGATTTTCCGGCGCCGGTTTCGCCGGTAAGGACCGAAAGGCCGGACGAGAAGTCGATGTCCAGCTTCTCGATCAGAACGATATCGCGGATCGACAGTCTGGAGAGCATGGTGACGCGCCGCTCAGGCGCCGGTGATCAGCTTCCCGGCCTTGGAGATCCACGATCCGGCATTCTCGCGCGGCTCGAGCCCACCACTCTGCAGGAGCTTGTAGGAGTCCTTGTACCACTGGCTGTCGGGATAGTTGGTGCCGAGCACGGCCGCAGCGGTCTGGGCTTCCGACGTCAGCCCCATCGCATAGTAGCTCTCGGTCAGACGCGCCAGCGCTTCCTCGACATGACGTGTGTTGGAATAGTTCTCCACGACGTTGCGGAACCGTTTAACGGCCGCGATGTATTCGCGGCGCTCGAGATAGTAGCGGCCGATCTGCATCTCCTTGCCGGCGAGCTGATCGTTGGCGAAGCGGATCTTCTCCTTGGCATCGTCGACATATTCGGAAGTCGGCCAGCGCGTTACCAGATCCTGCATCGTCTGCGCGGTAAGACGCGCTTCCTTCTGGTCCTGGGTGACGTCCTTGATCTGGCGGTAGTAGCTCAGCCCGATAATATATTGGGCATAGGCCGCATCGTCGGTCGACGGGTAGAGGGTCAGGTAGCGCTTGGCCGAACCGATCGCCTCATCGTAATTGCCCTGACGGTAGTCGGCAAAGGCACCCATCACCATCGATTTGCGGGCGAATTCGGAATATGGATGCTGGCGGTCGACGGCATCGAACTTGCGGCTTGCCTCCTGCAGTCGCCCGGCATTCAGATTGGCGAGACCCTGATTGTAGAGCACGTCGGCCGGCTCGGTCTGATCGACATAGGTCGACAGATCGACGTCCTTCTCGGACGACATGCAGGCCGACAGAAACAGCGATGGAACGACCACCGAAAGCGCCAGGAAAACAGCCCGCCGCGGCGCCTTCGATTGACCAACTCGCTTGAAAAACATGTTTGGATTCCGCCCTTTCGGCGTCATTTCAGTCGACGGCAGCAGCCATAAACCATAATTGCCTTGCCCGGCAACGCTATCCCCGGCCAATCGCACATTTTTGTGGCGCTTTGGCGCTACCTGGAAAGCTGTGTAATTTGGCAGGCCGGTGATGCATCCATGCAACACAGCTTGACCGCAACGGGAGCCGCAAGACCTTAAGAATCAGATCATCCAGGGCGCATAGAGGGGTGCGTTGACGGCGCTCATCTCCGCGGTACGCCCGCGCTCGCGGCGCGTCGTCTCAACGATCTCGAAAGCCGAACGGTCGGACAAGAGACGGCGCAGCGCAGCTGCGTTCAGCCTGTGGCCGCCACGATAGGAGCGGAAGCAGCCGATGAACCGGGCACCGGCGAGCGCCAGGTCGCCCATCGCATCCATCGTCTTGTGGCGCGCGAACTCGTTGGGATAGCGCAGGCCTCCCATATTGATCACGCGGTTGTCGTCGCCGATCACCAGGGAGTTTTCCAACGAGGAGCCGAGCGCATAGCCGGCCGCCCACAGCCGCTCGACGTCCTTCATGAAACCGAAAGTGCGGGCCCGCGCGACGTCACGCCGGAAAATGTCGGCGTTCATGTCGGATGCAAAAAGCTGGCGCCCGATCGCCGGGCTTTCGAAATCGATCTCGATCTCGAAGCGCGTGCCATCATAGGGCCGGAACTCCGCCCAGCAGGCGCCGTTCTCGATGCGAACCGGCTTGACCACCCTGATGTAGCGACGCTTGACCGGCAGCGTTTCGACGCCTGCCTGGTCAATGGCCTCGATGAACATCACTGCGCTACCGTCGAGGATAGGCACCTCATGGCCGTCGATTTCGATGACGAGATTGTCGATCCCAAGCCCGAAAAGCGTCGCCATCAGATGCTCGACCGTGGCAATGTGCTCGCCCTGCGGATCGCCGAGCATCGTGCAGAGGTCGGTGGCACCGACCTCGGAAACGAGCGCGCGAAATTCGTGGCTTCCGCTTGCATTCGAAAGCTGGAAGACGACACCCGTATCGGCGTCCGCCGGCAGGAAATGGACGGTGACCGGATTGCCACTGTGAACGCCGATGCCGGTCAGCGTCGCACGCGATTTAAGTGTCGTCTGATAGTCGTGCAAAACAATCCCCATAGCCCATGCTGCCTAGGTCGGCTTCATCTGCCCTGAGGGCGCGGCTCTTGATTGATCGGCAGGCAGGGCCACTTCCCCGAGACTCCCAGCAAACCGACTTTGGTCGGTGGCGAAGATAATGGTCCCGCAGGGAGACTCCAAATCACGGTTTCTTACTCGTTGTAACCGCGCTCCAGCGCGGGATTGCCGCATAAGTCCTTGTTTTGAAATTGCTTTTAATTTTAACAGGCGAACAGTTTCCTGCTCGCCTGTTAACAACTGTTACGAACCGTTAACAGATCAATTGGCTTGTCGGCGCAGGAAGGCGGGAATCTCCAACTGATCGTCTTCCTGGACAGCCCGGCTCTGCGGCGTCAGGCGGCCCTGCTCGTCCAGCTGGCCGCGGCGCGGTGCGTAAAGCTGCGGATCCTGGCTGGCTAGGCGGCGCACTTCCGCCGGCGCCTGGCGCAGTTTCGGTTCGCGAGGCTGCGCCGGCTGCAGTCTTGCAGGCTCCTCTTCGCGGCGGGTCAAGCCGTTGGTCAGGCGCTTGAGCAACCCCATCGGGCCGCTGTTCTCGTGGTCGGCGGGGCGGGCCTTGGCTTCCACTTCGGCCTTCACCTGCGGCGGGAAATCCTCGACCCGCGGCATGCGCTGGGGTGCCGCGGCAACCGGCTGCGGCATTTCACGATGCGGAGCGGGCTGCATCGCTTGCTGAACCGCTGGCTGCATCATTGGCTGCGGTTGAGCGGGAGGCGCCTGGAAAATCTTGCTCTGCGGACGGAAGTCTTCCGCATGCGCGACCGGTGCCGGGCGGGCCTGCGCCATCGCTGCCGCATTCGCTTCGGCGAGCTGAATGGCCTCGGCGACCGGGTCGGCAGCACGTGGTTCATAGATTGGTTGCTGGACAGGCGCCGGGCGCATTTCCGTGACCTGGGCCGCCGGGCGGCTGACCGGCTTCGGCGGAGCCGCGCGGATGGCGATCGGCGCGGCAGCGATTTCGGCCGCCGATTTGTCGATGCCGGTGGCGACCACCGACACGCGGATGACGCCTTCGAGTTCCTCGTCGAAGGTGGCGCCCAGAATGATGTTGGCGTCCTGGTCGACCTCTTCGCGAATGCGGGTTGCCGCCTCATCGACTTCGAACAGGGTCAGGTCACGGCCGCCGGTGATCGAGATCAGCAGGCCCTTGGCGCCCTTCATCGAGGTCTCGTCGAGCAGCGGGTTGGCGATGGCGGCTTCCGCCGCGGCCATTGCGCGGCCCTCGCCCGAAGCCTCGCCGGTTCCCATCATCGCCTTGCCCATTTCGCGCATGACCGAGCGGACGTCGGCGAAGTCGAGATTGATCAGGCCTTCCTTGACCATCAGGTCGGTAATGCAGGCAACGCCCGAATAGAGCACCTGGTCGGCCATCGCGAAGGCATCGGCGAAGGTGGTCTTGTCATTGGCCAGCCGGAACAGGTTCTGGTTGGGAATGACGATCAGGGTATCGACGCATTTCTGCAGTTCCTCGATACCCATGTCGGCCGTCTTCATGCGGCGCTGGCCTTCGAAGTGGAACGGCTTGGTGACGACGCCGACGGTGAGGATACCCTTTTCGCGGGCAGCGCGGGCAACGACGGGAGCCGCCCCGGTGCCGGTGCCGCCGCCCATGCCGGCAGTGACGAAGCACATATGCGTGTTGGAGAGATGATCGATGATCTCGTCGATGCATTCCTCCGCCGCCGCGCGCCCGACTTCAGGCTGCGATCCGGCGCCGAGACCTTCGGTGACATGCGCGCCGAGCTGGATCAGCCGCTCGGCCTTCGACATCGTCAGTGCCTGCGCGTCGGTGTTGGCCACCACGAACTCGACGCCGCGCAAGCCGGCGGTGATCATGTTGTTGACGGCATTGCCGCCGCCGCCGCCGACACCGAACACGGTGATGCGCGGCTTGAGCTCGGTGATGTCCGGCTTCTGCAGATTGATGGTCATTGTCTCCGTCCTTTGCCTTTCCCGCCGCTTCGCCGCCGCGGCCGCCTATGGGGCTGTCCCCGTCAAAATTAAAAACTGTCTCTCAACCACTGACTCATTCGATGCAGTTTTCCGCCTGTTCCGGTCATCCGAAGACCGGAAATTCCCTTCGCCGGCCGGCTCTCGAAGCTCGCCATCTGTGGATAGATCAGAAGTCCGACCGGGGTCGAGAAAGCCGGCCCCTTGGCCGCCTCGGGCAAGCCTGCCACGCCAAGCGGGCGTCCGATGCGCACATTGCGGCCGAGAATGCGGCGTGCTGCTTCTGGCAGGCCGGCAAGCTGGCTGGCACCGCCGGTCAGCACCACACGCTTGCCGACGGCGTTGCCGTAGCCGGATTTGTTCAGCCGGTCGCGCAACAATTCCAGCGTCTCGTCGATGCGGGCGCGGATGATGCGCGTCATCACCGAGCGCGGTATCTGCAACGGCACCTCGCCGTCCTCGCCGATCGGATGGATGGAAACCAGGTCGCGGTCGTCGGCACTGCCAGGCAGCGCCGAGCCATGCATCACTTTCAGCCTTTCGGCGGCATCGAGCGAGGTCGACAGGCCCTTGGCCATATCCAGCGTGACGTGGTTGCCGCCGATCGCGATGGCATCGCCATGGACGAACTTGCCTTCCGAAAACACCGAGATCGTCGTCGTGCCGCCGCCCATGTCGATGCAGGCTGCGCCCATTTCGAGCTCGTCGTCGACCAGCGCAGCAAGCCCGCTGGCATAGGGCGTCGCCACCATGCGTTCAACCGACAGATGCGAGCGGTTGATGCAGAGCTCCAGATTGCGCAAGGGCGCTGCGTCGCCTGTCAGCACGTGCATGTCGACGCCAAGCTGGTCGCCAACCATGCCGCGCGGATCGCGCACACCGCGCTCGGCATCCAGCGAAAAGGCTACGGGAAGCGAATGGATCACCTCGCGCTCGGCCCGCAACGCCTGCTTGGCGCCGGCGGCAAGCACGCGCTTGATGTCGGCCTCGTCGGCCTCATGGCCGCCGAGATTGATGGTGGCCGAAAAAGCCTCGCTCTTCAGCCGGCCGGCAGTCATGTTGACGATCAGCGAATCGACCGTCAGTCCCGCCATGCGTTCGGCGGCGTCGACGGCAAGACGGATGGCGTGCTCGGCACGGTCGAGATCGATGACGACGCCGGATTTCACGCCTTGCGATTTCTGGTGGCCGATGCCGATCACCTGGACGCGATGCGAGCGTCCGCGCAGCAGCTTGCCATCCTCGCGCGGCTTGAGTTTGGCCACCACGCAGCAGACCTTGCTGGACCCGACATCCAGCACCGTCAGGATGCCGGACCGGCGCGACGAGGCATCGCTATTGCCGCCAAGCCAGCTCATATCTTCGTCTCCGGCTTGGGCTTCAGCATCTTGGGCTTTTCGTCGAGCGCGGCTTGGCGCTGTGTCGCCGCTTCCGGCGTCAACTGGACGACCAGACGATCGGAAAGGCGCATGTCGACGGCGGCGATGTCGCGCGTCAAAAGCCCGTTCTCGTGATCCATCCTGACCAGGTCGGCAATCGCCTGATCCTCACCGTCTTCGGGAAGCTTGATCGTGATGCCGTTTTCAAGCTTGAGATCCCAGCGCCGTTCGCCGATGCGGATGTAGCCCTTGATCCGCGCGGCGAGCTCCGGATAATTCTTGATCTTGGCCAGGAAATCCGGCGCTGTGGCCGGCGCGCCGGTGCCGATGATCAGCGGGAGCAATATCTGCTTGCCGCCGGAGAACGGCGCAATGACGGTGCCGGATTTCTCGATGACCGAAAGCGCGCTGCCTTGCTGCCACAACGCGAACGGCTCGCGCTCCTCGACGCGCACTTCCAGCGTATGCGGGTAGACCTTGCGCACTGCCGCGGCTTCGACCCAGGGTAGCGTGGTGATGCGTTCGCGCGCCGCTTCGGCATCGAAGCCGATCAGCGAGGTCCAGCCGTCGAGTTCCAGCCTGTCGAGAATATCGATCTCGGACGTTTCGCGGTTGCCGACGACCTTGACCTGGTCGACGGCAAAGCCGGTGCGGGCGGTGACACTCTGGACGATGGCGTCGGAATATCCGCCGAGATAGGCGCCATAGGCACTGCTCGAAACAAGCAGTGCCGCCGACAGCATGGCAGCGCAATAGGGCGGCGCTTCGAAGTCGCCTTCGCCGAGGCGCGCCAGCACACGCACCGGCCGGCGGAGCAGGCGCGGCAGCACGAAATGGTCGAACGACAACGGCATGCCGAACAGCGCCGGCCCGGCCGCGCCCTTCCCCTTGCCCTGTCCCCACTTCAACGCAGACACGAAGCGTCCTCCACCATCCAACTCAACAAATCGCCGAACGAGTGTCCCGCTTGCGCGGCGATTTCCGGCACCAAAGACGTCGGCGTCATGCCCGGCTGGGTGTTGACCTCGAGCCAGACAATTTCGCCGTTTTCGGAGTGACGATCGTCATAACGGAAGTCCGACCGGGAAACGCCCCGACAGCCGATAGCTTGGTGAGCCTTGAGCGTCAGTGTCTGTATTTTTTGGTAAATATTCGGTGAAAGTTTTGCCGGGCATTCGTGTTTTGATCCGCCCGCGACGTATTTTGAATCATAGTCGTAGAAGGAATGGCCGGTCGGGATGATCTCGCAGACACCGAGCGCCACATCGCCCATCACCGCGCAGGTCAATTCCCGCCCGTGCACATAACGCTCGACCATCACCGTATCGCCATATCTCCACTCGGACGAGCCGATGATCTGCGGCGGATGCGACTGGCCTTCATGGACGATGACGACACCGAAGCTCGACCCTTCGTTGACCGGCTTGACGACATAGGGCGGCTTCATCGGGTGCTTGTTCTGGATGGCGAAGCGATTGGCCACCTTCGATTCCGCCACCGGAATGCCTCCCGCCTTGGCGACCTTCTTGGCCTGTTCCTTGTTCATCGCGAGCGCCGAGGCAAGCACGCCGGAATGGGTGTACGGAATGGCGAGGTACTCGAGGATGCCCTGGATGGTGCCGTCCTCGCCGAAGGGGCCGTGCAGTGCGTTGAAGACGACGTCGGGCTTGAGCGCGCTGAGCACCGAGCCGATATCGCGCGAGACGTCGACGCGGGTGACCTGGTAGCCCTCTCCCTCGAGCGCATCGGCGCAGGCCTTACCCGACGACAGGGACACGGGCCGCTCGGACGAGAATCCCCCCAGAAGGACGGCCACATGCTTGCTTGTCATTCCCCGTCATTTCCTCTCACAGCAGGCCTGCACCATCGTGCATGCCCCGAAAAGCATCGCGCGCACTCAAATGCGCCCGAGCAACTTCGCTCCCGTGTTTCCGCAACATTGAGTCCGAGTCTCCCGGCAGGTTGCCCCCCAGACGGAAACGCGAGTAACGCGTCGAAACGACTCAAATCAGGAAACGCTTCAGGGCAGAGAATCAGAGAGTTGATTCGCTGGCAAGTGCTTACGATTCCGATGGATTCACTTTCCGCAAAAACGGCAGCAAAATGTGAATTCATGAGTCCAAAAGGCAACGGCGGTCAGCTTGCCTAAAGCAACTGTCCGAGAAATTCCTGGACGGCATGGCCCGGCCGAAAATTACCGATGCGCTTGATCTCCCACTGCAGCCGGATGCCTGATCTTTCGAGCACGCGCGCACGCACCGTCTCACCGAGATATTCAAGCTCGTAGCCCGTGGCGGTTCCGGTGTTGATCATGAAGTTGCAATGCATCGGCGACATCTGCGCCCCGCCGACCATCAGGCCGCGGCAGCCGGCCTTGTCGATCTCCTTCCAGGCCGAGGTGCCCTCAGGATTCTTGAAGGTAGAGCCACCGGTCTTTTCGCGGATCGGCTGCACGGTCTCGCGATGGTTCTGGACAGCATCCATCGCGGCCTTGATCGCCGCCTTGTCCTCGGGAATGCCTTCGAGCAGCGCCGACGTGAAGATCAGCCCGGACGGCGCCGCTGAATGGCGATAGGCATAGCCCATATCGGCATTGCTCAGCGTATGAACATTGCCCTTGCGGTCGAGTGCCCGCACCTCGACCACGCGCTCGCGCGTCTCAACGCCATTGGCGCCGGCGTTCATCCTCAGCGCTCCGCCAATGGCGCCGGGAATGCCGTGGTAGAAATGAAAGCCACCGATGCCGGCCTCGTAGGCAACGGCCGCAAGGCGCTTGTCGGGTGTCGCGGCGCCCGCCTTGATCGTGGTCGGCGCAATCACTTCGGTCTCGGCAAAACCCTTGGCCGAAAGCCGGATGACAAAGCCCGCAATGCCGCCGTCACGGACAAGCAGGTTCGAGCCGACGCCGACGATGGTCAGCGGAATTTCCTCCGGCACCGCCTTCAGGAACGTGGCAAGATCGTCCTCGTCGGCCGGCTGGAACAATGCGTCCGCCAGCCCGCCGGCTCGAAACCAGGTGATCTTGTCCATCTCGGCATTGGGCATGATGCGGCCGCGCAGTCCGGCAAGCCGGTCGCCGAGCTTCTCGATCAACGCCTGGCCGCGCATCATGAGATGGTCCCGCCGAGTTCCCTGGGCAGCGCATAGGCCCATTGCGTGATGTTGCCGGCGCCGAGGAAGACGACGAAATCGCCCGGCTTCGCCACCTCGCGCACAATCGGCGCAATCGCCGCCGGACCTTCGATGTAGCGTGCGTCGCGATGGCCGCCGGAGCGGATGCGCGACACCAGTGCGTCGGACGTAACGCCGTCGATCGGCTCCTCGCCGGCCGCATAGACGGGCGCCACCATTACCGTATCGGCATCGTTGAAGCAGACGGAAAACTCGTCGAACAGATCGCGCAGCCGGGTGAAGCGATGCGGTTGGGTAACGGCGATGATGCGACCCTTGGTAGCGCTGCGCGCAGCCTTTAGTACCGCCGTGATCTCGACCGGATGATGGCCGTAATCGTCGAACACATCGACACCGTTCCACGAACCGGTATGGGTGAAACGGCGCTTGACGCCGGCGAAGGACGACAGGCCCTTCTTGATTGCCTCAGCCGAAAGGCCGAGCTCATGCGCGACGGCAATCGCCGCCGTCGCATTGGAAACATTGTGGCGCCCGGGCATAGGCAGCCGCAGGCCTGATATCGTTATCTGGCCGTGCGTCTTGCGGTCGCGGATCACCACGTCGAATTCCGAGGTCGGGCCGTCCATGCGGTGATTGGTGAAGCGCACGTCGGCCTGCGCATTTTCGCCATAGGTGATGACGCGCCGGTCCTCGATGCGGCCGACCAGCGCCTGCACCTCGGGATGGTCGGTGCACATCACACCGAAGCCGTAGAACGGCACATTCTCGACGAACTGACGAAACGCTTCGCGCACTTTGTCGAAGGAGCCGTAATGGTCGAGGTGCTCGGGGTCGATATTGGTGACGACGGCAATCTCGGCCGGCAGCTTGAGGAAGGTGCCGTCGCTCTCGTCGGCCTCGACCACCATCCATTCGCCGTCTCCCATGCGGGCATTGGTGCCATAGGCATTGATGATGCCGCCATTGATTACCGTCGGGTCGAGCCCGCCGGCTTCGAGTAGCGTCGCCACCATCGAAGTCGTCGTCGTCTTGCCATGCGTGCCGCCGATCGCCACCGCTTGCCGGAAGCGCATCAGTTCGGCCAGCATTTCGGCGCGCCGCACGATCGGCAGCAACTTCTCTCTCGCCGCCTTCAGCTCCGGATTGGATTTCTTGATTGCGGTGGAGACGACGACCACTTCGGCCTCGCCGAGGTTTTCGGCCTGATGGCCGACGAAGCATTCGATGCCTTTGTCGCGCAGCCGCTGCACATTGGCGCTGTCGGCCTGATCGGATCCCTGCACCTTGTAGCCGAGATTGTGCAGCACCTCGGCGATGCCGCTCATGCCGATGCCGCCAATGCCGATGAAATGCACGAGGCCGATCGTCTGTGGCATCTTCATGCGTGCGTCTCCTTCCTGAATTCCGAAACGGATTTCCTGGACGCAATAGCCTCTGTCAGATCGGCGAGCAACCGCGCGGCATCCGGTTTTCCGGACGATTTCGCCGCCGCGGCCATTGTCGCCGCCTTGCCTGGATCATCCATCAGCCCGCCGACAAGCACGGCGATCCGCTCCGCCGAAAGCGTGGATTGCGGATGCACCTCGGCGCCGCCCGCTGCCGCAAGGGCCGCCGCATTCGCCGCCTGGTCGTGGTCGAGCGCGTGCGGATAAGGCACCAGCAGCGCCGGCCGGCCGATCACCGCGATTTCCGATACGGTCGATGCGCCGGAGCGCGACATCACCAGATGCGCCGCCGCCAGCCGCGCCGCCATGTCGGTGAAGAAGGGCGACACCTCGGCCTCGATGTCAAGCGTGGCATAGGCCGCTTTCACCCGCGCCACATCGTCGGCGCGCGCCTGCTGGGTGATCGCCAGCCGCCTGCGCTGTGCATCGGAAAGCCGGGCGATCGCCGCCGGCACCGCATCGGAAAAGAACTGCGCGCCTTGGCTGCCGCCAAACACCAGAAATCGGAACGGCTCTTCACCGGCCGATGCGGCATAAGGCGTCTTCGCCGCTTCCAGCACTTGCGGCCTGACCGGATTGCCGGTGGTCACCGTCTTGACGCCTGTAGCACTTGTGTCTTCCGGTAGGAAACCACCGGCAATAGCGTCGACGCGGCCGGCGAGCGCCCGGTTGGCACGGCCCATCACAGCGTTCTGCTCGTGGATCAGCGTCGGCACCTTGCGCCGGGTCGCGGCATAGAGCGGCGGCAGCGTCGGATAGCCGCCGAAGCCGACCACGATGGCGGGCTTGACGCTGGCGATGACGGCCGATGCCTGCCGCACCCCGCGCCAGATTTTCCAAAATGCGGCGAGCACGGCAAAAGGATTTTTCGACCCCATCGTCGCCGACTGGATCGGATGGATGGCGGCCGCCGGGAACTGCCCGGCAAAGCGCTCGGCGCGTTCGTCCGTCGCCAGGTGCACCGCCCAGCCGCGCCCGGTCAGTTCGTGCGCCAGCGCCTCGGCCGGGAACAGATGTCCGCCGGTTCCGCCTGCCGCCAGAAGGATGACCCCCTTCGCCATCTCACTCCGCCGGCATCGCACGCGGCGACGGCATGAAGCCCAGCTGCTTGCGCTTTTCCGGGCGCTTGCGCGTCAGCGCCAGCACCATGCCCATCGAGATGGCGATCGCGATCTGCGAGGAGCCGCCGTAGGAGATGAACGGCAGCGTCATGCCCTTGGCCGGCATCAGCTGCAGATTGACGGCCATGTTGATGACCGACTGCAGGCCGAAGACCGTGACCAGGCCGCCAACCGCGTAGCGGGTGAAATCGTCCTGCTCCCTGAGCGCCGTGTTGAGACCGCGCAGCACGATGAAACCGAAGATGGACATGATGAAGAAACACATGATCAGCCCGAATTCCTCGCCGGCGACGGAGAAGACGAAGTCGGCGTGGCTGTCGGGGATGACCCGCTTGACAGTACCCTCGCCCGGCCCGACGCCGAACCAGCCGCCATTGATCAGCGCCTCGCGGCCCATGTCGACCTGGAACGTGTCGCCCTCGCCGGTCATGAAGCGGTCGATGCGGCCGGCAACGTGCGGGAACACCGCATAGGCAGCGAACACGCCGCCGACGCCGGCAGCACCCAGCGCGACGATCCACAGCCACGGCAACCCGGCCATGAAGAACATCACCCCCCAGGTGCCGAGCACCAGCATGGTCTGCCCAAGGTCAGGCTGCGCCACCAGCAGCGAGATGACCAGCGCAAGCAGCAACATGGCGAACAAATTGCCCGGAATGTCCGGCTGGCGCTTGTGCTCGGCGAACAGCCAGGCGCAGATGATGACGAAGGCCGGTTTCAGGAACTCGGACGGCTGGATCGAGAGGCCGGCAAGCGACACCCAACGCCGCGCGCCCTTCACCTCGACGCCGATATAGAGCACGGCCACCATCAAAAACAGCATGATGCACAGCATGACCAGCGCCATGCGCCGGATCTGCCTGGATTCAAGGAACGAGACGGCCAGCATCACCCCAAGTGCCGGAATGGTGAAGATAATCTGGCGCGTCGCGAAGTGGAAACTGTCTAGCCCGATGCGCTCGGCCACCGCCGGGCTTGCGGCGAAAGACAAAACGATGCCGAGCCCCATCAGCGACAGGAACGCCGCCAGGAACCACCGATCGATCGTCCACCACCAGGTCGCCACAGGGCTTTTGTCGAGACGGCTTTGCATTATCGTGTCCCTCCGATGGGCTTCACGCCATCAATGGCGGTTGCGGCTTGCCTGAACGCCTCGCCGCGGACTTCGAAATTCTTGAACTGGTCGAAACTGGCGCATGCCGGCGACAGCAGCACCACTGCCTCGCCGCTACTATCCCTGGCCGCATCGCGGGCGGCGTGTTCGACTGCCGCCGCCAACGTGCCTGATATCTCGTAGCGCACCGCTTCGCCCAGCGTCGCCGAAAAGGCCGGTGCGGCTTCGCCGATCAGATAGGCCTTGGCGATGCGCGGGAAGAAGCCGCGTAATGGCTCGATGCCGCCCTCTTTCGGCAGGCCGCCGGCAATCCAGTAGATACGCGCAAAGCTCGACAGCGCCGGTGCAGCGGCATCGGCATTGGTCGCCTTGGAATCGTTGACGAACAGCACATGCCCTTTGCGGCCGACCTGCTCCATGCGGTGCGCCAGCCCAGGGAAACTCTCCAGTCCGGATTGGATCTCGCCGAGCTCGAGCCCGACCGTGAGGCAGGCGGCGGCGGCGGCCAGCGCGTTCTGCGCATTGTGCTGGCCGCGCAACGAGCCGATGCCTTCGAGGAAGGCGACACGGCTGTAGCGGCCGTGCACGGCTTCCATTAAGTTGGTGCCGTCAGCGAAATAGCCGTCGGTCAGCGGCAGCCGCTTGGAGATGCGGATGACCTGCCGGCCGGCCCGCTCCAGCCGATCGGCGATCTGGGCGCACCAGGAATCGTCGACACCGATGATTGCCGTCTCGCTGCCGGCCACCAGCCGCTCCTTGATCGAGGCGTAGTGTTGCATCGTGCCATGGCGGTCGAGATGGTCCGGCGTCAGGTTGAGCAGCACACCGGCCGTCGGGTTGATCGAAGGGGCAAGATCGATCTGGTAGGAAGAGCACTCAACCACATAATGCCGTTCAGGCTGCGGCGGATCGAGCGTCATCACTGCGCGGCCGATATTCCCGCCCATCTGCGTGTCGCGCCCAGCCGATTTTAGGATGTGCGCCGTCAGTGCCGTGGTCGTCGACTTGCCGTTGGTGCCGGTAATGGCAATGAAAGGTGCTGCCGGTGCCAGCAGCATCCGCTCGCGGCAGAAAAGCTCGATGTCGCCGATGATCTCCACGCCTGAGCCCCGCGCCAACTCGACGGTCCAGTGTGGCTTGGGATGCGTCAGCGGCACGCCGGGCGACAGCACGAAGGCGGAAAACCTCGCCCAGTCCGCACCGCGCAGGTCCGCTGTCGTGATGCCGACCGCGCCGGCCTTGGCGACGCTGTCGGGATTGTCGTCCCAGGCCAGCACATCCGCGCCGCCCTCGATCAGCGCGCGCGCCGTGGCAATCCCCGAGCCACCGAGCCCGAAGAGCGAAACGCGCTTGCCTGAAAAGGATGCGGCGGGGATCAAGCGGCCTCCTATCTGAGCTTCAGGGTCGACAGGCCGACCAGCGCCAGGATGACGGCGATGATCCAGAAGCGGATCACCACCTGGCTTTCGGTCCAGCCGAGCTTTTCGAAATGATGGTGGATCGGCGCCATCAGGAAGACGCGCTTGCCGGTCATCTTGAAGTAGCCGACCTGGATGATGACCGAGAATATCTCGACGACGAACAGACCGCCGACGATGACCAGCACGATCTCGTGCTTGGTCGCCACCGCGACCGTGCCGATCAGCCCACCCAGCGCCAGCGAGCCGGTGTCGCCCATGAAGATCGCCGCCGGCGGCGCATTGAACCAGAGGAAGCCGAGACCGGCGCCGATCACCGCTCCAAGGACCACCGCAAGTTCGCCGGTGCCGGGCACGAAATGGATCTGCAGATATTCGGCGAACACCGCGTTGCCAGAGAGATAGGCGATGACGCCGAAGGATGCGGCCGCGATCATGATCGGCACGATCGCCAGCCCGTCGAGACCGTCGGTCAGGTTCACCGCATTGCCGGCGCCGACGATGACGAAGCACGAGAACGGGATGAAGAACCAGCCGAGATTGACGAGAAACTCCTTGGCGAAAGGGAATGTCAGCGATGACGAGAACGGCGCCTGGCCGTTATGCATGATCACCCAGGCGGCGATGCCGGCGATAACGAATTCGAGCCCCAGCCGCGCCTTGCCGGAAAAGCCGAGATGCGATTGCTTGGTTACTTTGAGATAATCGTCGTAAAAGCCGATCGAGCCGAATCCCAGCGTCACCAGCAGGACCACCCAGACGTAGATGCTCGACAGGTTCGCCCACAGCAGCGACGAACCGACGATGCCGGACAGGATCATCAGTCCGCCCATTGTCGGCGTTCCCGCCTTCTTGAAATGCGTCTGCGGCCCGTCGGCACGGATCGGCTGGCCCTTGCCTTGCCGCAGCCGCAGCGAATTGATGATGGTCGGTCCGAAGATGAACACGATCAGCGCCGCTGTGATCAGCGCTCCGCCGGTGCGGAATGTTATGTAGCGGAAGACGTTGAAGACCGAGATCTTGTCCGCAAATTCGACGAGCAGTGTTAGCATGCGCTTGCGTCCCCCGGACCGATCCTAGGTCTGTCTGCTGGTTGTGGCTTCCGCCGGAAACTTGCCGAGCAACGCCTCGACCAGCTTTGAAAAGCCTATGCCCTTCGACGATTTGATCATGACCACGTCGCCGGGCTTCAATTCCGATAGAAGAACCGGTTTCAGATCTTCCGCACCGGCGCGGTATTCCGTCTTGATCTCGTCGGGCAAAACGTCGGCCAGCGCCCGCATTTCCGGGCCGCCGAGAAAGACCGTGCGCGTGTCGGTGCCGACGATCAGACCGGCAAGCGCGGCATGCAATTTCGCCGAATGGCTGCCGAGCTCGAGCATATCGCCGAGCACGGCAATGCGCCTGCCCTCGCCCGACACCGGCGTCGTGTTGAGCAGTGCCATTGCAGCGCTCATCGACGCCGGATTGGCGTTGTAGCTCTCGTCGATCAGTGTGATCGGCCCGTTGGGGTGACGCAACACATAGCGCTTGCCGCGTCCGCGTTCGGGCGAAAGATCGGCCAGCGCCTGCGCAACCCTGTTAACGTCGGCACCGACCAGATGCGCGGCACCAAGCACCGCGAGCACGTTCTGCACCATATGGCGGCCCGGCGCGCCGATCCTGGCGACAATCTCGTGCCCGCCAATCTTGGCGGTGATGACCGAGTGATCGGCATTGAGCTCGCATTTGATCAGTTTGAAGGTCGCCCGGGCATTCTCGCCGAACCCGTAGACATGCTCGACGCCGGCCTCTTTGGCCATCTTCTCCAGCAGCTTCCAGCGCGCATCGTCGCGGTTGAGAAGGGCGGCGCCACCGGGCTCCAATCCCTCGAAAACCTCTGCCTTGGCCTTGGCGATCTCGTCCAGGTTGCGGAAGAAGCCGAGGTGAGCGGCCGCGATCAACGTGACGATGGCGACATGCGGCCGGACCATCTTGACCAGCGGCCGGATCTCGTCGGGATGGTTCATGCCGATCTCGAAGACGGCATAGTCGCAATCCTGCGGCATGCGCGCCAGCGTCAGCGGCACGCCCCAGTGATTGTTGAACGACTGGGCCGATGCATGCACCGTACCGACCGCGGAGAGAGCGTGGCGTAGCGCTTCCTTGGTGGTGGTCTTGCCCGCCGATCCGGTCACGGCAATGACCCTGGCCTTTGAGCGTGCGCGCGCCGCAACGCCGAGCTTTTCCAGAGCGACAAGCACGTCCTCCACGACGATCATCGGTGCCGTCAGCCGCCCCAGCGACGGCAGCTTGCCCTCGGCGACGACCAGCACGCCGGCGCCCGCCTTGATAGCGGCGGTGACGAAATCATGGCCGTCCATGGCCTCGCCCTTGATGGCGAAGAAAGCGTCTCCCGGCTGCAGGCTGCGGCTGTCGATGGAAATGCCGGCGATGGCTTCAGGCATCGGACCGAGCGGCCGGCCATCCATGGCGGCAACCAGCGCCTCGGAGGTCCACAGATAGCTCACGCCGCTTGCTCCCGCAGCGCCGAGCGAACTTCCTCATGATCGGAAAAATGCAGCGTCTCGGTGCCGATGGTCTGGCCTTCCTCATGGCCCTTGCCGGCCACGATCAGCGTGTCGCCAGCGTGAAGCATCCCGACCGCCTCGTGGATGGCCTTGCGCCGGTCGCCGATCTCGATGGCGCCAGGTGCGGCTTCCAGGATCGCGGCGCGGATCGTCTCGGGTACTTCCGAGCGGGGATTGTCGTCGGTGACGATGACCACGTCGGCCAGTCTTGTGGCGATCTCGCCCATGATCGGCCGCTTGCCTCGGTCCCGGTCGCCGCCGCAACCGAATACGACGATGACGCGGCCGGTGGTAAAGGGGCGCACCGAAGCCAGCACGTTTTCCAGCGCATCCGGCTTGTGCGCGTAGTCGACATAGACCGGCGCGCCGTTGGCGGCCGTCCCGACAAGGTCGAGCCGTCCCGGCGCGCCCTTCAATTTCTCCAGCGCCATCAACGCTTTGGCAACAGATGTTCCAGTCGAAATGGCGAGTCCGGCCGACACCAGCGCATTTGCAATCTGGAAGTCGCCGGCCAGCGGCAAGTCGACTTCGTGGAGAACGCCGTCCGCTTCGACCTCGGCGCGCTGGCGGTGGCGCTCGTGCTCGACCCGCTTCAGCCGCAGGAAATCGCCGTGGCGGCCGACCGTCAGCACGTTCAGTCCCGCTGCCCGCGCCGCCTTGATCGTCGGCTCCGACCACGGGTCGTCGGCAAAGATGACCGCCGGCGCGCCCTTCGGCAGCAGCGCGTCGAACAGACGCAATTTGGCGCGATGATACTCCTCGACCGTCGGATGATAGTCCATATGGTCGCGGCCGAGATTGGTGAAGCCACCGGCCGCGAGCTTGACGCCGTCGAGCCGGCGCTGGTCGAGGCCATGGCTGGACGCTTCCATCGAGGCGTGGGTGACGCCGGCCTCCGCCAGCTCCTTGAGCAGCCTGTGCAGTGCCACCGGATCCGGCGTGGTCAGCGAGCCATATTCGTTGCGGCCCGGCGCCACCACGCCGGTCGTGCCGATCGAGGCGGCGGCAAAACCCGCCTGCTCCCATATCTGCCGGGTGAATGCGGCGACCGAGGTCTTGCCGCTGGTTCCGGTCACCGCGACCATGGTTTGCGGTTGCATGCCGAAAAAACGTGCAGCACTCAGCGCCAGTGCAAGGCGCGGATCGTCTACGACAAGAACCGGGACTGGCAGCCCGGCGACCGCACTGCCTTTGCCGACCACGATCGCTGCAGCGCCGCGGCTTGCGGCATCGGCTGCGTAGGCTGCGCCATCCGCCTTGGAGCCGGTGAGCGCGAAAAAGACGACGCCCCGTGTTACCTGGCGGGAATCCGACGAAATCCCTGTAACCTCCATGTCGAAGGAAGCTGTCCCCTCGACAGGCAGGATACCGGCTAGATTTTTCAGCTTCATCGAACCCCGTTCATCGCAACAAAATAGCGCGCAGTTGCCGGCGCGCCCCAAGAATCACTGATAGGAAACCAGCGTTGCACCATTTTCATGGCTGAAATCTGGCTTCACGCCAAGCATGGAAGCCGCACGTCGGATGATGTTTGCAGCCATGATGCCCGCGTTCGAGGCGGCCGTACCACCCATGCCGGGCTTTTCCGGCTTCGGTTCGTCGGCGATCGTAAGCACTATGTATTGCGGATCGTCCATCGGAAAAGCCGCAACGAAGGCATTGAAATTCTTTTCCTTCGAGTAACGGCCGTTGACAACCTTCTCCGCCGTTCCCGTCTTGCCGCCCACCCGGTATCCTGGCACCCGTGCATTGCGGCCGGATCCCTTTTCGGCATTGAGGGCATAGAGATAGCGCATGCCCTCGACCGTCTTGTCGCTGACCACTTTCTTGGCCACCGCCATCGCCTGCTCCTGCGTGCGCGGCAGGAAGGTCGGGTCCATCAGATAGCCGCCATTCATCAGCGCGGCGCAGCCGACCGCTGTCTGCAGCGGCGTCGTCGACACACCGTGGCCGAAGGCGATGGTGATCGAATTGACCTGCTTCCAGACCTTGGGCTCGGTCGGCCGAGCCACTTCCGGCAGTTCGGTCTGCATCTTCTCGAGGATTCCCAGGCGATGCAGGAATTCGCGGTGTCCGTCGATGCCAACCGCTTCGGCTTCCTTGGCAGAGCCGATATTGGAGGAGTAGATGAACACTTCCGGCACCGACAGTACCCGGCCCTTGCCATGGAAATCATGGATGGTTTGATGGCCGATCCTGATCGGGCGCGACGCGTCGAAGCGGCTTTGCAGCGTTATCTTGCCGGAATCGAGCGCCATAGCGGTGGTGAAGCTCTTGAAGGTCGACCCCATTTCATAGAGGCCGGCCGACATACGGTTGAGCCTGTCCTTGTCCTGCGCGTTATAGGGGTTGTTCGGATCGAAATCCGGAACCGACGCCATCGCCAGCACCTCGCCGGTCTTGACGTTGAGCACGACGGCGCCCGCCGCGATCGCGTGGTACTTTTCCATACCGGTGGCGACCTCATCGCGCACGATATGCTGGACGCGCAGGTCGATCGAGAGCTGCACCGGCTTCAAATCCTTGGCCACCGCCAGACCCGACGCCTGAAGGTCGCTCAAGCCTTGTTCGTCGATGTATTTCTCCATGCCGGAGATGCCCTGATTGTCGATGTTGGTGAGGCCGACAATGTAGGACGAGGTTTCGCCGGCCGGATAGAACCGGCGCTTTTCGGTGCGAAAGCCGAATCCGGGGATGCCGAGTTGCATGATGTCGGCCTGCTGCTTCGGCGTCAGTTGCCGCTGCAGCCAGACGAACCCGGCGCCGCTCTTCAGCTTGTTGTATGTCTGCTCGTAGTCGATCTCGGGAAGCACCGTCGACAGCTTTTCGATCGCCTCGTCGGCATCGACGATGCGGCGCGGTTCGGCAAACAGCGACGCGGTCTTGATGTCGGTCGCCAGCACTTCGCCGTTACGGTCGACGATGTCGGGTCGCGATGCCGTCACCCGGCTCTGCGGGCCGCCCGACAGGTCGGGATTCTGGAAACCCAGATAGACCAGCCGCCCGGCAATGGTCGAATAGATGCCGAAGAACACTGCCATCGTCATGACGATGCGGGTCCTGCCCTTGCCACCGGTCGCCTTGCGGGCACCTTCGACCACGATTGATCCGCCTGCACCGGGCTTCGAACCGCGCTTCAGCAGCCTGCCAATCTTTGGAAATCTGGCAGCCATTGGAAATCCGGTGATCATTGGACGACGCCTCCGGTCACCACGGGATCCTTGCCGCCGATATCGGCCATGCCGCCCAGCCGCTGCGATGAAAGGTCCTCGATATTGACGGGTTTCGCCGGCAGATCGTCCAGCCCGACGATCTGCCGCGCATTGACCGGCTCGAGTCCGAGTTGCGATTTGTAGATTTCGGTGAGCTTCTGCAGGCGCGACGGCTGGGTAAGCAGGCTCCAGTCCGCCTTGAGCAGGTCGATCGTGTCCTCCTCATAACGGATCTGCGCCTGGATCTTGTGCACTGCCGCCAGTTGCTCCTCGGCCTCGCGCTTGGTCTTGTAGGTCAGGGCGGCCGCCGAAACCATCACGGCGATCAGGACTATGTCGCTGGTACGAAACACGTGCTCACCTCTCTCCCGGTCGATCGGCGCCGGGAAGCTTTGGGCCAGGCAGTTTTGGCAGGCCGAAAATCGAAAAATCGCCGGCGCGCGCCGGCGCCTCTGTACGGATCGCAGCGCGCAGCCTTGCCGAGCGCGCCCGCGGATTTGCCGTTATCTCGGCATCGCCAGGCGTTACGCCGCCGCCCTTCTTGGTGAAGGTGGCGGTGCGCGCCTGCGCCTCGGGCAGGTGCCGCGATCCGGTCGCTGAATCGGCTCTGTCGGCGATGAAGCGCTTGACGATGCGGTCCTCCAGGGAATGGAAGGTCACCACGACAAGCCGCCCGCCCGGTTTCAGCACGCGCTCTGCGGCAAACAGTGCCTTGGCCAGTTCACCGAGTTCGTCATTGACGAAGATGCGCAGCGCCTGGAAAACGCGGGTGGCCGGATGGATCTTGTCCTTTGGCGCGCGACCGATATGCGTCTCGATGGCATCGGCAAGATCGAGCGTGCGCTGGAAGGGGCGTTTTTCGCGACGGCTCTCGATCATGCGGGCGATGCGCCCGGCATGGCGTTCCTCGCCGAGAAAACCGAAGATGCGGGCAAGATCGCCCACCTTGAAGGTGTTCACGACGTCGGCGGCGCTCAGGCCCGCCTGCGCCATGCGCATGTCGAGCGGCCCATCGGCCCGGAACGAAAAGCCGCGCTCCGGCTGGTCGATCTGCATGGAGGAGATGCCGATGTCGAGCACGACGCCATCGGCACTTTCAACCTGTTCGTCGAGCGTCGAGAACGGTGCCTGGACAAGCCTGAGCTTGCCGCCGGACTGCTGTTCAAGGGCCCGCCCCGCCGCGATCGCATCCGGATCGCGGTCGATGGCGACGACCGAGGCTCCGCTTGCCAGAATGGCCTTCGTGTAGCCGCCGGCACCGAACGTGCCGTCGACGATCACCTCGCCTTTTGTCGGCGCCAGCGCCTCCAGAACTTCGGCAAGGAGGACCGGAATGTGACGGGCTGGTCCGCCAACGGCATGAACTTCATCGCCGTCGCCCGCCATCATTCCGGCCGCTCCTCGGGCTTCGTCCCCTGCCGAAGCTGCAAAAGCCGGGCGCGTGCTTCCGTCCCATAGGCGCTGAGCCGTCCCGGCTCCCAGATCTGAAAGAAATTGCCGCGGCCAACGAAGGCCACTTCCGCTGAAATGCCGGTATGCTCGCGAATGAAATCGCTCATCGTGATACGGCCGTCCTGGTCGAGCTTCAGAAACGTTCCATCGCCATGGCAGAAGAACGACATGTCGTCCGCCGTCTGCAGGAACGGGTCTTCCTGGGCGATGCGCTGCTCGTAGCGATCGAGCAGGTCGAGCCCACCGACATCCATCGCCGGGCGATCCAGGCAGCGTAGCGCATAAAGTTCCGAATAGCCGCGTTTCTGCACAACGGCACGGAAATGCGCCGGCACGGACACCCGTCCCTTCGCATCGATCCTGTTCACCGCGTTCGACAGAAACCGGTCCATTACGCGTTACGGCCGCTTGCGCCGCCGCACCCCTCTGCATCTTCCTGTCCGCGCCGCCCCGGCCCGGTCGACGTCCAAAACCCGCTTCGTTGTGACGGGCGAACGCAGGCAAACGCGCAGCCGCCGCGGCTGCCCGATTGGCGTACGCTTCACCCTGACACGGAACGAAGGCTCGAGTATCGGAATGGGATATCATGGGGTGTTATGGGCGTCAACGGGAACAGTTTTCAAAACGCGCCTGCCACGACTGGGGAGAGCAGCTTTGACGGCACTCCCGTCTTTATCCTCTATTAAGCCTAACGAAGCGTTTAGAGCCGTGTGGCCCAACCGGAGCCGACTTGCTGCGGATCGCTGCCGCGCATAGCCTCGGCATCCCTTTTCCGGTCAGTAACGAGGTTGAAACCATGTCCGAAACAGCCAAGTCACGCGCCGCGGCACTTCCCCATCTGCGCCGCGGCGGGCTGGCCAAGGGCGACCCGATCCCCTTGCCCCTGACGATGGCCGCCATCTTTCATGCGCCCGGCGACGCCACCGGCTTCGATCAATATGGCCGCTTCAGCAATCCAACCTGGGATGCGGTCGAGCACATGCTGGCGCATCTGGAAGACGCCCCATGCGTCGCCTTTCCCTCGGGGATGGCTGCCATCTCGGCAGTATTTTTAGGCCTGCTCAAAGCCGGCGACCGTATCCTGCTGCCGTCCGACGGCTATCACACGACGAGAGCGCTGGCAGAGCGCTTCCTGAAGTCCTTCGGCGTCGCTTATGATGTCCGGCCGACGTCGAGCTTCCTCGACGGCGGCTTCGACGGATACCGGCTTGCCTTCGTCGAAACGCCCGCCAACCCGGGACTGGATATATGCGACATCGCAGCCGTCGCCGAAGCCGTGCACAAAGCGGGTGCGGGGCTTGTGGTCGACAACACGACGATGACGCCTTTCGGCCAGCGCCCGCTCGATCTCGGCGCAGACATCGTCATTGCCGCCGACACCAAGGCACCAAACGGCCATTCCGATGTGCTGTTCGGCCATGTCGCCAGCCGCGACGCGGACATTATCTCGAGGGTGACCGACTGGCGCGAGACGTCGGGCGCCATCCCCGGGCCGTTCGAGGCATGGCTGGTGCATCGCGGCCTCGAAACGCTGGACGTGCGCTTCGACCGCATGTGCGCTTCCGCCGAAATGATAGCGCGACGACTGAAAAACCATCGCGCGATCAGCGGCTTGCGCTTTCCGGGACTGGAGAGCGATCCATCGCACAATCTTGCCCGCGCCCAGATGGAGCGCTTCGGTTTTCTCATCTCCTTCGTGCTCGCCTCGGAGGACAAGGCCGAGGATTTCATCAACAACTGCGCCTTGATGCAGGCAGCGACTTCGTTCGGCGGCGTACACACTTCGGCCGAACGGCGATCAAAAAGGGGAGATGCCGTTCCCCCCGGCTTCGTTCGCCTGTCGATCGGCTGCGAGCCGGTGGAAGAGCTTTGGCAGGCGATCGAGGCGTCGCTGGACGCAATCGGTGGCTGAATCGGCAATCACGAACTTAGATCGTCGGCGTCGATCTTGCGCCGGCCGTGCAGCACGCGAATGATTTCGATCGCCTCTTCGCGGACACGATACAAGGTGAGGTATTCGCCGACGATCAGGTGACGGATTCCGGTTGCGATGTCTTCGCGCGGGGCACCTGAGAAGGGATAAGTGGCCACTTGCTGCCAGCGGGCTTCGATCCGATCGAGCAATCGATCGGCTGCAGCCTCGTTGTCTTGCGCAACATGAAGCCAGATCGCGATCAAATCCTCTTCCGCATTTGCGGTTCGGATGATGGGCAGCAAATTCATGCCGCGCTGTCGGGTTTCAATCGTCTCCGCGCTTCGGCCTTTATTTCGTCGATCGACGCAAACCGTCCCGGCCCGCTGTCGATCCCTTCCTGCACCAGCTTGCGCAATTCCTCGACCGTGTAGCCGAGCAGGTCGCGCCGGTCCTTCCATTGCCGCAGCGCGTCGCGGATCACCTCGCTCGCCGAGGCATATTCGCCGGCGGCGACCACGTCGTCGACCACCGCCGCCAATTCCGGCGACAGCGTGATGCTGCGTTTATCGACCTGTCCCATGACGCGCTCCTGAATACCGTCATCCAAATGGTACGATTTAATCGCACCATTTTCAAGGAATGCCGCGCTTAATTGCGGGTCGAAAACTGAACCAACGGCTGCGCCCGAAGACGCAACCTGCTGATATCAGGAGATTTCCTTTTATCGGGGAAAACTGCCAGCTGGCCTGTAAGCCGGGTTCTGTATGGCCCTCGCCGCTTACACGGCGAGAACGTGGCGGCCATTCATCTTGGGCGCATGTTGCCATACGCCTCACGCAACCTACCCGGACGGTGAGCCGGAAACAGCCCTCGAGGGTTTCCCCTCGCACCGCCCCTATTCGGTCTTGCTCCCGGTGGGGTTTACCGTGCCGCTCCTGTTGCCAGTCGCGCGGTGGGCTCTTACCCCACCCTTTCACCCTTGCCACGATTGGATCGTGGCGGTTTGCTTTCTGTGGCACTTTCCCTGGGGTCGCCCCCGCCGGCCATTAACCGGCACCGTGTCTCCATGGAGCCCGGACTTTCCTCACCCGCAGCCTTTCGGCTTCGCGGGTGCGGCCGCCCGGCCAGCTGGCAAGGCGTATAAAGGGGTTCAGGCCCGAAAACGCAAACGAAAAAGCAAGTTGTCGCTTGTCAGGCGGGCGCTCCAAGTGCAGCCAGTTGGACCTTGACCTTGCCGCAATAGGCTGCGGACACCGGGTTCATCCGTGTGGCGGCATGGCCGGCATTGTATTTCAGGATCGTGCCGCAGGTCGTGCCGCCGCCGAGATCCCGCGCCATGGCGAGGTACTTCATGCCGTATTTGATGTTGGTATCTGGATCATAGAGGCCCTGAACCGAACCGCTATAGCCCATCATCCGCGCCGTCGCCGGCTTGATCTGCATCAGGCCGATCTCGCCGGCGCTGCCGACCTGGTTCGGTTGGTAGTTGCTTTCGATCTTGATGACGGCGTTGGCGAGCGACACCGGGACGCCATAGCTGGCGGCATAACGCGCAATGATCGCCGAATACTGTCCGCTGGCGCCGACTACCACCGCCTGAGGCGCTGGCCTGCTCTTCGGAGCGACTGACGCCGTTGCCATGTGGTCGATGCTTTTGCGGTTACGCTTCACATAGTGTTTTGAGATTGTCTTTCTTGCAGCGGTTGGCTTTTTCGCAGGGGCCGGCTTTTTCGTCCTTACCGCGGTTGCTTGTTCCACTTTTGCGGTGGCGGTCTTCTCTACTTTTGCACCACGGGTGGCTTTCGGCACGGCGGTTTTGCCGGCTGCGGCACTGAAGCCCTGATCGGCCCGCTGGCTCAGCGGTGCGCTGTTTGCCGCACTGAAGGCAAAAGTCATTACGCCGGCAGCAATGGCTGCCGTTAAAACGGTCAATTTCTGCATGTGATCCTGTTCTGTTTGATCTGCACAAAGAACTTCGCGCAGATACCCTCAATCAACATCGGAACATTTGGGGGATAGACGTCCGACAATCTGTACGGATCGCCTTTGACGACGGAATTGGCGCCAAAGAAGGCGACGCAAGTCACTTTGAGTAACAGATTGTAATTTTTAAGCTGGCAAAAGATTATTTGAGAGAGGCTATCCTTACGGAAGCGAGCAGCCTTTCCAGCGTGCGGATCGTCGATCCATCAGCCATGCCATCGACCAGGCGCTGCCGGAAATGCCGCTGAAATGCCTCTACCACGATTTCGGTCTGCCGATCGAAGGCGCCGGTGATCTCGACGCCATAACCATAGAGCGCCAGCATCGACTGCAGCGCCTCTACCTCGGCGCCGGTATCGCCTGGCTTCAGCACGGCGCCGCGCCGGATCGGTGCTGCCGGCACAACATGGCCGATACCGACGGCAAACAAGGCCTTCCATGGAAATTTCTCGCCTGGATCGACCTTGCGCCCCGGTGCCACGTCGGAATGGGCAAGCACCCGCTGCGCCGGAATGGAATGGCGCTCGATGATGCCGGCGCACAGGCCGATCACCGCACCGATCTGCGGTTTTGCAAAGTTGCGATAGCCGAGCGTATGCCCCGGATTGACGATCTCGATGCCGATCGAACAGGAGTTGATGTCGCTCTGTCCGAACCACGAGCTCTTGCCGGCATGCCAGGCGCGGTCGCTTTCCCTTACCATCTGAACAATGCGGCCGTCCTCATGGACCAGGTAGTGCGACGAGACCTCGCTTGCCGGATCGCACAACCATGCCTCGGCACCGGCGCCGGTAGCCATGCCGGTGTAGTGCAGCACGATCATATCGGGTCCGAGCGTCCCGCGCCGTGGTCCGAAATTCGGCGATACCCTGACCTCGGCGCTCGGCTCATCGGGCGGAAAGCCGCTCATGCGTGCCGCAGGCCTCGCTCGATCATTTCATAGGCCGCGTTGATCGCCGCCAGCCTGGTCGTCGCGATCTTGATGAATTCCTGCGGCAGGCCGCGTGCGATCAGCCGGTCCGGATGATTGTCGGAGACCAGCTTGCGGTAGCGCCTGCGGACCTCCTCGAACGGCTTCCCGCGCTCGATGCCGAGCACAACATAGGGATCGGCGGCACCCAGATCGACATGCCGGGCCAGGATGCTCTGGTAATGCGCCTCATCGATGCGGAATATCTCGGCGATGCGATGCAGGAATTCGCCCTCGCGCTCATGCACCAGCCCGTCGGCCTTGGCGATGTGGAACAGCCCGTCGAGTATATCCTCGAGCATCAGGCAGTTCGAATGGCCCGAACCGCAAAGCTGCGCCATCCGCTCGGCATAGGTCTCGAAACCGGCAATGTCGCGTTTGGCCAAATCGTAGAGCCGCGCCACATTGCGCCTCTGTTCCTTCGGCACCTCGAATATTTCCTGGAAGGCGCGCACCTCGTCTTGCGTGACGATGCCGTCTGCCTTGGCCATCTTGGCCGACAGGGCGATCATCGCCACCGAGAAGGCGACGCGCCGGCGCAGATCGGCATCGCCGGAGAAAACCGTGCGCACGGCCTCGACCACTTCGGCGACGCCTGACGACGCTGAAGATGAAACGCGTGTGACGAAGTCGCCAAGGCGGTCCCAAATCGACATGGGGGCTTCATAGGACCAACCACCCATCGCTATCAAGCCAAGACAGTGCCGCAGGGGCTGGCCCAATCGATTTGGCGCAATGCCTGAGGCGGCTGGCGCCAGCGCTCACGTCGTCGCACTCGGCCGCCAGGCGCTGGTATCGTAAGCAGCAGAAAGGCCGGCCTGTGAGGCCAGCCTTTCCTTGGCTGTCACATTGACTACTGAGCCGGAGCAGCCGGCGCAGGCGCAGGTGCCGGAGCCGGCTCGGCAGGCTTGTTGGCGTCAGGAGCAGCCGGCTTCATCGTCTGGTCGGATGCCGGCGGGTTGGTGCTCTGCGTCGTGGTGTTGTCGGTGCCGCTGTTGCTGCAGGCGGCAAGGCCAAGCAACGCAAGCGCCGACACCGACGCAAGAATGAGTTTCTTCATGATATCTCTCCTCTAATCACGCCTCCGTTACCGGCGGCGGTCGAGGACACAATGCGTAAGCTGCGCATGAGTTTCGTAACGTTGCATTTCTGCCTGTAACATATTCCAATCACTTGACGATTGCCGGTCAGGGCCTCGCGAGCTAACAGATCGAACAGGGAAAAATCCCGGGAGCGCCGCTGTGACTGCAAAATGGGATTTCTGGATCGACCGCGGCGGCACCTTCACCGATGTCATCGGCCGTGACCCGCAAGGCGCGCTGCACCCGCGCAAGCTGCTGTCCGAGAATCCCGAAGCCTATGCCGACGCTGCCATCCAGGGCATTCGCGATTTGCTCGGCGTCCAACCCGGCGCTCCAATCCCCTCCGCTCTGATCGGCGATGTCAAGATGGGCACCACGGTTGCCACCAATGCGCTTCTCGAGCGCAAGGGCGACCGTGTGCTGCTGCTCATCACCAAAGGCTTCCGCGATGCGCTGAGGATTGCCTATCAGGCCAGGCCAGATATCTTTGCCAAGCAGATCATCCTTCCCGAACAGCTCTATGAGCGCGTCGTCGAGATCGACGAAAGGGTTCGCGCCGACGGCAGTGTCGAGCGCCTGCTCGACATTGCTTCGGTACGCCCGGCTATTGAGCAAGCCAAGGCGGACGGCATCGATGCGGTCGCGATCGTCTTCATGCATGCCTGGAAACATCCCGATCACGAAAAGGCAGTTGCGAAGGTCTGCAGAAAACTCGGATTTTCGCAGGTCTCGGTCAGTCACGAGGTCTCGCCGCTGATCAAGCTGGTCGGCCGCGGCGACACCACCGTGGTCGACGCCTACCTGTCGCCGATCCTGGCTAGGTATGTGCAAAGAGTGGCAAAGGAACTGGGCGTCCTCTCCCCCCTTGAGGGGGAGATGTCGGCGGAGCCGACAGAGGGGGTCGTTGCGGCAGTGCTCGACGCCCCTGTGGTGCCTTCTGACAGGACCCCCTCTGGCCGCTTTGCGGCCATCTCCCCCTCAAGGGGGGAGAGTAGGTCGAACCCAGTCGAGCCGACCCCACCCGGCGGCTTCGCCGCCACCCTCCCCTCAAGGGGGAGGGAAAGCCCTCGCCTCATGTTCATGATGTCGTCGGGCGGCCTCACCGCCGCCGACATGTTCCAGGGCAAGGATGCGCTGCTGTCCGGCCCGGCCGGCGGCGTCGTCGGCATGGTCGAGACGGCAAAACTCGCCGGTTTCGGCAAGGTCATAGGCTTCGACATGGGCGGCACCTCCACCGATGTCGCCCATTACGATGGCGACTACGAGCGCGCCTTCGACACCGAGGTCGCCGGCGTGCGCATCCGCGCGCCGATGATGCGCATCCACACCGTCGCTGCAGGCGGCGGCTCGATCCTGCATTACGAGGCCGGCCGCTTTCGCGCCGGGCCGGATTCGGCCGGCGCCAATCCCGGCCCGGCCGCCTATAGGCGCGGCGGCCCGTTGGCCGTCACTGACGCCAATGTCATGCTGGGCAAGCTGCGGCCCGAGTTCTTCCCGGCTATTTTTGGACCGGGCCAGGACGAACCGCTCGACGTCCAGATGGTTCGCGAAAAATTCGCGGCCCTTGCCGCCGAGATCGGCGACGGCCGCTCCCCGGAAACCATCGCCGAAGGGTTCATCACCATCGCCGTCGAAAACATGGCCAACGCCATCAAGAAGATTTCGGTGCAGCGCGGCTACGATGTCACCGAATACCTCCTGAACTGCTTCGGCGGCGCCGGCGGCCAGCACGCTTGCCTGGTCGCCGATGCGCTCGGCATGGAGGCGGTGCTGATCCATCCCTTCTCAGGCCTGCTCTCGGCATACGGCATCGGCCTATCCTCTGTATTTGCGTCACGCCAGCAGGCGCTGCTGAAGCCGCTGGCGGACAATTCCGGGCCAGCGATCGATGAACTCATCGCAACGCTGCGCAAAGCCGTCATCGACGAACTCGCCGCGCAAGGCATCAGCGAAGACGCGGTCGTCTCGAGACCGGTGCTGCAGATCCGCTACGACGGCACCGATACCGCGCTGCCTGTGAACTTCGGGCACGGCTCGATTGCGCAGGCCAAGGCGGACTTCGAATCGGCGCACAAGGCACAGTTCGGTTTCGTCTATGACGACAAGCCGATGATCGTTGAGTCGATCGGCGTCGAAGGTACCGATACCGGCGGCACCGGCCGCGACGAAAGCGATTCAGTTGTTGAATACATGGCCGCAAATCCTTCCGGGAACCGGAAAATCTTTGTCGACGGCGTCTGGCGCGACGCCGGCATTTTCCCTCGCGAAACGCTGAAGCCTGGTAACAAGATCGCCGGCCCCGCTTTGATCATCGAGCCTAACCAGACCATCGTCGTCGAGCCGGGCTGGCAGGCCGAGATCACCGCCAAGAACCACGTATTGATGCGGCGCGTCGAGAAGAAGCGCCGACACGCCGCACTCGGCACCGAAGCCGATCCGGTGATGCTGGAGGTTTTCAACAACCTGTTCATGTCGATCGCCGAGCAGATGGGCGTGACGCTGCAGAACACCGCCTATTCGGTCAATATCAAGGAGCGCCTCGACTTCTCCTGTGCCGTTTTCGACCGGAATGGCGCGCTGGTCGCCAACGCGCCGCATATGCCGGTGCATCTCGGCTCGATGGACCGCTCGGTGGAAACCATCATCCGGCTCAACTCCGGCGACATCCGTCCCGGCGACGTCTTTGCGCTGAACGCGCCTTACAATGGCGGCACCCATCTGCCTGATATCACAGTGGTGACGCCGGTGTTTTCCCTCCCCCTTGAGGGGAGGGTGGCCGCGAAGCGGCCGGGTGGGGTCCTCGCAGAAGGCACCACAAGTGCGTCGAGCACTGCCGCAACGACCCCCTCCGGCGGCTTCGCCGCCACCTCCCCCACAAGGGGGGAGATCGGCCAATCGCCGAAGATCCTCTTCTACGTCGCCTCGCGTGGCCATCATGCCGACATCGGCGGCACCGCGCCCGGCTCGATGACGCCGCTTGCCACAACCGTCGACGAGGAAGGCGTGCTGTTTGACAATTTCCGCATCGTCGATCGCGGCCGGTTCCGCGAGAAGGACCTGGAGACGCTGCTCACCGACCACCCCTACCCGGCGCGCAATCCGCACCAGAACATCGCCGACCTCAAGGCGCAGATCGCCGCGAACGAAAAGGGCGTCGCCGAGCTGCGCAAGATGGTCGCCCATTTCGGCCTCGATGTGGTCGAAGCCTATATGGGCCATGTCCAGGACAATGCCGCCGAAAGCGTGCGCCGCGTTCTGGAGCGGCTGCCCGACAGTTCCGAATACGAATACCCGACCGACACCGGCCAAATGATCAAGGTGAAGATATCGGTCGACCGGCGGAAGCGCGAAGCGACCGTCGACTTCACCGGAACGTCGCCGGTGATGAAGAACAATTTCAATGCGCCAGAGCCGGTCGCCCGAGCCGCTGTGCTTTATGCCTTCCGCGTCATGGTCGAAGACAACATCCCTATGAATGCCGGATGTCTGCGGCCGATCAACATCATCATTCCCGACGGCTCGATGCTGAAACCCGCCTATCCCGCGGCAGTCGTCGCCGGTAATGTCGAGACCTCGCAACACGTCACCAACGCGCTATTCGGCGCCATGGGCGCGATGGCCAATGCGCAGGGCACGATGAACAATCTCACCTTCGGCAACAAGCAGTACCAGTATTACGAGACGATCTGCTCGGGCTCGCCGGCCGGCCGGATGAACGACGGCCGCGGTTTTGCCGGCACCTCCGGCGTCCACACCCATATGACCAATTCGCGCCTGACCGATCCGGAAGTGCTGGAACTGCGTTTCCCGGTATTGCTGGAGGATTTTCATATCCGCGAAGGCTCCGGCGGCGAAGGCAAATGGAATGCCGGCGACGGCACCAGGCGCACTATCCGCTTCCTCGAAAAAATGGAATGCGCGATCCTGTCCTCGCATCGCAACCGCCCGCCGCGGGGACTGGACGGAGGCGGCGATGGCGAGGCCGGTTCGACCAAGGTCCGCCGCAAGACCGGCGCGATCGAGACGCTGAAAGCCTGCGATCAGACCATCCTCGACGCTGGCGAGGCGGTCATCGTGACGACGCCGACCCCAGGTGGATTTGGCAAGGCCTGAACTCGCGTCAACAGGCTGTCACCGGCCTGTCATCACCCTGCGCTACCCGCTTGCGGCAACGCAAACGGGGAATCGCCTTGCCATGACGGACATTTCTGGGGACCTGGTTTTTCGCCGCGGCAAGGAAGTCGGCAAGGCCGTCTACCAGAACCGCCCGCTGTCGAAAGCCGGCATCTCCGAGCGCCTGTTCGCCTTCCTGTTCTCCGGCCTCGTCTATCCGCAGATCTGGGAAGACCCCGAAATCGACATGGACGCGATGCAGCTCGGGACGGGCCACCGCATCGTCACCATTGCCTCAGGCGGCTGTAACATCCTTGCCTATCTCACCCGCTCGCCGGAAAGGATCGATGCCGTCGACCTCAACGCTGCCCATATCGCGCTGAACCGCATGAAGCTCGAAGCCGTCCGTCACCTGCCGTCGCAGGGCGACCTGTTCCGTTTCTTCGGCGCGGCTGGGACCGGGCACAATTCACAGGCCTACGATCGCTTCATCGCACCGCATCTCGACCCGGTCAGCCGCCATTATTGGGAGCGCCGCAACTGGCGCGGCCGTCGCCGCATCGCTGTCTTCGACCGCAATTTCTACCAGACCGGCCTGCTTGGCCTGTTCATCGCCATGGGCCATCGCACCGCAAAATTTTTCGGCGTCGACCCGGCCGGCATCATGGACGCCAAGAGCATCGCCGATCAGCGCCGCTTCTTCGACGAAGAGCTGGCGCCGGTCTTCGAAAAACCGCTGCTGAAATGGGCGACATCGCGAAAGGCTTCGCTGTTCGGCCTCGGCATTCCGCCGGCCCAGTACGATTCGCTGATCACCTCGGGTGACGGCACCATGGCCAGCGTGCTGAAGGCACGACTGGAAAAGCTCGCCTGCGATTTTCCGCTGAAGACCAATTATTTCGCCTGGCAGGCTTTCGCCCGCCGCTACCCTGATCCGAGCGAGGCCGCCCTGCCCGCCTATCTCGAAAAGCGCAACTACAAGACGATCCGCAACAATGTCGATCGCGTTGCCATCCACCACGCCAATCTGATCGAGTTCCTTGCCGGCAAGGATGCCGGCTCGGTGGATCGCTTCGTGCTGCTCGATGCACAGGACTGGATGACCGACCACCAGCTCAATGGTTTGTGGGCCGAGATCACCCGAACCGCCTCCACCGGCGCCCGCGTCATCTTCCGTACCGCCGCGGAACCCAGCCTGCTGCCCGGCCGCGTCTCGAATTCGCTGCTCGACCAGTGGCGCTACGAGAACGACGCCTCGCGCGAGTTTTCGGCGCGCGACCGCTCGGCCATCTATGGTGGCTTCCATCTCTATGTGAAGCGGTCCGCATGAGCACGACCGAATTGCCGGCCAGCCATGCCCAGCTGATGGACGGCGTCTACCGCTGGCAGCGTCATATCTACGACCTGACCCGCAAATACTATCTGCTCGGCCGCGACCGGCTTATCGCCGGACTGGATGTGCCGGCCGGCGGCACCGTGCTCGAGCTCGGCTGCGGCACCGGCCGCAACATCATCCTCGCCGCCCGCCGCTATCCCGGCGCGCGCTTCTTCGGCCTCGATATTTCGGCCGAGATGCTGGAGACGGCCACTGCCGCCCTCGCGCGCGAAGGCCTCTCCGGCCGCGTCACCCTGGCGTGCGGCGACGCCACCGATTTCGACGCGAAAGCACTGTTCGGCGTCAAAAGTTTCGACCGCATTTTTGTCTCGTATTCGCTGTCGATGATTCCCGGCTGGGAGAAGACAGTGTTCGCGGCTCTTGCTGCCCTGTCACCGGGCGGCTCGCTGCACGTCGTCGATTTCGGCCAGCAGGAGGCCCTGCCCGGCTGGTTCCGCACGCTGCTGCGCGGCTGGTTGAGAAAATTCCATGTCCAGCCGCGTGAAGCCCTGCGCGACGTCCTGGAATCGGAATCTGCGAGAGTTGGTGCAAGCCTTCGATTCAGAACACTTTATCGCGGCTACAGCTGGCTCGCCGTGATCAAGATCGCCATCTAACATCAATTTTGGCGTGGAAGGTTTTGGGGCTCCAATCCTAAATGGGGGCCGTGGCTGAAATCAGTTAATTGGCTAAATCACACATTGCCATGTGACCCAAGGAGTGGTACATTATCTCCTCGCCGGAAGCATGGGATGATCATCGGATTTAGAGATGGATGGCTGCGGGCTTTCTTCGTGGACGACACCCATTCCCGCAATATTCCGTCCGATCTCGAAAGCCGCTTGTTCCGCAAGCTCCAGATGATTGACGACGCGGCGATCGATCAGGATTTGCGTGTGCCGCCCAGCAACCATTTCGAGAAGTTGCGCGGCAATCTCGAAGGCTTCCATTCGATCCGCGTCAACAAACAATGGCGGCTGGTCTTCCGCTGGGACGGGGGCCGGGGCGAGGCGTCGGACATCTATCTCGACGACCACAGCTATATATATAAGTGAGGTGAGACATGTTGATGACCGCACGCAAGCCAGCAACGGTTGGCGAAATTCTTACGGAAGAATTCATGCAACCACTCGGCCTGACACAGGCGGCTTTGGCCGAAGCTATGAGCGTCCAGCGCAAGCATGTGAACGAATTGTGCAACGGCCGCCGCAACGTGACGGCGGCTACCGCGCTCATTCTGGCGCGGGTGTTTGGCAACAGCCCGGATTTCTGGTTGAACGTCCAGCGCCGTAACGATCTTTGGACGGTTATGAATTCACCCGACGAGCGGGCGCGTGTTGATCGCGCCAAGCCTTTGACGACAGCCGCATAGACAAGACTGCGACCGCCGCATTCCTCAGTGCAGCGCCTTGACCAGCGCCGCCACCATCACCTGCGGCCGATAGCCGAGCCTGGCCGGCGTCAGCCCGAGCCGCACCACAACCAGCTGCTCGGAGGGGATGATGGCGACCGTCTGCCCGTCATGTCCCTCCATCCAGTAGGTGTCCTTCGGCAGACCTGCGGCAACGCCGGCGCCGGGGTTTTCTTCGTCGCCCGGTCCTTCTATCCATAATTGCCCCTTGCCGTAGACCTTCGAGGCAGTTGCCGGTTCCCGCATCCAGTCGACGAAGCCGGCGGGCAGGATCTCCTTGCCGTTCCAGACGCCGCCCTGCAGCAGGAACTGGCCGAAGCGCGCCCAGTCGCGTGCCGTGGCATAGAGATAGGACGAGCCGACGAAGGTGCCGTGCTCGTCGACCTCAAGCACAGCGCTGTGCATACCGAGCGGATCGAACAGCGCGGTCCTCGGCCACGCCAGTGCCTTGTCCTTGTCGCCGATTGCGTCCTGCCACAATCGGGACAGCATCACCGCCGTGCCGCTCGAATAGGAAAACACCTTGCCGACCTCGCCGGTCAGCGGCTTGGATCCGGCAAAGCCGGCCATGTCCGGTTCGAGGTAGAGCATGCGCGTTACGTCGGCGACGTCGCCGTAATCCTCGTTGAATTCCAGCCCGCTCGACATCGCCATCATGTCGGCGAGGCTGATCACGGCGCGGCCATCTCCCTTCCAGGGACCGAACAGACCCTGGTTGGTCATCGCCAGCTTGCCCTCCTTCACCAGCGTGCCGACGATCGCCGCATTCACCGTCTTGGTCATTGACCAGCCCAATAGCGGCGTCTTTTCGGAAAAGCCGTCGCCATAACGCTCAGCGACGATGCGGCCGTTCTTGACCACCACGACCGCCCGCATCCCGGCGCCGGTCATGGCTGGATCGTCGAGGACTTTCGCGACCTCGGGATCCTGCGAGGCATCGGCCTTGTCGCCCTCCGGCCAGATCAGATCGGGCAGCGACGCCGGCGTCGGTGCAGCTCCGGCGACAGCCTTGGCGGCGGCAATATCGCCGTCGGGAACCGAGGCGCAGCCGAGCCCCTCGCGGGCGACCGCGACACTTTTGCCGAGCGCGCCGAACAGGCCCGCCGAAACCGTTCCCTTCTCCTTGTCCACCGACACTCTCATCAGCTTCAGCAGCGGATGACCCGGCGCCTGCACATCGACGGCGAGCACGTCGTCGGCGTCTCGCCCGGCGATGAAGACGTTCGAGCAGACGATCTTGGCGGCATAGCCGGAACCGACGCGGATCAGTTCCGGCGGCGCGAAATACAGCCAGCCGGCGAGTATCGCGGCCGCCAGCACAGCCAGGCCGAGCAGCCATTTGACGAACTTCAGGAGGATCTGCATTTTTTCGAATTCCCCTGAGCCCGATCTATGTCATCGATTTGCCGCCATTGTTTCGGCAAAATCGCGGCTCTTGTCGAGCGCCGTCAACCGAATATCAACCATGATCGGCGATCACAGGTGCATGTCGCCCAGAAGTGCGCAGCGGTTGTGGGACAACGACATGCATAGACAAAAGAGCCAAGCGCGTCGAAGCGACGCGCTTGGGACAGACCGGGCGATCCTGTGGGGTGACCGTCCGGCGGGGCTTGAATGCATGCGTCCCAAAACTGCGTAACGGTTTGGGAATGCATGAAACGAAGATCCAGGTGCGCCGCGTAAGTCGGTTTCAGACACGCTGCGCCCGGTCGAGGGGCCACCCGCGGAAAGACCCATCAGCGGCCGGCTGAAACCGGCTCAGGAAGTAGCGATGCGCCGTTTCGCGGTTCTCATCACGCTGATGCTGCTTGGTGCCTGCTCGACGGTCGAGGATCTGACGCCATCGCTATCGTCGTCCAGCGCCTCGATGGTTGCGGTACGCGCGCCGCGTTTTGCCGATTCCGACCCGCATGAATGGGACAGCGGCGCACCGTGGAGCTATGCCGTCCACGGCACCGACGTCTCCAAATACCAGACATCGATCGACTGGCCGGCGGCCAGGGCCAGCGGCATCTCCTTCGCCTTTATCAAGGCAACCGAAGGCGGAGACCGTTTCGATGAAGCTTTCAACGAGCATTGGAGCCGCACCAGGGCGTCGGGCATCCCCCGTGCCGCCTATCATTTTTTCTACTTTTGCACGCCGGCCGCTACCCAGGCGCGCTGGTTCATCCGGAACGTGCCCAAAGACAGCTCGGCGATGCCGCCGGTTCTCGACATGGAATGGAACCCGAAATCGCCGACCTGCAAGCTGCGGCCCGATCCCGCCACGGTACGCAGCGAGATGAGCACGTTCCTCGAAATCGTCGAAAAATACTACGGCAAGAAGCCAATCATCTACACGTCTGTCGACTTCTTCGAAGATAATGGTTTATCGGGTTTCCGCGACTACCCCTACTGGCTGCGCTCCGTCGCCGGGCACCCGCGCCAGAAATACGGCAGCCATCCCTTCACCTTCTGGCAGTATACCGGAACGGGCGTCGTGCCGGGCATGACCGGAAACGCCGACATCAGCGTCTTCAACGGCTCCGAAGCCGCGTGGAAGAAGTGGTTGCGGCAGAACACCCGTTGACACCAGGCCTGCCGCCTGCTTTTCGACACAGCCAACGACGAATGCCTGCAACCGCCGGTAATCTTCTTGGAAGGATAGCGATGCGATTGCGCTTTGGACTTCTCGCGGCGCTGCTCCTGACCGCCGTGCCGGCCGCGGCACAGCAATGCGGCGGGGATTTCGAGTCATGGAAGCACGGCGTGGCGGCGGAGGCCAGGGCGGCCGGCGTCGGCGCTGCCGGCCTTGATGCGCTGGAAAACGCCACCCTCGATGAGAAGGCGTTGGCACGCGACCGCGCCCAGGGCGTCTTCACCCAGACCTTCATCGAATTCTCGAACCGCATGATCTCGTCGCATCGGCTGAAGCAAGGTGCGGCCAATCTGCAAAAATATGCCGAGGTCTTTGTCCGCGCCGATCGCGAATACGGCGTGCAGGCGCCGGTCATCGCCGCCTTCTGGGCCCTGGAGACCGATTTTGGCGCCGTGCAGGGCGATTTTCATACGCTGAACGCGCTGGTGAGCCTCTCGCATGACTGCCGCCGTCCGCAGCTGTTCCGGCCGCAGATCGTGCCGCTGCTGATGTTGATCGATCGCGGCGTGGTGCCGGCCGACGTCACCGGTGCCTGGGCCGGCGAGATCGGCCAGACGCAGATGTTGCCTTCCGACTATCTCGGCCACGGCGTCGACGGCGACGGCGACGGCCTGGTCGACCTGCGCGGCAGCGCGCCGGACGTGATCATGAGCACGGCCAGCAAGATCCAGTCGCGCGGCTGGAAGCGCGACCAGCCCTGGATCGAGGAAGTCCGTGTGCCTGACGATTTGCCGTGGGAGCAGACGGGACGCACCAACAAGCTGCCGTTGACGCAATGGAGCCAGTGGGGCGTTACCAGGCCCGACGGTACGCCGCTTCTCGACAACGGCCTGAAGGCCGGCCTGGCGCTGCCCATGGGTCGCAAGGGGCCAGCCTTCCTGACCTACGACAATTTCGACGTCTATCTCGAGTGGAACCAGTCCTTCACCTATGCCCTGACCGCGGCAAATCTTGCCGCCCGACTGGGGGGCGCGCCGCGATTCGATCCGCGCAACCCCGAACCCGGCCTCGACGCCGACCAGATGAAGGCGCTACAGACCAAGCTCGAGGCGAAAGGCTATGACGTCGGCACCGTCGACGGCATCCTGGGCACCAACACCCGCGAAGCGATCCGCAAGGAGCAGAAGCGGCTGGGCCTGCCGGTCGACGGCTGGCCGACGCCGGAGCTGCTGGCGAGACTGTGAATGGTGAATGGTGAATGGTGAAAAGAATAGCACCGGAGCCGCATTGAGCACCAGAATTACCACTATTCATTTATTCACTATTCACTATTCACTATTCACCATTCACCATTCACCATTCACTATTCCACCATCCACTAATCCGCCATCGTCTCCAGGCTGGCGAACCCCTGCGGCGCATCGCCTTCGTCGAACGGCGTCGCCACCTCGACGAATGTGTCGGGATAGAAGCCGTTGAACCGTGTTCTGAGCGACAGCGAATAGGCGCCGATATGGCCGATCTCGATCCAGTCGCCGGTATCGACTGTTTCGGGCAGCCAGAACGGCCGCGACAATATGTCGACGGAATCGCAGGTCGCGCCACAGACCTTGAACGGCACGATGGTCTTGTCCTCGCCATTGCGCGAGCGGATCGCCGGATCGGGGATGAAGCGCGCCGGCAGCGTGATCTTGCCGGTCCATGAATCCGACAGCGATGCCCAGATGCCGTCATTGATGTAGAGCCTTTTGCCCTTGCGCAGCAGCACGCGCACGATCAGCGACAGGCAGCGCGCCACGATCACCCGGCCGGGCTCGGCCACCAGCGGCATCTGGTCGAACTGGTACTCCTGGAGGTCGCCCGACAGCCGCGACATGATCTGGCCGAGCGACGGCATTTCCGGCTTGCGGCTGTTCGGATCATGACCGTATTCGGCGGGAAAGCCGCCGCCGACATCGAGCCCGGCAATGTCGAAGCCGACGCGGTTGCGCACCCAGTCGGCGGAGGCCAGCGCCCGCTCATAGGTGTCGGGATCCTCAATCTGGCTGCCGACATGAAAGCACAGCCCGACCTTGTAGCCCGTTCGGTTCAGCCGTTCGGCCAGTTCGACCGCATTGGCCGGTCCGGCGCCGAACTTCTTCGACAGTTCGTAGGCCGCCGAGCCTTTCGTCTGGATGCGCACGAACACGGTGATGGCGCCCGGATTGATGTCGAGCGCCCGCACCACCCTGGTCAGCTTGGTGACCTCGTCCTCATGGTCGAGCGAAATGACGCGGATGGCGTATTTTTCCAGCGCCAGCCTGATGTCCGACTGCGCCTTGACCGGGTGCATGTAGAGCATCTCGGCGTCGGGCGAGACGGCGCGCACGGCGGCGAATTCGCCGGGCGAGGCCACATCGAAGGCACCGACGCCGGCCTCGACCAGGGCGTTGAGCACGATCTGCTCGCCATTGGTCTTGACCGCATAGGCGGTCTTGCCGGGAAACATGCCCATGAACTGTTTGGCGTCCGCCTTCAGCACCTGCGGGCGGAAGCAATAGATCGGATCGTCCGGGCGAAGCGCCAGCGCTGCCTCGCGGGCATTTTCGAATCGCTGCATGGACGAATCCCTTGACTGAGGCTGCGCACAATTAATCCAAGCTAGCGGCTAATGAAAACAATTCTATGTCTCGCCGCCCTGGCTTCGCGGCGCTACGCCGGTGCTGCACGCCGGTTATGAGCGAGCTAGGCCATCGCTCAGGTTTCGGGTGGCCCTTGCGGCCGGATCGGGTATGGCGTGAACAGACGCCTGAAGAGCAAGGCATCTCGTCTGGGAGGACGACCAATGGCGATAGCTGCCACCACCACGATGCGCGGTCCGATGGTGCTCAAGGACTGGGCGCAGCTTCTGCTGCTCGGCGCCATCTGGGGCGGCTCGTTCTTCTTTGCCCGTATTGCGGTAGCGGAACTTCCGCCGCTGGTGCTGGTGCTGTTCCGCGTCACCATAGCTGCGATCGCGTTGCAGCTCTATCTTGCGGTCCGTGGCCCGTCGTTTCGCCTCGCCTTGCCGCATGCCGGCCTGTTCTTCCTGCTGGCGCTCGCCAACAACGTCATCCCTTTCTCGCTGATCTTTGCCGGCCAGACCGAGCTTGGCGCCGGTGTCGCCTCGGTGCTCAATTCGACGACGCCGTTCTGGACGCTGATCCTCGCCAACGCCCTGACCAGCGACGAAAAGCTGTCGTGGAACAAGCTTGCCGGCATCGCCCTCGGTATCGCGGGAACGGCGGTGATGATCGGCCCCGGCCTCGTCGCCGGGCTCGGCGGTCCGGTCTGGGCGAAATTCGCGCTGATCGGAGCGTCGCTATCCTATGCGGTTGCGCTGATGATTGCCCGCCGCCTCAAGGGTGTGCCGTCACCGGTCATTGCCGCCGGACAATTGACCTGCTCGACCATCATCATGATCCCGGTCGTTCTGTTCACCTATGACGCTGCCAATCTGTTTTCGGCCTCGCCGCCGGTCTGGGCGGCGGTGCTGGCGCTGGCGCTGCTGTCGACGGCCTTCGCCTACATCCTCTATTTCAATCTCGTCGCCTCGGCCGGCGCCACCAATGCCTCGCTGGTCACGCTCATCGTGCCGGCAAGCGCCATCCTGCTCGGTTTCCTGTTCCTGGGCGAGCGGCTCGAACTGTTCGAACTCGGCGGCATGGCGCTGATCGCGCTCGGCCTCGTCACCATCGATGGTCGCCTGTTCGGGCGGCGCTAATGCATGTCGCGCAAAGATGTGCAGCGGTTTTGCGGTAACGACATGCATAGAAAAAGAACCTAAAGCGCGTCGCACGAGGCCGGTCGAACGCGACGCGCTTTAGAGATGGCGCTATATGGGCGTGATCGCGGGAACAGATGAACCCTGCCATTCCAGACGCCAGATACCGCCTTGCCTGAGATTCTGAACGAGATCGGGAAGGAAGGCGGCAAGGCAGGTCCCGCCGACATGTCTCACGGAAGGATACACAAGACCGGTCGCGGCGTCTTGCTTGCGGAGTTGCTTCGCCAGCGCCTGACCGGCAGGATAGGCTAAGACAGTATCCGGATCGAGCACCGGGTCCTTGCTGAACTCAGCACCGCGCAGATCGTGAAACGAGCCTATGAAGTCGGCAACGAGCTCCGCGTAGTCGGTGACGTTTTCGAAACGTTCGATTGCGGCAAGCTCGCGCGTCAGATGAAAAGAGACCTCGCCGAGTGCGGTTTCCGCATCGAACGCACAGTACCAGACGCCCCTGGCATCATCGTTGAAACGATTGCCGCCCGGACGGGTGTAAGCGAACGCCGCATTGATGAAGGTGTAGCCCGGTCTCCCGAAAACCAGTTCGCGCGGATCGAGGTCGGGCAATCCTCCCTGCTGCGCCTGAAGGCGGCCGCTGGTGGCTCCTTCGAGCTCCGCAAGGTCCTCCAAATCTCCATGATTCCTGGCCAACGGCATCAGGACCGGTTCCTTGAACCTGCCTGTCGAAATCAGCCGGATCGTGTCGCGCTGGGAAATGTCAGCGCGTGGTGGGATCTGCATTCAAAGTCCACCGCGCAAAGCGTCCATATGTTGGCGAACCTGCAGCAGCTTCGGAATGCCGCCCTCGATCATCACGTCCAAGGGGCGCCGGCCACCATAAAGCGGCCCTTTGTTCGGCAACCGCACCCATTCATCGGCAAGCGCTTCGGAGAACAGAAGCCGCAGTCCCTTGAAGATGCCGATCAGGGCGCTGATGCGTGTCAGCGAATCCTGGGAGAGAACGCCCTCCCACTCGCCTTTCTTCATGCGGAACCAGGTTCTCTCCGACACGTCGCCGATCAAAGTACAGATCTCGGTGCTGGTCAGATGCCAGATGTCTGCGAGCCTGACGATGCCGGCAACAGCCGCTGGCGTGAGCCGCGCCCGTACCGAGGCATCCGCCAGATTTGCCGGCAAAGCCTGATTTGCAGGATCGCGAACCGCATAAGCGACACTCATTCCGGCCTCCATCAATTGGCAGGCAATATACTGCCAATTGGCAGAAAATTCAAGTCCTGGCTATCTCACAACGGTGCCGGTTGCCCACCGCATTCGTATAGCGTGCGTATAGCGTGCAGCATCCGGTTGGATGCGCAAAGGATGCGTCGAATCTTCAGCCATTCGAAAATCGATTCCGATTTTCCGCCGCGGTAGCGCTGCCATTCTCGCTGCTGCCACGGCTTTGCCACAAATTATTCACAGGTCCCGAGCCGGCTTTTGACAAAGAGTTTCAATGCCTAACGGCAAACGGCAGGTCGCAAATTCCACAATCTCGTCGCATTGCAGCAAAGTTTCTGCTTGCCTGTGGCACAAATGACCCTAGACTCTCGCCATAGCTCTTTAAGAGGAGGCTATGACATGGGACTGACGAGGCCGATCAACGCATTGATGATTTGTGCTGCGTTTGCATTCATCGGCGCCCTCATTATGGGCGTCCTTCCATAAGGCCGCTGAGCGGGGGAAGACCAGCACCGAATACTCCAAACCATTTGAAAAGGCCGGGCATTTTGCCCGGCCTTTTGCATTCCCCCGATCTTTGACATTTTAAAAAGGAGCTTGCCGCCTTACGCCGCGGCTGATCCCGCCGCCTCGACTTCGTGCGACCTGATGCCGATCATGTGGCAGATGGCGAAGACCAGATCGGCTCGGTTCATCGTGTAGAAGTGGAAATCGCCGACGCCGCGCTCGACAAGGTCCAGCACCTGCTCGGCGGCCACGGCAGATGCCACCAGCGCATGCGTTTGCGGATCGTTCTGCAGCCCATCGAAACGCTCGGCCAGCCATGCTGGCACCAAGGCGCCGCACCGCGCCGAGAAGTTGGCGACTTGGGTGAAATTGTGCACCGGCAATATGCCCGGCACGATGGGTATGTAGATGCCGGCCCGCCGTGCCCGCTCGACATAGCGCTCATAGAGATCGTTGTCGAAGAAGAACTGGGTGATCGCCCGCGTCGCTCCGTTGTCGGCCTTGCGCTTCAGCATGTCGAAGTCGGTGGCGAAATCCGGGCTTTCCGGATGCTTTTCCGGATATGCCGAGACCGATATGTCGAAATCGCCGGCGCCCTTCAGCGCATCAACCAGTTCGGCGCCATTGGCATAGCCTTCCGGATGCGGCCGGTAGGCCGCGCCGACGCCCTCGGCCGGATCGCCGCGCAGGGCGACGAAACGCTTGACGCCCATATCGGCGAACTCCCGGATCACCGCATCGACCTCGTGACGCGCCGCATCGACGCAAGTCATGTGCGCCGCCGGCGTCAGCGTCGTTTCATTGAGGATGCGCTTGACGGTGCGGGCCGTCCGCTCGCGGGTCGAACCACCGGCGCCATAGGTGACCGAGACGAATTTCGGCTTAAGCGGCTCAAGCCGGGTGACCGTGTCCCACAGCCTTGCTTCCATCTCATCGTTTTTCGGCGGAAAGAACTCGAACGAAACCCTGACCTTGTCGCCGATGTCGGGGCGGCGGGAGAAGCGGAACTGGTTCATCAGGCGGTTTCCCCTATCGGATACGCATTGGCCGGTTGTCTGTCGTTGGAAGGCTCGGCAATCAGCATGCGCCGATCGCGGCCGAGCCAGAGTTTGACGGTGAGCTTGGCCTCGTTGCCGCCGCGCGGCTCGAATTCCTGACTGTCCTCGAGGTCGAGGCCGGCCTCGGAAAACCAGTCGCCAATCTGCCGGTCGGAAAAGCCGAGACGCATATGCGCGTGCTCCTCGCGCAAGAACTCCAGCGCGTGCGGCGCGAAATCGACGATCACCAGCCGGCCGGCCGGGCGCAGCAGACGCGCCGCCTCGCGGATGGCGCGGGCGGGATCGTCGAGATAGTGCAGCACCTGATGGATGGTAACGAGATCGAAGGCGTCGCGTTCGACCGGCGGCGCGAAAATGTCGCCCTGGCGCACCTGCGCATTCGAAACGCCGGCCTTGTCGAGATTGGCGCGCGCCACCGTCAGCATCTCGCGCGACATGTCGATGCCGACACCGCGCCGATAGAGCGGCGAAAAGATCTCGAGCAGCCGTCCGGTGCCGGTGCCGAGATCGAGCATCGACTGGAACGGCCGTTTGCCGACGAGCTTGATGAGAGCTGCTTCGACGGCGCGATCCGGCACATGCAGCGAGCGGATATGGTCCCAGCTTGCGGCGTTTACCGAGAAATATTCGGCAGCCCGGTCCTGCCGCTTGCGCTTGACTGCGGCCAGCCGTTCGAGATCACGCTCGACCTGCGGATCGGCGCCGCGGATGCCGGAGACCAGCCTGAGCACGAAATCGCGCGACGCATCGGAATCCGATAGCCGGAAGAACGCCCACGAGCCCTCCTGGTAGCGGCCGATCAGCCCGGCCTCCAGCAGCAATTTCAAATGGCGCGAGACGCGCGGCTGCGACTGGCCGAGGATTTCGGTGAGATCGGACACGGTCAGATCGCCGCGCGACAGCAGCGCCAATATGCGCAGCCGGCTGGATTCCGCCGCCGCCTTCAATGTATCTACCATCGTGTCGAGAGCGACATGCATGCGAGCATTCTCTTTGAAAAGATATAAACATATGTTTATGTCGGTTTGGATAGGCTTGCAAGCGCTATGTCGCTTCCGGACAAGAAAATGACGCATGCGTGGCGGATCGCGCAAAAACGGACGCATGATCGGGGCGAGAACCATGTTCGAAACGCGCAGCGGCGAAAAGCTCCTGGAAACCGACCCGGCAACGATGCCGCCGGATGGCCATGTCGTCTTCATCGGCCGCATCGCTTCGCCTTGGATCACGCGGGAGACTTGCCCCAAAAACATGAAGGCGGCGCGGGAGACGGAACAGCCGGCGCACTTGGTCATCGACCCGCTTTATCGGGATGGCCTGCTTGGGCTGGAACGCGCCAGCCACGTGATCGTCCTGTCCTGGCTGCACCATGCGCCGCGGCAACTGATTGTCCAGAAACCCCGCCATGCCACAGGGCCGAAAGGCGTCTTTTCACTGCGCTCCCCTGCCCGGCCGAATCCTGTCGGACTGCATGTCGCCAAGCTGGTTGCCCTCGACATCGACACCGGCCGCATCGATCTCGACGCCATCGACGTGCTCGACGGCACGCCGGTCATCGACATCAAGCCCTATTTCGCCTCGACCGATGCCTTTGCCGATGCGACCATCGCCGGGCGGGACGAGCCAGGGCCGGTGGAGTGATGAGCGCGCCGACCGGCCGCCGCCGCGCCATCGCCAAGGCACTGACAGCGCTGCTGCCGCTGGCGCCCTATGCCGACATGGAAAAGATCCGGGCCGATGCCGGCGCCGTGCACATGAAGACCTTGCCGCCGAGCATTGCCGTGTGGCTGGCGACGATAGCGCATATTCGCCACGCCCACACCGACTACGAAAAGCTGCTGGCCGAAGGCTATGACCGCGATTCCGCGCGCTTCTTCGTCATCGAACAGACCAACAATGTGCTCACCCGCTGGCGCGCCACCCGTCTGCTCGACGATGAGGATGAGGCGTAGAGCGACGGCAGGCACACGCGTCGAGTTCTGCGCTCTTCACTGTTGTGATTAGCGAAATCGAGAGGTGACGGCCAATCTCCCCCCTCGTGGGGGAGATGTCCGGCAGGACAGAGGGGCGCTGTCCCGCCGACCTCAGGTCGGCAGCATCGGAACTTTCAAAGCCTGAAATAAAAAACCCGCCTCGCGGGCGGGTCGTTGGAGCCCAATTGGCACCATACCCAAATTAGTAGCATAGCTGCCGGCACAAAGCAAGAACAAAATACGCCGTGACTAGAGGTCGCCTTGCCTGGACTAGGCCCGGTAAATCCACTGCTCGGGCACGCGCACCGAAATCTCCTCGCCGGCCGCGATCGTGCCGGGCTTCTCGACCCAGGCGACGAGCCCGCGCAACCGCTTCGCCGCCTTCGGGAACAGCAGCGCGCCGGCCTCATGGTCGGCCATCCCGGCATTTTCGGCGACCGATCGCCCGGCGATCCGGCAAGGCCCGTTCTGCGCGTTGATCTTGACGGTCGCGCCGCCTTTGAAGAACAGCAGCGTGCCGGACGGCAGCATGGAGAGGCGCGGCAGGCCGTCGATCAGGAGATTGGCGCCGATCCATTCCGGCTTGATCTCGGCGATGCCCATCCGTTCGGCGACGATTGCCAGTTCGTCCGCAGCCACGATCGACAATTGCCGTTCGTTGCGCATCTCAGTGCCGCGCGGATACCAGGGTTCCCGCCCGCCGGAGCGCCGCGTCGTGCCGGCGTGGAAATCGCCGTCGATGCCGTCGAAACCGAGTTGCAGCGTATCCACCGCTCGTGTCTCAAAACGATCGAATGATGCGAGATAGAGCGCCGCCACCCTGGCGGCGAGTTTTCGCGACGGGACGATCTCGACCGGAGTTTCGGCTTCGGGAAACATATCCGGCATTGGTTTCATTCCTAGCTGCCGGATGCAGTTAGCCGAAGTCGATTCATAGGGTCCAGTCGAAAGCGTTGATGCTCCAATCAAGACGGCTGATACGGGTCGGCACCACCAGCGTCATGGTTGAACCAGCCTCATGCAAAAGCGTGCCGCATTGCTGCCGCGCTGCATCGGTTGATAATATCGGTCAGGTCAAGCCCGCTGAGGTTTATCATGCATCCCGCATCGGCAATCGCACAGCTCTGGCTGCTCTGGGTGGTTTCATGGGCCGCGGCCGCCTTCTGGGCCGACCGGGCCGAAAAACGCGCCGGCTTCGGGGTGGAGCTTCCATCCCGCGCCGTCATGGTGCTCGGCACGATCCTGCTCTTCATCCCGGCGCACGGTTATGCCGGCCCGCTGAGGCTTTGGACGCCGAACCTTGCCGAAGCGTGGATCTGCGTGGCGCTGATTGCCGCCGGTCTGGCATTTGCCTGGTGGGCGCGGCTGCATCTTGGCCGCCTGTGGTCGGCCACGGTCACCGCCAAGGCCGCGCATCGCGTCGTCGACACCGGCCCTTACCGGCTGGTGCGCCACCCGATCTATACCGGCCTGCTTCTGGCGATCCTCGCCACCATGGCGGCGAAAGGCACTGTCTGGGGCGTTGCCGGCGCCATCCTCATCACCGTCGGCATCGTCATGAAGGCAAGGCTGGAGGAGCGTTTTCTGCGCGGTGAACTGGGTAGCGCTTACGACGACTATGCCAGGCGCGTTCCGATGCTGGTGCCGTTCGCGCCGGGCTAATGCATGTCGCCCAAAAGCATGCCCTCGGGCTTGAACCGAGGGTGTGCAGTGGTTTTGGGACACGACATGCGTAAAACAAAAAATCTAAAGCATGCGCAATAGCGCGCCGCCGATCGAGTAGCCGGCGCCGAAGGCGCAGAGCAGGCCGTAGTCGCCGGCCTTCATGTCGGCATGGTTCTCCGACAGGGCGATGATGGCGCCGGCGGCGGCGGTGTTGCCGAGGCGCTCCAGCACCATCGGCGCGCGGTCGTGGTCGACGTCATGGCCGAACGACAGTTTCAGGATCATGGCGTTCATCCGCGCATTGGCCTGATGCAGCCAGAAGCGCCGGATCGCTTGCGGCGTCAGCCCGTGCTCGGCCAGGAACTCGACGATGAATTTGTGGCCGGCAACGGTGACTTCCTTGAACACCTTGTTGCCGATCTGCTTGATCAGATTGCCTTCCAGATCGATCATGTACGGATCGTCCTGGGTGGCGCGGGTATAGTAACCGAGATTGGTGCGGATGCTGTTCGACATCTGCGTCCAGGCGCGCGTATCCAGCACCTCGAAGCGGCCCGGCCGCTTCTCGCCCTGGGCGAGCCCTTCGACGATCATCGACACGGAAGCGTCGCCGAAGATGAAATGCGTCTGCCGGTCGCGAAAATTGAGATGCCCGGTGATGATCTCCGGCGTCGTCACCAGCACGCGTTTATGCGCCCCTGCCCGCACCAGATTGACGGCGATGTGCAACGCCGCCGCTGCCGAAGAGCAGCCAAGCCCCATATCGAAGCCGGCGCCTTTCGTGCCCAGCGCCTGCTGCATTTCGATGGCGATCGCCGGATAGGGCCGCTGATGGTGCGAGGCCGAGCAGATCACCAGGTCGATGTCGCCAGGCTTCAGCCCGGCATGATCGAGCGCCTTGCGGGCCGAAGCGATGCCGAACTCGGCCTCCAGCGACAGCGCATCGTCGGGCCGCGCCGCGAAACGCGGCGCCATGCGGGTCGGATCGAGGATGCCTTCCCGTTCGATGACATGGCGGGTCTGGACGCCCGAGGCATGGACGATGAAGGCACTGTCCGATTTCTGCAGAAGCGGCTCGCCCGACACCTCGCGGCGGACGTTTTCCATATCCACCCAGCTGTTGAAGCTGGCGACGAGTTCCTCATTGGTGATCAAGGCTTCGGGGATTTCAACGCCGATGCCGCTGATGATGACGCGATGCATTTCCAGTTCGTCCCGTGCGCAGGCGTTGCGGCTTCATGTCGACGCCGCAAAAAGCTCGGCGCAACCTCTTTTGCACCTAGCCAGTTTATGCCGGCTTAAATCAAGTCCCTGGGACGGGTCTTTACCAGGCGCAGAGCTTGGTATTGGTCTGCGGGTTGTTCCAGCAGGCACCGTCATCGCGGCTGCGCACGAATTGCCCGGGCAGCGGCACGTTGCGGCGGCCGAGATTGACATAGCCATAGGCAAAACCCGGTCCGTCGATTTCCAGGACGTAGGTCGGATAGCCCGGCGCCGAGATGCGAAAGCTGCCGGCATCGTCCAGCGCCCGATAGCTGCACGAGAAATAGCCGTCGTCGCTGGTGAAGCAGCGCGCTCGCTTGGCCTCCGCCGATAGAGACAAGGCAAGCACAGCGGCCGCACAAATGCTGCCGCCGAAACCCATCTTTTTCAGTGTCATCATCCACCCCCATGGCCCATGAAGGGCCGTGCCCCAGCGAGATGCGCATGACGGCGAAGGCCGGTCAAGCATCCGCTGCTGGCTGTTTTTTGGGTGTAGCTAAGAGTTTCTAAGCGGAACGCCGCGCCACGATGAAGAGACGGGGAAAGCGCAGCAACACCTTGCCGCTTGCCGTTTTCGGATAGGCTTCGCTGATCCCGGCCGCGTAGTGCTTCAGGAAAAGCTGCCGCTCGTTTTCGTCGAGAGGATCGAGGAACGGCTTCAGCCCCGTCGATTTCACCCACTCGACGATCGCCTCGGCATCGGCCAGCGGATGGTTGTAGATCGTGTGCCAGACATCGAGCCGATCCGAGAATGGCGACAAAAGGTCGTAATAGAACGCGACCGGCGGCAGCGGCGCGCGGGCCGCGCGCTCGAGCTTTTCGGCAAACGGCATCTCGGCCGCGGTCTCCCGCATCAGCCGGTGCGAAGGTTCGGCCATATTGTCCGGCATCTGCACGGCAAGCGCGCCGCCGGGCGCCAAAAATCCCATCAACCGCTGGAAGACCGCCGGATGCTCCGGCAGCCATTGAAACACCGCATTGGCAAAGATCACGTCGACCGGTTCGTTCGGCTGCCACGCCGCCGCATCCGCCAAGGCAAAGCTGACACCGGGCAGGCGCGCCCTGGCCTTCTCGATCATGTCGGGCGAGGTATCGAAGCCACTGATCTGCGCCCGCGGCCAGCGCTCGACCAGCAATTCGGTCGAATTGCCCGGCCCGCAGCCAATGTCGACCACCCGGCGCGGTTCCGGCACCGGCACCTGCGCGACGAGATCGCGCGCCGGCCGGGTGCGCTCATCCTCGAATTTCAGGTAGAGGGCGGCGGACCAGTCGGGCCTCACCTTCGCGACTGTATTCATCGATAGACCTCGCGACGGTCGCCTACTTGAACCACCCAAATCGCGACAGCGCTATCATCGATCCTTGTCAGAACTCGGAATGAGCCCACACGATATTTCCAGAGACCTGCCAGTGGTCCTGTTAGCGCTTCGCCAAGTTCGCGTGGATTATCGCGCGAGGCGAGCCTGTTTTCCAGGAAGTCCACAATCCGACGCTGATCGGACCTTTGCAATCTGGAGATATCCTTCAGTGCACGCTTCTCGACACGAATTGTCCACACGATCAACCGTCACTGCGGTCGCTTGCGTCCAATCCCAGTCGTTCCTTAGCTTCGGCCAGAGAAAGCCATTCACCTTCACCATCGTTAAGGCGCTCGAGGGCGATTAGTCCGTCTTCCAGATCCTGAATTTGCTCGACAATGGCCTCAACGACTACGTCATGTTTTGTCCGGCCAGTTTTCCTTGCGACGATCTCGAGGCGTTTTTCCAGCGCGGTAGGAAGCTCGACATTAAGCATGTTTATCTCCTTCCGGTAATTCTACGAGCAGCCTGGGGCGCTTGCAACCAATCCGTTGTTACCGAGTCAGCCGCTTATACGTCATCCTGTGCGGATTGACCGCCTCAGGCCCAAGCCGGCGGATCTTGTCCTGCTCGTAGTCCTCGAAATTGCCTTCGAACCATTCGACATGGCTGTCGCCTTCGAAGGCGAGGATGTGCGTCGCCAGGCGATCGAGGAACATGCGATCGTGCGAGATGATGACGGCGCAGCCGGCGAAGCTCTCGAGCGCGTCTTCGAGCGCGGCCAGCGTTTCGGTATCGAGATCGTTGGTCGGTTCGTCGAGCAGCAGCACATTGCCGCCGGTCTTCAGCATTTTTGCCAGATGCACGCGGTTGCGCTGGCCGCCGGACAGGTTGCCGACCTTCTGCTGCTGGTCGCCGCCGCGGAAATTGAACGACGCGCAATAGGCGCGGGTGTTGGCTTCGAACTTGCCGAGCTTGACCACTTCGGCGCCGCCCGAGATCTCTTCCCAGACCGTCTTGGTCGGGTCGAGTGCGTCGCGGCTCTGGTCGACGTAGCCGAGCTTGACCGTCTCGCCGACGCGGATGGTGCCGGCATCGGGCTTTTCCTGGCCGGTGATCATGCGGAACAGCGTCGTCTTGCCGGCGCCGTTCGGGCCGATGACGCCGACGATGCCGCCGGGCGGCAGCTTGAATTCGAGATCGTCTATCAAAAGCGTGTCGCCAAAGCCCTTCGACAGGCCCTCGACCTCGATCACCACATTGCCGAGCCGCTCGCCATGCGGAATGACGATCTGGGTATCGCTCGGACGCCGCTTGTCGGCTGCATCCAGCAGATCCTGGAAGGCCTGGATACGGGCTTTCGACTTGGTCTGCCGGGCTTTCGGGCTGGACTGGATCCACTCGCGCTCGCGGCCGATCGCCCGCTGGCGCGCATCGTCCTCGCGGCCTTCCTGCTTGAGCCGCTTGGCCTTGGCTTCGAGATATTTGGTGTAGTTGCCTTCGTAGGGGATACCGCGGCCGCGATCGAGCTCGAGGATCCAGCCGGTGACATTGTCGAGGAAGTAGCGATCGTGGGTGATGATCATCACCGCGCCCGGATAGGCCCGCAGATGCTTTTCCAGCCACGCCGTCGTCTCGGCGTCGAGATGGTTGGTCGGCTCGTCGAGCAGCAGAAGGTCGGGCTGGCGCAGCAGCAACTGACAGAGCGCGACGCGACGGCGTTCGCCGCCCGACAGCTTGGTGACATCGGCCTCCTTGGGCGGGCAGCCGAGTGCCTCCATCGCCATCTCGACCTGCTGTTCGAGATCCCACAGGTTGAGCCGGTCCATCTCGTCCTGCAGCTTGGCCGACTCGTCCGCCGTCTCGTCGGAATAGTTCATCATCAATTCGTTGTAGCGCTCGATGATGGCGGTCTTGGCGGCGACGCCTTCCATGACGTTTTCGAACACGTTCTTGTTCGGATCGAGCGCCGGCTCCTGCGCCAGGTAACCGACGGTAGCACCCTCGGCCAGCCAGGCCTCGCCGCTCCACTCCTTGTCGATGCCGGCCATGATCTTGAGGATCGTCGACTTGCCGGCGCCGTTGGGGCCGAGGATGCCGATCTTGGCGTCCGGGTAGAAGGACAGATGAATGTTCTCGAGCACCTTCTTGGTGCCGTAGGCCTTGTTGAGGCCGGCCATGTGATAGATGAACTGGCGTGCCACGCGCGCTTTCCCTGAAAAGTCGACTGATGTCGGATTGGATGGAAGTTGGGGGCTATGTAAGCGATGCAGCCGCGAACGGCAAACAGTTTTGGCCCTAAAGCAATTCCAGGAAAAACCGTGAAACGGTTTTCCGTCCGGAATTGCGTCAAAACAAAAAAGATGGAGCGGTTCAGCGGTTCCGTGAAACGATGACCCGCTCCAGGCGGATTTGGTCGCAGCCGCAAACGCTTAGCCGCTTCATTTCGTGCCGGCGCCCAGGCGAAAGCTCCGGTTAATCATTCCGCGTCAAACAATGTTGGATGGGAAATCGCTGGCAGCCGCGATTTCGGGGAGAGAGATCGGGCCGTGTTGAACAGTTTCCTGCTTTTTGCCGAAGCGGTTCTCTATTTCGGCATCATGGTCACGCTTTTCCGGTTCAGGGGCCGCATCGGCCTCGGCGTCTTTGTTTGCGCCCTTGGCGTCATGCATTTCCTGGAAACCTATCTCGCCAGCGTCTTCTACGTCGCGCTGCCGTTCGGCATGGTATCGCCGGGTTCGGCCGTGCTGTTTTCCGGCAAGCTGGTGATGCTTCTCCTGCTCTACATCAAGGAGGACGCGGCAACTGTCCGGCAGCCGATTTACGGCCTGCTGCTCGGCAATGCCCTGATGGTCGGGCTCGTGCTGATCCTGCGCCTGCACGACATCGCACCGCTGCCCGACGGCAAGCTTCCCGACATCGGCTTCATCGATGAGATGGGCTGGCTGATGGTGTGGGGCACGACGCTGCTGTTCGTCGATGCCATCCTGATCATTCTGCTCTATGAAAAGCTCGGCAAATACCTGCGCGAGGCGCTTTTCACCCGCATCCTGGTCTCCGTCGCCTGCGTGCTCACCTTCGACCAGGCAGGCTTTTTCACGGCGCTGCATTTCGTCACCGGTGCGCCGGTCGCGGTGTTCTTCGGCGGCTGGTTCGCCAAGATGGCAGCGGCCCTGGTCTACAGCACCATGCTGGTCGCCTATATCAGGTGGTTCGAGGCGCGGCAGGTGCCGGCGCCGCGCGGGCTTTCCGACATTTTCGACACGCTGACCTATCGCGAGCGCTATGAGGCGCTGGTCGAGCATGTTGGTCGCGACGGCCTCACCGGCCTCCTGCACAGGGGGCGCTTCGACAGCGATGGCGAGGCCGCCGTCGCCGCCAGCCTGCGGACCGCCAGGCCGCTCAGCCTGCTGATCATCGATGTCGACCACTTCAAATCGATCAACGACCGCTTCGGCCACGCCGAGGGAGACAAGGTGCTGAAAGCCCTGGCGATTTTGCTTGGCGAACTTGTCGGGACCGAAGATCAATTGTTCAGGATCGGCGGTGAGGAATTCGCCATCCTCGGCTGGCGTCCGCAGCCGCTCGCCAGGCTGCTGGGTGAAACCGTCAGGCAAGCGGTCAAGACGTCCGCGAGCACCAGCCGGTTCGACATTACCGTCAGCGCCGGCATCTCGACGGTCAGCGAGACGACCCGTTGCCTTGCCGATCTCTTTGCGCTGGCCGACCAGCGTCTCTACAAGGCCAAATCCACGGGACGCGATCGCGTTGTCGGGGAACCGGGCGGCAACGAAGCAGACGCCCGCAACACATGGACCAGGCCGGAGCGCAGCGCCGGCGCGTAACGCTGCCCAGGCCTGCGATTGGCTCAATCAGGATTGTTTGCGCCGCTGCCATCCGCCGATCGCAACCGAAACCGCCATCAGCGCGATCGCCAGCCATTTCAACGCGGTAATAATCGGGCCGGCTTCGATATCGTAGGCAATGAACAGAAGAATGCCCGGTACCAGCAGGCCGCAGAGCACGAGCGTGATCCGATTGATCTGCCATGACACTTTTGCCGCAAGCGCCTGGTCGCCGGGCACGGCGACAAGCGCGGCCCGCATTGCCTTCGGCGCCACGAGCGTGGTCGAAAGACGCAGCGAAATCGGCAGGCCGATGCCGATGATCAGGAAGGCGCATGCCGCCAGGAGCAGCGAAAACTTGAGCGCACTGGTTTCGGCCGGTACCGGGAACAGCAGCGCCGCCAGCGGCAGGAAGACACAGAACATCCCGAGCGCGGCGATGGCGATGAAGATCGCCGCGTTGACCAGCGTAAACAATTGGTAGGTGCCGCCGCCGACGGGTTTGGCGAGCGTGGTCATGCGAGCCCACTCCACTTCGGTGTAGGAAAAGCCCGGCCACTCCATATGGCCGTCGCGGATCGCCGTCATGCCCTTGGCCCAGAACGCCAGCCGCGCCAGCGCGCCGCCCGTCATACCACTCATCGCCACCCCCTATGAATGATGCCCCCCGGGATCATACCATCCCCGGTGCAAAGCGACAGTCGCGTACGGCCTGTTTACTGGAACCCGACGGCATCGACCGCGCCCTTCGGGCAGCCAGCCTTGGCTGTCGGCGCCGAGGCAAGCAGCAGGGCACCGAGCGAAGCGTTCGAAGCGATCGGGCCGGTCAGGCCGAGCGTCAGTTCGCCGATCAGCCGCCTGCCGTTCGAGGGATCGACCACGCAGGACACGCGGACCCGGTCGCCCGCGCCTTTGCCGAAGGCACTGTCGAAGGTGCTGCGTATCTGATCGGATGTCAGTTGCTTGCCGATGTTCTTGATGAAGAGATCGCGCACCGGCGACGCATTCATCGCGCGCATCAGGTTCAAGGCGTCGGCGAAATACTCCTGCTGGCTCTTGCCGTAGCAGGTGCCGTGCTTGATCCATTCATGCCTTTCGAGGGCGGACGCGGTGCCCGGCATCACCTGGTCGAGTTCCGCTCGCGTTTTCGGGTCAAGAGTGACCGACGGCAAATCCCGCCAGTGTGCCGGATCGTCGTTCGCCTTGTCGCTTGCCGCGACCTGGCAATAGAAATTTCCGTTCGGCTGCGGCCACAATCCATGCAAGGTGAAGTGGGTCGCATCGAAACCGGCGGCGGTCTGCGCACGGCATTCGGCCTTGCTGGATTTGGTCTCACAAAAAGCCGGCTGCCAGCTCAGCGCGAAGACATATTCCGGCTTTCCGGACGCCGATGGCTTGTTCGGCTCGGCAGGCGCCGGTGCAGCCGGCATCGTCGACGCGCTGCCGCCCGAAACATGACCGCAGCTGATCTTGACCCAGCGGCGCTCCGGATCGGCGCCCGGCACGCGAATGAGGTAGTGCGTGGGCGCGTCCTTGTTGCCGGCCAGCAGATCATAACTCTGACCAGCCGCGGTCGAGACATTGCCGGGATTCTTGCCGCTCTTGATCGCCTGCGTTGCCGGACAGGCGGCATCGGCGACGAAAGAGCCGGTCATCTTCACATCGGCCCGCGCCGCGCTTGCGCCAGCAAACGCAAGAAACACCGCCCCCCATATCGCCCAAATCCGCATTCCGGCACTCCTCGTGATTCACGCCGCAAGCTAGAAACTTGCGACATGTCAGAATTACGATTTCTTTCGCCGGCCGTAAAAACAATCGCCAGCGCATTGAGACGGCTCCCGCGTGGTCGATCAGGATCCGCTCGCCTCCACCCGTTCCGTCAGGGTGCGCAGCAGATCAAGCGAGGCTTTCAGCACGTCGGCGTCCATACCCTCCGAAACGCGGTTCGCCCAAACATGCTGGCGTGTGCCGATATTCTTGACCGCTGCCCGGCCGGCATCGGTTATCGACAACAGCTTGGCGCGGCGATGCGCCGGGTTGTCGGCGTAGGCGGCAAGCCCCTCCGCAGCCAGTATGTCGGCCAGCCGCTGTACACTCTGACGGGCGAGACCCATGTCGCGGGCGATGTCGGCCACAGATTTCGGCTCCTTCAAAACTGCACCCAAAACCTGCCAGCGCGCTGCCGTCAGCCCGGTTGGAGCGGCCAGCCGGTCGGCCGCATCCAGAAAACTGCCGTTCATCCTGAACACGGCAAGCACCAGTTCGGTGAGCACATTTGCCGCTTCGGTCCTGGTCGTCATTTCTGGCCGGCCTCGATGGTCGCGACGAAATTATTAACGGCTTCGGCTACGACCTCGGGCTTGTCAAGCATCACCCAATGGCCGCTGCCCGCCACGATCTGGCGCGGAATGTCCGTGCGCAGCCGGTAGAGCGCGGCTGGAGTGTCACTGGCCTCGGTAGCCAATACGAACATAGGCCCGCGATACGCATCGAGTGCCGGCTCCGGGTTCCATTCGGCCAGTGCCTTGCCGACACCTGCCCTCGCCGCCGGATCGACCACTGCCGCATCGGCCAGAACACGCTGGCGAACAACCGCGTTAGGGCCGGCAATCGACGTGTAATAGGCGTTCAGGACATCACGGCCTTGCGGACCGGCCAGATCGCGGACAAAGCCGTCACGAATCGCCTGCGGCAGCGCACGAGGATCGGTCGCCGGGTCGACGAGCAAGACACCGGCGACCCGGTCGGCATGGCTGGCGGCATAAGCGAGCGCCACGCCACCGCCGCCGCTGTGCGCGACAATGAGAAACCGCTTCAGGCCAAACGCGTCGGCCACGGCACCGACATCCATTGCACGACCGTCATAACCATAGTCACCGTCCTGCGCCGGCGCGGAGGCGCCATGACCGCGAAAATCGAAGGCTACCGCCTCGCGGCCTTCGACGGAGAGCTGCATCACCCGGTCCCAGTGGGAAGCGCGGCTGCAATCTCCATGCAGGAACATGATCGGCAGGCCATTGCCGGCGTTGATCCTATAAGTGGCAAGCTGGCCTTGCGGGCCTGGAACAGTGGACGTCATCATGGTCATCTCCCTGGTTTCCTGACTGAACGCAGCAATCCCTGACAACAGAGTGGCCGTCGTGAAGGCGAAGCCCGCCAGCAAGATTGCACGCCGCGAAATGGCCCGGTGGTTTTCATAGTCTTACCCCCAATCTGCCGCTGACCATTTGACAGCATGCTGTCATGTAATCACATTGACAGCATGCTGTCAACTACCGTCGAATGGGTACCCTACGTCCCTTGACGTCGATCGCTGCGTCGCCCAACAGTCGCCGACGGGAGCGAGACATGCCATTTGACAAGCAGAGGATGCTGGCATCGCCGACCGGCGCCGAGCTCAACCTTTATGTGAAACACGCCATCGGCCAACCGCGCGCCATTGTCCAGGTCAATCACGGGTTGGCCGAGCACGCGGCGCGCTATGCCCGTTTCGCCGATTTCCTTGGCGAGCGCGGCTACCAGGTCTACGCGCACGACCACCGTGGCCATGGCGCCACCAAGGCGCCCGACGCGCCACCTGGCAGGTTCGCCGATGCGGATGGCGGTGCCAAGGTCATCGCCGATGTCGCCGCCGTCCATGATCTCATCGCCAGGGAACAACCTGGTCTGCCGATCATCGTCTTCGGCCACTCCTTGGGCGCGTCGGTCGCGCTGAATTTTGTCCTCCGCCACTCGGCGCGCATCCATGCCGCCGCGATCTGGAACGGCAATTTCTCGGCCGGACTGCTCAGCCAAATCGCGCTGGCCATGCTTGGTTGGGAAAAGTTCCGGCTTGGCTCAGACGTGCCGTCGCGCCTGCTGCCCCGGCTGACGTTCCGGGCCTGGGGCAAGGCGGTGCCCAATCACCGGACGCCGTTCGACTGGCTGTCGCGCGATGCCGTTGAAGTCGAGAAATACATCGCCGACCCGCTTTGCGGCTGGGACGCATCGGTGTCGATGTGGCAGGACATCGTCATGATGACCCTGCATTGCGGCAGCGACCGCAATTTTTCCGGCGTGCGGCGCGACCTGTTCGTCAATCTGGTCGGAGGCGAGCAAGATCCGGCCTCGGACGGCGGCAAGGCGGTCAGCCATCTTGCCGGCCGGATGCACATGATGGGTTTTTCGAATCTTGTTTCAAAGGTTTACGCCAAAACCCGCCACGAAAGCCTGAACGAGGTCAACCGAGACATCATCATGGAGGATTTTGCCGCCTGGGCCGACCGCGTGCTGAGGGCACAGTGATACTGGCCCATTGCAAGGGCCGTGACAGCGGCGCGCGGGATTGATAGAGGCTGCGCTTTCGATCAACCACGGTGATCCATGACTGAGCCTCCGCTCAAAGGCATCCGCGTCATCGAACTCGCACGCATCCTCGCCGGGCCATGGGCCGGACAGCTGCTTGCCGACCTCGGCGCCGACGTGATCAAGGTCGAGAGCCCGGACGGCGGCGACGACACCCGCAAATGGGGACCGCCCTTCGTCATCGGCCATGACGGCGAGAACCTTTCGGCCGCTTATTACCATTCCTGCAACCGCGGCAAGCGCTCCATCGCCATCGACTTCTCGACGCCCGAGGGTGCCGAGACGGTGCGCCGGCTGGTCGCGACATCGGATGTGCTGATCGAAAACTTCAAAGTCGGCGGACTGAAGAAATACGGCCTCGACTATGACAGCCTGAGGAAAATCAACTCGCGGCTGATCTATTGCTCGATCACCGGTTTTGGCCAGTCGGGACCGTATGCGCCGCGTGCCGGCTATGATTTCATCATCCAGGGCATGGCCGGCATGATGTCGATCACCGGCGAAGCCGGCCGCGAACCGCAAAAGGCGGGCGTCGCTATTTCAGATGTTTTCACCGGGCTTTATTCGGTCATCGCCATCCAGGCGGCGCTTCGCCATGCCGAGAAGACCGGCGAAGGCCAGCATATCGACATGGCGCTCTACGACACCCAGATCTCGACGCTCGGCAACCAGAACCTCAACTATCTCGTCTCCGGACAGTCGCCGGTGCAGATGGGCAATGCGCATATGAACATCGCGCCCTACGAAGTGGTGCCGGTGAAAAATGGCCACATCATCCTGGCGGTCGGCAATGATGGCCAGTTCGCAAAGTTCTGCGCTGCCGTCGGCCTCGATGAGCTGGCGTCGAACCCTGACTTCGCCACCAATCCCGCCCGCGTCGCCAACCGGGCAAAGCTGCGCGAGCATATGATCGAGGCGCTGAAAGCCTTCGATCGCGACCCGTTGCTGGCCAGACTTGAGACTGCCGGAGTGCCGGCCAGCCCGATCAACAACATCGGCCAGATGTTTGCCGACCCGCAGACCATCGCGCGCGGCATGCGGCTCGACCTCGATGACGGCCATGGCAATCTCTTGCCCTCGGTGCGGGCGCCGATGGTCATGTCCGGCACGCCGCTGGTCTATGAACGTCCGTCACCGCGTCTCGGCGAACACACCGAAGAAATCCTTGCCGAACTGGAGAGGTCAGGAAAATGAAGACCGGCGGACAACTCATCGTCGATGCGCTCGAAGCCAACGGAACGGACCGTATCTATTGCGTACCTGGCGAATCCTATCTGGCGGTGCTCGACGCGCTGCATGATTCACCGATCCGCACAATCGTCTGCCGCCAGGAGGGCGGTGCCGCAATGATGGCCGACTGCCACGGCCGCCTGACCGGCAGGCCCGGCATCTGCTTTGTCACCCGCGGCCCAGGCGCCACCAATGCCTCGGCCGGCATCCACATCGCGATGCAGGATTCGGTCCCCCTCATCCTGTTCATCGGCCAGGTCGCCAGCCACGCCAAGGGGCGCGAGGCCTTCCAGGAGGTCGACTACGTCAGGTTCTTCGGCGATATCGCCAAATGGGTGGTCGAGATCGACGACGCCGCACGCATACCCGAATTCGTCACACGCGCCTTTGCGGTGGCGACGTCCGGTCGCCCGGGCCCGGTCGTCATCTCGCTGCCCGAAGACATGCTGACCAGCCTCGCGGAGGCACCGGACGCCCGGCATTATACCCCTGTCGAGACGCGGCCTGGCGAAGTCGAGCTCGACGCACTGGAACTGTTGCTCAACCAGGCAAAGCGGCCCTTCGTCATCCTCGGCGGTACGCGCTGGGACGCGCAGGCCGTTGCACGGATGCGGACGATAGCCGAAGCCTGGTCGCTGCCGGTCGGCTGCTCCTTCCGCCGCCAGATGCTGTTCGACCATCTCCACCCGAACTATGCCGGCGATGTCGGCATCGGCATCAATCCCAAGGTAGCAACCGCCATCAAGCAGGCCGACCTTGTACTGCTGATCGGCGGCCGCATGGGCGAGATGCCGTCATCCGACTACACGCTGCTGAAGAGTCCCTACCCCGACCAGACGCTGGTCCATATCCATGCCGACGCCGGCGAACTCGGCCGCGTCTACCGGCCGGCGCTGGCGATCAATGCCTCGCCTGCCGCTTTCGTCGAAGCCTTTGCCGGACGCAAGCCGGCCGCAACACCGGTGTGGGCGGCTGAGGCAGCGAAGCTGCACGCCGCCTATCTCGACTGGTCGACGCCTCCGGAGAGCGGCCCCGGCGCCGTCCAGATGGGGCCGATCATGAATTATCTCGAAACGATGCTGCCGGACGACGCCATCCTCACCAATGGCGCCGGCAACTACGCCACCTGGGTGCATCGCTACCATCGCTTCCGGCGTTTCGGCACGCAGGCAGCACCCACATCCGGCTCGATGGGCTACGGCACGCCGGCGGCGGTCGCCGCCAAGCAGCTTTTCCCCGACCGCGACGTGATCGCCTTCGCCGGCGACGGCTGTTTCCTGATGAACGGCCAGGAATTCGCCACCGCCGTGCAATACGGGCTGCCGATCATCGTCATCGTCGTCAACAATGGCATCTACGGCACCATCCGCATGCATCAGGAGCGCGAATATCCCGGCCGTGTCGTCGCCACGGACTTGAAGAATCCCGACTTTTCTGCTTTGGCTCGTGCCTATGGCGGCCATGGCGAGACGGTGGAAAAGACCGCCGACTTCGCGGCGGCCTTCGAGCGAGCGCGGGCCAGCGGCAAGCCGTCGATCGTAGAGATCCGGCTCGACCCTGAAGCCATCACGCCGACCCGCACGATGTCCCAGATTCGCGACAAGGCCTGACAAAACAGGATGATTGCCCTGTTTTGTCGTCGTGATCTGCCTATTTGGCCTTCTCGATCTGGCCGCGGATCTCGCCGTCCGCATGGGCCGCGGTGTGGATGTTGACGTAATATTTGCCAGCCTCAAGATCGGTGGCCTGGGCATCGGTCAATGTCGCCGAACCCTTGATCGGGCTCTTCAGCTTGCCTTCGAACGGCACCACCGGATCGGCGTTTTGACCCTTTGCCGCCGGGCCGTGAATGTGTGCGGCCTTCGCCGGCCCGCTGAGGCCGGAATATCTCACGGTCCAGCTGAGTTTCTTGGTGGCGGTGTTGAACCTGAGCGTGGCGGTGCCCTTGCCCTTCGTGGTGACGGGCGGGTTCTGCTGAGCACCATCGAGCGTCGCCGTCATCTTCATGGTTTCGGCCAAGGCCGGTGAAGCAGAGAAGATGGCTGCAGAAATGGCCAGCGCCGAAAGCATCGGCGTGAAGGACTGGATGCGCATGGAAACCTCCGTTGTGACACCCTTGAGGCGGATGCACCGGCACAACGATTTTGCGAGCGGATGTTTCCGCCGGTAACGTTTATTTTACCTCCCACTAAAAAGGGGCGGTCGCCCGCCCCTTTTCCGCTACAAGCCAGTTTGACAGCCCTATTTGATGGCCTTGTCGGTGATCGCCGTCGTGTAGGCGCCGGTAGGCTCCTTGCTGATGATCTTCTGGTCGAGCAGCGCCTTGGCGGTGCGCTCGTAGGTCGCCGGATCGAGCTTGCCATCGGCATTGTCGATCAGCTTGGCGACTTCGCCCATCATGCGCTTTTGGTGATTCTCGTCCTGGCCGCCATTGTCCATGACGATGCCGGCCGCTTCGTCGGAATGGTCGACGGCGTATTTCCAACCCTTCATCGAAGCGCGCACGAAACGCACCATCTTGTCCTCGAAGGCCGGATCCTTGAGCTTGTCCTCCAGGGCATAGAGCCCGTCTTCGAGCAGATCGTTGCCCATGGCGGAATAGTTGAAGACGGTCAGCTCTTCCGGCTTATAGCCGGCGTCGATGAGCTGCCAGTACTCGTTATAGGTCATGACCGAAATGCAATCCGCCTGCTTCTGGATCAGCGGCTGCACGTCAAAGCTCTGCTTGAGCACGGTGACGCCGTCCGGCCCGCCATCGGTCTTGAGGCCAAGCTTGTTCATCCAGGCATAGAACGGATACTCGTTGCCGAAGAACCAGACGCCGAGCGTGTGGCCCTTGAAGTCGGCTTCCGTCTTGACCGGCCCGTCCTTCGGGCAGACCAGCTCCATGCCGGCCTTCTTGAATGGCTGGGCGATGTTGACCAGCGGCACGCCCTTCTCGCGCGCAGCCAGCGCACCGCCCATCCAATCGACGATGACGTCGGCGCCGCCGCCGGCGATGACCTGCTCGGGCGCAATGTCCGGGCCGCCGGGCTTGATGTCGACGTCGAGGCCCTCGGCTTCATAGAAGCCCTTGGCCTTGGCGACATAATAGCCGGCGAACTGTGCCTGGGTGACCCATTTCAGCTGCAGCGTCACCTTGTCCGCGGCCATCGCCTGGAACGCGGCAAGCGACATCGCGCCGGCCAGCATCGAAACAACAAGTCTTTTCATGTTTTTACCCTCTGAAGTTAGCGCCCTAAACCCACCGCCCCTATCCACCACGGACAGAGGGATGCCAAAACGTGACTGCTCTCTCGAAAAGAGCGACCACGCCATAAAAGACCGAACCCGCAAGTGCTGCAACTGCGATTTCCGCCCACACCATGTCGATGTTCATCCGCCCGACTTCCGTCGAAATGCGGAATCCCATGCCGACCACCGGCGTGCCGAAGAACTCGGCGACGATGGCGCCGATCAGCGCCAGCGTCGAATTGATCTTCAACGCATTGAAGATGAAGGGTGCCGCCGCCGGCAGCCGCAGCTTGAACAGCGTCTGCCAGTAGCTCGAGGCATAGGTGCGCATCAGGTCGCGCTCCATATGGCCGGAGGCGGCAAGCCCGGCGACGGTGTTCACCAGCATCGGGAAGAAGGTCATGATGATGACCACCGCTGCCTTCGACTGCCAGTCGAAGCCGAACCACATGACCATGATCGGCGCGACGCCGATGATCGGCAGCGCCGACACCATATTGCCGATCGGCAAAAGCCCGCGCCGCAGGAACGGCACGCGGTCGGCGGCGATGGCAACGAGGAAGCCGGCGCTGCTCCCCACCACATAGCCGAAGATAACAGCCTTGAAGATGGTCTGCCTGACATCGGCCCCCAGCACCGGCAACGAGCCGACGATGCGTGCACCGATGGCGCTTGGCGGCGGCAACAGGATGAAGGGAATGCCGGCACCACGCGTCACCGCCTCCCAGATGATCAGGATCCAGGCGCCGAAGATGGCCGGAATGATCAGGCGCAGGGCGGTTGACGCCCAGCGCGACGTCGGGCGAAACGACGACAAGACCGTTACGCAGCGCCAGGCCAAAAACCACGCCGCGACGAGCAGCAGATAGAAGGATGCGCGAGCGCTGCCCTCATTGCCGGTTATGCCGGCGAGCAGCATCCACGCTGCGCCATGCGCGCCAAGGAACAGCAACACCACCCCGATCATCGGTGGAAAGTTGTCGGCCTCGATTGCCACGAGCAGCAAAATGAAAATCAAAACCGCAGTTGCCATGCCGTAACCGGGCGTAGCGCTGACGAGCGGCCAAAGAAGCAGCGCGCCGGCAAGCAGGACAAGCGCTGCATACCCCTGCCAGGATCGAGGCGTGATTGAGGAAAGGCTCAGGATGGAGCTCATGCCGGCCTCCCGCCCATGGCGCGGTCGACAAGGCGCCCGGCGATGCCGACGACCATCACCAGCAGCGCCGCGACCACCGACCCGGCAACCAGAGCCGACCAGATGTCGATGGTCTGGCTGTAGTAGGCGCCGGCGAGCAATTTGGCGCCGATGCCGGCGACGGCGCCGGTCGGCAACTCGCCGACGATGGCGCCGACCAGGCTGGCGGCCACCGCCACCTTCATCGAGGTAAACAGGAACGGCACCGAAGCCGGCACCCGCAATTTCCAGAAGGTCTGCGAGGCACTGGCATTATAGGTGTGCATCAGGTCGAGATGGGTAAGCTCGGGCGAGCGCAGTCCCTTCACCATGCCGACTGCCACCGGAAAGAACGACAGATAGGTCGAGATCAGCGCCTTCGGGATAAGCCCGGTGATGCCGACCGCCGCCAGCACGACGATGATCATCGGCGCCACCGCCAGGATCGGAATGGTCTGCGAGGCGATGATCCACGGCATCAGACTGCGGTCGAGCGTCGCCACATGGACGATGCCGACGGCGATGACGATGCCGAGCGCCGTGCCGAAAGCAAAGCCGAGCAGCGTTGACGACAGCGTCACCCAGGCATTGTAGACAAGGCTGCGGTTCGAGGTGATGCTGCGCAGAAAGGTGTTTTCGAAAAAATTCACCGCCACCTGATGCGGTGCCGGCAGCGTCGGCTTCGGCTGTACCAGCGTCTTGCCGATGAATTCCACAATACCCGGCGTCTGATTGGCGCGGCGGTCGAGATCGCGCTGGAACGGCGTGTTGAGGATGACGGCCATGACGTACCAGACGACGACAACGCCCAGGAGGATCGAGGTCACCGGAACGATCTTGTCGCGAAACGAGTCCATCTAGCAGGCCTCGCCGGGTAAGCGCCCTCCTCTCCCCAACGGGGAGAGGGTGACTGGAGCGAAGCGGAGGCCGGGTGAGGGTGACCGCGCTTTTGTCATCCTAGGGCGGAACCGCCGCGAAGCGGCGTGCGTATCGGGAGCGCCCCACCACGCTTTCGTCATCCTAGGGCGAAGCAAGGAGCGAAGCGACGCGGCGCAGACCCTAGGATCCATGCCATTATCTTCCCGCTCCGCAACGGTGCTGAAAATGGCTCCCTCCGCACCGCTCTGCGTAACGCTTATTCTCGACCGCTTGCGCGTTTCGCCCGACATCACGGCATGGATCCTAGGGTCTGCGCACGCCGCTTCGCGGCGGCTCCGCCCTAGGATGACGAAAGCACGGTTAGCGCGTCCCTCGCGAGGGCGATGCACCTCCTGCGTCGAACGCGCAAGCCCGTCGCGCGCGCCCTCAATCATCATAGCTGTGCCCTGCCCTCAGCCCGTCGCGCACGCGTGCCGCGATGGCCAGGAACTCCGGCGTCTCGCGGATATCGAGCGGTCGCTTTTTCGGCAGCGTCGATTCTATGACGTCGCTGACACGCCCCGGGCGCGGCGACATGACGACGATGCGCGTCGACAGATAGACCGCCTCAGGGATCGAATGGGTGACGAAGCAGATAGTCTTGTTGGTGCGCTCCCAAAGCTCCAGCAGCTGTTCGTTGAGGTGATCGCGCACGATCTCGTCCAGCGCGCCGAACGGCTCGTCCATCAACAAAAGATCGGCGTCGAAGGCGAGCGCCCGCGCGATCGAGGCGCGCTGCTGCATGCCCCCCGAAAGCTGCCAGGGGTATTTCTTCTCGAAGCCGCTGAGGTTGACAAGGTCGAGGGTGCGCTTGATGCGCGCCGCCTGCTCCGCCCTGGACAGGCCCATGATCTCCAGCGGCAGTGCCACATTGCGCTCGATCGTGCGCCACGGATAAAGTGCGGCCGCCTGGAAGACATAGCCATAGGCGCGGCTCTGGCGCGCCTGCTCGGGCGTCATGCCGTTGACGGAGATGGCTCCCGATGTCGGCTTCTCCAGATCGGCGATGACGCGCAGCAAGGTCGTCTTGCCGCAGCCGGAGGGCCCGATGAAGGACACGAATTCCCCCTTGCCGATCGTCAGGTCGACATTCGACAGCGCCTGCACCGGACCATCATTGGTCTGGAAGGTCAGGCCAAGCTTGCTTGCCGAAACAACGGCTGGCGATACTCCCGTCATCGGCCGTAGCCTGTCGCTTCCGGCCACTGCGGCGCCGGCCGGAATCCCATTGATTTTACCCCGATGTTGCTTTCCACTCGCCCAGTCCTACTCGCCCCAGTTTTACGCGCCCCAGTTTTACACGCCCTTGTCCCATCAGATAGACGCCCGGAGTTGCCCCGATGTCGCCCAAACCGACTTGCCATCTTATCCGCCCTGAAAGCTCTTATGAAGGCAAGCAGGGCCTGAGTTATTTCGGCGGTATCGCCGCCGAAACAGTCGGCTCGTCCGGCATCTGCATGCATCTGCTGACCATGCCGCCGGGTGCCCGCGCCAAGGCGCATATGCACGAAAACCATGAAACCGCGATCTATGTGCTCTCCGGCGAAGTCCATACCTGGTATGGCGACCGGCTCGAACAGCATATCGTGGTCAAGGCCGGCGATCTTTTCTATATTCCCCCCGGCGTGCCGCATCTGCCGGCCAATCTGAGCGACGGCCCCGCCTCGGCGGTCATTGCCCGCACCGATCCCAACGAACAGGAAAGCGTCGTCCTGCTGCCGGAACTGGACGGGTTGGTCGCCTGACGCCGGCATCGAGGCAGCGGTCGTCATCGGCACCGTCACGAACATGATTTCAGCGGCCCTATCTCCTCAAGGCCGGGAATGGTCACGAAGAAACCGTCCCCTCCTCTGTTGATGACCTTGACGACATCCGTCGTCGTGCCCTCCTCGCCCTCGGCGAAACAGCTGGAGCTCAACAACAGGGTGCCAGGCGCCGTCGTCAATCGCTGTGCGAACTGGCAGCCGCTGCCATAGGTTTCGACGCCGTCGGCGGTCAGCACGACATAATCGTCGCTGTCCTGATAACCGAGCCGTACACCAGCGCAACCGACCTCATTGCCAAAGGAGCCGGCAAGGACGTCAGCCGCCGCCGGCCCGGCGGCAAGGATCACCGCGGCCATCGAGATAATCGCTCCGTGGCTCGCCAAGCTCAAACGCCCGTCGCCGGGATGCCCGTCCGTTCCACCTTGCGCGGCGCGGAAATCTCCTTCCACGTCGACAGCGCCCGGTTGACCGCCGCGTTCGGCTCGCGAGCGACGAACTCGCCATGGCCGGGCTTCGCCTTGACCTCGTTTTCCTCGATCGACAGTTCGCCGCGCGAGAAGACGAAGCGCGGCAGGCCGGTTACCTCAAAACCTTCGAAGACATTGTAGTCGATCACCGACTGCTGCTTCTTGGCCGTGATCTTCTTCTTGCGCTTCGGGTCCCATACGATGATGTCGGCGTCCGCGCCTTCGACGATGGCGCCCTTCTTCGGGTACATGTTGAGGATCTTGGCGATGTTGGTCGAGGTCACCGCGACGAACTCGTTCATCGTCAGCCGGCCGGTCTTGACGCCGGTCGTCCACAGCACCGGCAAACGATCCTCGAGCCCGCCCGTGCCGTTCGGGATCTTGGTGAAGTCGCCGACGCCGTTGCGCTTCTGTTTGGTGGTGAAGGCACAATGGTCGGTCGCCACCACTTGCAGCGACCCGGCCTGCAGGCCGGCCCACAGCGAATCCTGGTGCAGTTTGTTGCGGAAGGGCGGGCTCATCACCCGGCGCGCCGCATGGTCCCAGTCCTTGTTGAAATATTCGCTCTCGTCCAGCGTCAGGTGCTGGATCAGCGGCTCGCCGAATACCCGCATGCCTTTCTGGCGCGCCCGGCGGATGGCTTCGTGCGCCTGCTCGCAGGAGACATGCACGACATAGAGCGGCACACCGGCCATGTCGGCGATCATGATGGCGCGGTTGGTCGCCTCGCCTTCGACTTCAGGCGGGCGCGAATAGGCGTGCCCCTCCGGGCCGCTGTTGCCCGCCGCCAGCAGCTTCTGCGACAGCGCCGCCACCACGTCGCCATTCTCGGCATGGACCAGCGGCAGCGCGCCAAGATCGGCACAGCGCTGGAACGACGAATAGAGCTCGTCGTCATCGACCATCAGCGCGCCCTTGTAGGCCATGAAATGCTTGAACGAGGTAATGCCCCTGTCGACGACGGTGGCCATCTCGTCGAACACCTGCTTGCCCCACCAGGTGATCGCCATGTGGAAGGAATAGTCACAGGACGCCTTCGAAGTCTTGTTGTCCCACATCTGCAGGGCCTCGAGCAGCGATTGCTGCGGCGCCGGCAGGCAGAAATCGACGACCATCGTCGTGCCGCCGGCAAGGGCCGCGCGGGTACCGGATTCAAAGTCGTCGGCCGAATAGGTGCCCATGAACGGCATTTCGAGATGGGTATGCGGGTCGATGCCGCCCGGCATCACATAGCAGCCGCTGGCGTCGAACTCATGGTCGCCATGCAAATCCGAGCCGATGCCGATGATCTTGCCGTGCTTGAACAGCACGTCGGCCTTCCACGTGCGGTCGGCGGTGACGATGGTGCCATTCTTGATGACTTTGGACATTTTCTTGTTCCCTTATTCTCTTCGCGCTTCTTGTGAGCGGCGTTGCGAGGCTATCCCATCATTCGACAATGACCGCCGTGTCCACCACCGCATGGAACAGCACGTCGGCGCCGGCCGCTGCCCATTCCTTGGTGATTTCCTCGGCCTCGTTGTGGCTGAGACCGTCGACGCAGGGGCACATCACCATTGCGGTGGGTGCGACGCGGTTGATCCAGCAAGCGTCATGGCCGGCGCCCGAGACGATATTGCGATGCGTATACCCCAGGCGCTCCGCCGCATCCCGCACAGCCTTGACGCAGCCCGGATCGAAAGTGACCGGATCGAAATGGCCGACCTGCTCGATTTGATATTGGATGTCGAGCGCTTCGCAGATCGTGTCGATGCCTTCGCGGATGCGCCCGTCCATGGCGTCGAGCACTTCCTTTTCCGGCGAGCGGATGTCGATGGTGAAGACGGTGCGGCCGGCGATGATGTTGCGCGAGTTCGGATAGACCTCCATATGGCCGACCGCGCCGACGGCGTCGGGTTGGTAGTCCATGGCGATCTCGTGCACCAGTTCGATCACCCGCGCCATGCCGAGCCCGGCATTGCGCCGCTTCGGCATCGGCGTCGAGCCGGTGTGCGCCTCCTTGCCGGTCAGCGTCACCTGCAGCCATTTCAACCCTTGCCCATGGGTGACGACACCGATGTCGATGCCCTCGTCCTCGAGGATCGGGCCCTGCTCGATATGCAATTCGAAGAAGGCGTGGATCTTGCGCTCACCGACTTTCTCGGTGCCCTTCCAGCCGATCCGTTCGAGCTCCTCGCCGAATTTCTTGCCGTCCTTGTCGACATGTGAATAGACGTCGGCCTGGTCGAGCACGCCGGCGAACACCCCGGACGCCATCATCGCCGGCGCAAAGCGGGCGCCTTCCTCGTTGGTCCAGTTGGTGACGACGATCGGGTGCTTAGTCTTGATGCCGAGATCGTTGAGCGAGCGCACGACCTCCAGGCCGCCGAGCACGCCGAGCACGCCGTCATAATTGCCGCCGGTCGGCTGGGTGTCGAGATGGCTGCCGACATAGACCGGCGGCAGGCTGGGGTCGGTGCCTTCGCGACGGGCAAACATCGTACCCATCTCGTCGACGCCCATTTCGAGCCCCGCCTCATCGCACCAGCGCTTGAACAGATGCCGCCCTTCGCCGTCCTCGTCAGTAACAGTCTGGCGATTATTGCCGCCGGCAATGCCGGGGCCGATCTTCGCCATCTCCATTATCGAATCCCACAAACGGTCTGAATTGATCCGCAGATTCTCGCCGGGGGCGGCCATATTCTAAAACCTCATTGGTTGCGGCACGCCAGCGTCCCCCTCCCCCTCGAGGGGAGGGTGGCCGCGAAGCGGTCGGGTGGGGTCGGCTGACATGCGCGCGACCTTCTCCTTGACCACCTGTGCGACATGCCAAGCGCTGTTTATGACATCGGGCTCATCGACGCGAAAGATATCGAACCCGAGCGACCGCAGATAGGCATCACGGACGGCGTCGTGCCGTTTGCCCTTCTCCTGTTCGTGCAGATCACCATCGACTTCAACGACCAGCTTTACCGCAAGGCAGGCAAAGTCAACGATATAAGGCCCGATCGGACACTGGCGCCGGAATTTCATCCCGGCCGATTTCAATTCGCGCAGTTCATACCAAAGCAGCGATTCGCCTTTGGTCGCATGAACTCGAAGCGCGCACGCCTTCTGGCGCATTTCGAAGCTCACGCGGGTCCGGGGCATCACAGGCACCTATGCGGCCGAAGGTCAGGCTGGCGCGCTGCCGCGCCGACCCCACCCGGCCGCTTCGCGGCCACCCTCCCCTCAAGGGGGAGGGAAAGCTGCAGCGCGTTCCTCAATCCACCGCCCTCAGCACTTCGCGCACGTGGTCGATCAATTCG